>CAIYHO010000264.1 GCA_903925955.1 uncultured Chloroflexota bacterium
GGCGGCATCAGCTGTGCCCACAACAGGGATCCCCTGGGCGGCAAGCGCGTCCGCAAACGGCGCGTACAACGGGCCCGCGTCCACCACGCAGACCCACGGCTTTGTGGTTTCGGCCCAGAGTTGGCCCAGTTCGGCTGCCAGCGCGGCTGGCCCCGCCAGATCCTCGCGGTGGGTGTCGGCCGCCGGCAGGGTGTCCAGGCGGTCGGTCATGGGCACGATGCCCACGATGACCGCATCCGTCTGGTCGGCGTCGAGGAGTGCGCGAACGGCCGACGCGGTGATCGCAGCATCCGCGATGGGCGTCAGGTCCAGCGGGTTTCGGACATCTGCCACGGTGTCGATACCGGCGGCGGCGAAGAGCTCCGCCAAGCGGGTGCTGGTTGCCGGGGCAAACGGGGCCAACTCCAGGGGCCCCGCGTGGTCCGCGATGGTGACGCACTCAGATCCGGCGTTGCTGACGGCTGCCAGACGCCGTCCGGCTGCGGGACGGCCATCAAGCAGGGCGAAGACGCGGACCAGATCGTCAAAGTCTGCCGGGGTGTCCGCCATGGTGACGCCCGCCGCCCGCGCCAACTCGCGACCCACCACGGCGTCCCCAGCGATCGCTGCCGTGTGGCCTGCCGACGCGCTGGCGCCAGCCGCGGTCCGCCCCGCCCGGTACAGCACAACCCGTCGGCCAGACGCCGTGATCTTGGCGGCCGCCTCAAGGAAGCGAAGGCCGTCGAGACGCGCAAACCCCTCCACGTACACGCCAAAGATGCGGACCTTCTTGTCGGCCTCGCCCAGATATGCCAGCAGGTCGCCCGCGGTCACGTCCATCTGGTTGCCGATGGTCACCACGTATCGGGGATCCAGCGGTGCCAGCCGTGAGAGGCGCGTGATGGCGAAGGCGCCGCTGCCGGTGATCAGCGCAATGGGGGCCGGGCGGTTGCCGGCGGGAAGCTTGTAGCGGGGGATAAACAGCGTGTCGTAGCCGCCGGGCCGGCTGCGGACGCCCAGACAGTTGCCGCCCACCACCACAGGGCCGCCGCTTGGCGTGGCGCGGCTGGCGGCCAGGGCGTCGCGCATGTGCTCGCTCAGGGCTTCGCCGCCGTGCTTCTCCTCAAGACCGCCCGGGATGACGATCATCGCCTCGGCGAGGTCCCGCTCCACTGTCTCGGCAACGAAGACAGGTGTTGCCGAGGCCGGGAGCGCCACCACCATGAGGTCAACCTTGCCGGGGAGCGACGCAAGATCCGGCACACAGCGCACGCCGTCAAGCTGGGCGACGCCGGGCTTGATGACGGTGACGCGCTCCGGGTTGAAGCCGTCCGCGAGGATGTTGCGCAGGATGGCGTGGCCCGGGTTGTCACCCGACGACACGCCGACGATGCCGATGGAGCGCGGCTGCAGGAGCCTGCCCAGCTTGCGCAGTGGCCGCGGCGCCCGGACGGGGAGCGGGCCGGCCCCAAGGTTCACCAAGACGTCCAGCGCCACGAGGCGCCCGTCGCCCGCGACTGCGAGCGGGTTGATCTCCACCTCGGCAAGCTCGTCGGGCATGAGCGGCGCCAGCGCCATCAGCCGGCGGACAACGTCCGAGACGGCGGTCAGCGGCACGCGCGCAGGCCGTCCGCGCAAGGGCGTTGTGGCAAGGCGGACGCCTGTGGCGCGCGCAAGGTGCTGGCCCAGACCACCGGAGCGCGCAAGACCTGCGGCCAGCGCCGCCGAGGGTGAAGCAACGGCGATCTCTCGCCCGGGCCGCAGGTCAGCCGAGAGCGGTTCAGCGTAGATACCGCCCAGCCCCACCGCGGCGATTGGCCCCATGTCGTCGGTCCAGCGGAGCGCCAGCAGCAGTTCGCCGCCCGGGTCCCTGTCGTGGGCCACAAGCTCCGCAATGGAGAAGCCTTCCGCCAGGTTGCCCAGCCGCGCCTGCATGGCGGTCACCGCCGCTTGGACAGCCGCCGTCTCGCGAGCGGCCACGGCCACAGCACCGGCCTCGGTCTTGTGGGCAAGCCTGCTGGACACCGCCTTGACGATGACGGAATGGCCCGGCAGCGTGGTGAGCAGCGCGTCGTTGATCTCGGCTGGGCCAGCCGCGTACACCACCGCCGGCACCGCGACGCCGCACGCGGCGAGCAGTGCCCGGCCCTCGGGCTCCGTCAGTGCCGTCCGTCCCGCCGCGCGCGCTGCCGCAACGATCTCGCGGATGGCGCCAAGGTTGGGGAGGGGAGGTCGGGTGGTCACGCGCACAGGTTGCGGCATCGCCCGCCGCCGTGCAGAGCCGGAATGCAGCGGCCCAACGCCGTTGAGGGCGACCCGACTTGCGTCGAGCCGCCCGCTCCCCCCAAAGCCCCCCAATGTGCCCCGGATCCCCCCGGCCAAGGACGCGTGTGGTTACGCCGGAACCCGGAAGAGCTCCAGATGCACTGGCCGGCCGCCCACGACGAGCGCACCGCCGCGGATCCTGTGCCCGCTGAGGCGCAGGTCTTCACCCTCGCCCACGGACTTGCCCACGATGGCTTGCCCGGTGGCCACGACCGCGCGGTCCAGCATCCGGCCGATTGCCCCTTCATCCGGATACCGGTGCCGGGGCTGTTCCGCCATGCCGCCAGCGACTGCCCGGCGGTGGTCCGCGTAGGCGGATGCCGCACTCTCCACAAGCCGCGGCCACTGCTCCGCAAGCGTGGACGGCGCATCAAAGAGCTCAACTGCCACAAGCACCCCGCCGATCCCCACCGCCACGCCCGCGGCCCCAGCGGGGCAGGGGAACGCGCGTGCGAACGCCGCGATGTCCATGGACTCACTGGCATACAGGTCATGCAGGGCCGAGGACGGTGAGTGCCGGCCAGCCCGCCCTTCCTTTGCCGAGATGGAGTTCCAGACGCCGCTCTGGTCTGCCATGAACGAGCGGCGTGCTGGGGCCCCGGATGGGCCCTGGTGCAGCGCCATCTGCTCCTCCTGCACCGCGACGTCCGCCATCTGGCTGCTCATCTCGGCGCGCAGCAGGTAGTCCACCTTGCGCGACGTCTCAAAGCGGGAGCCCTGGTTCCAGCGCCCCATCTCCAGACAGGACACCGGGATAGCCGTGATTGCCGCCGCCGGCAGCCAGACCGAGACGTTGATGATCCGGTTCTGCCTGCCGCCGATGACGGAGTCCCCGGCGAAGATCACCACCGGCGTTGTCTTGGTGACGGCCTCAATGGACGGCACGGTGCCGCCGCCCTGCTCACGCAGTTCCAGATTGCCCGCCTTCGCGGCGGCGCTGGCCGTCTCGTACCCGGCATCTGCTGCCGCGCGAGCCGGCGCCCACTCCAGCGCCGTCAGGACGAGCCCGTCCTTTGACTGCACCACCATGGGCCTGACTGTTCGCAGTGCCTCTGCGACAACCTCCCGAGCTTGCTGATCAACCATGAACGGCCCCCTTTCATCTATGCGGCCACCATATGGGCCGCCTGTGCCACCTTGGGTGTCACGCGCTCTTGCGCACGCTCAGACCGTCGGCGGCCACGCCCGGACGAAGTCCTGCTGGTCTCGAAGGGTGATGGTGTGGCTCCGATGTGCCTGGACTCGCGCGATGGCGGCATCGGCCGAAAGCCCTAACTCGCGGTAGATGCACGCGGCGGTCATGCCTGAGCGGTCCATGCCGCCCCGACACGCAATTGCCACGTGTTGGCCGGCCTTGACACGCGCGATCAGGTCCAGCACGGCCGCTCGATACGCCACGCCATCCGCGGGCGTGCGCGGATCTCGGACAGGGAAGCGGATCAGCTCCGGGCCCTGCGCCGCCATCACATCGGGCAACTCCGGCACGTGGGTGAACTCGAGTTCGCTGTCCTCAACGAGCAGGAAGAGCGTGTCAACGCCAAGTTCGCGGAGCCGCGCAAGATCGGCGTCGAGATCGCGCCAGTGAAGTCCCGTATAGCCGTCGTGCTTCTTGCCGGGCAGGAACGTGATGCCAAGCTGGCCGGTCCCTTCAAGCTCGGTGCCGCCCAGGGGCATCACGTTGACCCGGAGCGGGCTCACGCGCGACGTCTTGGCGCCGACGCCCTCAACCAGCTGATCCACCAGCGGCTGGGCGACATCGCGCCCGCGCATGCCCCGGCGCCACTCGAGCGGGATGGCATCCCAGCCCCAGTACGCACCCGCGAGACCGCCGGCGATTGCAGCAGTGGTGTCGGTGTCGTTGCCGTAGCCGATGGCGCGCCGGATGGCATCGGCGTAGTCGGCCGCGCCGGCGAACGCGTCCCAGGCGGACCAGAAGCTGTCGATGACGAACCCGCGACCCGATCGCTCGGACCAGTTGTTGAACTCCGCGAGCGCCGCCACGTGCGCCTCATACCCAGCCTCGGCGCGATAGAGCGCCCCCGCCGTGTCAAACGCCCCAAGGAGAGCCTTGTCTGGTGACTTGCCAGCCAGCAGCGCGACGACCGCGAGGCAGTACAGCGCGCACGCAACCTGACATCGCGGATGGCCGTGGGTGACCCGGGACGCCTGGTGGGCACGGTCAATCAGCTGGTTCGCCGACAGGTCGCGGCCAACCAGCGCCACAGGCAGGATCCGCATCAGCGAGCCGTTGCCGCAGGAATGGTCGTCCGTCCGGCCTGCATCGATCGCAGGCGTTCCGCTGCTCAGGTTCCGGAGCGCGTCGCGCGTCGCGCCGCCGATGTCGAAGCGCCCCTCGTTATCAGGGGTGTAGGCGCGTTCATCGCGCCACGCGACGGCTCGCCGGCCTTGGTCCTCGGGGTAAAAGCCAACGGTCAGCAGCGAGTCCAGCAGGGCCAGCATGAGTGCGCCGTCGTCGCTCCACGTGCCCGCGGGCTTGCCCCAGGTGCCGGTGGCGCCAAAGGCGATTGACGCGGTGTCATGCGGTCCGGTGAACTCGTACGGCACGCCGGTGGCGTCACCCACAAGGTGACCCCACACGGCGCCGGCGAGCCGGGAAGCAAGGGTGAAGTTGTCGTGGGCAGTGGGTTGGTTGTGGTTCGTCTTCATGGCGTCCCCCTTTTCAACTGTCGGAGTTATCGGCGCCGCCGCGCTTGAAGCGGTAGAGCTCGGGCGGGCGATGGCCCAGACCTGTGGAGTACGTGCCGGTGGCCTCCACGAGGCCCCGGTCAAGCACTGTTCGGCGGAAGCTGTCCTTGTTGAGCGGCCGGCCCAGGATGGCCTCGTGGACCCGCCGCAACGCAAGCAGCGTGAAGGTGGCTGGCAGGAGCTCGAAACCGATGGGCGCGTAATCGAGCTTGCCTCGAATGCGCTCAACCGCCGCGGCCAAGATGTCTGCGTGGTCAAAGGCCAGCAGCAGGGGACTCCCGCCGTTGGCGCGGGCTTGCACGCTGCGGACATGGCCGTTGGCATCAACGACCAGTGAAGCGAGCAGCAGGTCCCGGTTGCCCGCCGCACCGGCCAGTTCCGTGAGACGGCTGGGCTCGACGAGGGCGTAGTGGGCGATGGACAGGACTCGGGTCCGCGGATCGCGACCCGGTGCCCCAAACGTGTAGAGCTGCTCTGTGAAGACGTTGTCGATGCCGGCTTTGGCCGCCAGCGCGCGGGCTGCGGCCTCGTCCGGCGATTCGTTGAGGCCCAGGAATGTGCCCGGCAGCGCCCACAGGCCCTGCTGTGGCTGGCTGGTCCGACGGACCAGAAGCGTCTTGAGCGTGTCGTCTGCAACCGTGAGCAGCACCACGTCCACCGCGACGGACGGGCGGGGATAGCGGCTGGCGTCGTAGGTGGCGAGAAAGGCCTGTTCGTCGTCCATGGCTACCTCCTCCGTGCTTCGATGCATCAGTTGTCTTAGATGCTGAGTACATTTATGCAGAGTGACGCTAACTTGTCAAGTGGGCGCTGATCCGCTAGAATTCGGGTGTCGCGAGAGCGATCCGCATCTAGACAGCGTCCGAGAGAAACAGCTCACAGACGACGCGGGCAACCCCGACTTCCCCTGGTGGTCGGACAGGTGCCAAGGCTGAACCCGATGCGGCAACAGGGTCCCAACGGCGAACTTGCAGCACCGCTGTGTGCCTGTCGGCCCGCCTGGGGGACACCCCATAGAGGAGGTGTGCCATGGTCACGATCTGTCGTGTTCGCGTCCCGCTCGAGGGCCCCAAGGCGTTTGCCTACGGGGAGGTGGACTCGGTCCCCGTCATCTTGGAGGGGGACCGCGAGCAGTTCCGCTCCGTCGGCGAAGCGCTGGGCCGCCGGTTCCAGCCGATGGAGTTCCACGGCGCGTTCGTTGTCGTGGCCGCCGGCCAGGAAGCATGCGAACTGCTCCACGCCTGGGACCTGCTGCCATGGTCTCAGGGCGGCGTGGTTGTCGCCTATGCCACCGGCACCCACGTGGCCTGGAGGCCGAACAGGGCCGCCTGAGGCGTGGGCGACGCGTGGTCAGGGGTGCGCGGCACCAATCCTGACCACGCGCTCCCAGTCCTGTGGCTCCCACGGCTGGCCGCTGCCAAAGTGCCCAACCGTGGCCACATCCGAGAGCCGGTCCCCCCCAGCCCGAGGGACCAAACTGGCGCGGCCAGCGGTTGCCGTTGCCCTCCAGCGTGAAGTCCACAAGATGCAGCCACGGCGCTGGGTCAATGGCCTCGCCATGCGCGCCGGTGACCGCGGCAACCCGCGCCTCCCGGTCGCCCGGCTGCCAGAGCAGTTCCACAAGCACTTCGCGCGTGGCGCCGGACCGGACGATGCTTGTGGCAAGCCGCCGGGCAGCGATCGCCCCCGCGCGGTCCACCTTGAAGAAGTCCTTCCCTGACAGCGCACCACCGCCGATGGGTACGCGTGGGCCGTATGCGTCCACAACAAGCTTCTTGCCCGACAGGCCGTTGTCGCCCATTGGCCCGCCGCACTCAAAGTTGCCGGCGCCGTTGACAAGAACTCGGTCTGCAAGGTCCGCAGGGATCTGGAAGACGCCCGCGGCCGACGCCATGGCAGCGCGGACTGCCTCAATCACCGCGCGGCGCGTGGCAATCTCGTCCGCGCCCACCTTCTGCTGGACGGACACGGTTGCCGCCTCAAGGCCCATTGGCTGGCCCGGGCGCTCAAGGCAGAGCACGGCGGCCTTGGCGTCGGGACCCAGGCGGAGGGCTGGCTGCGTGCGGCGCAGCTGCTCGAGGCGCTTGATGATTGTGAGCGCAAGCCAGTGCTCGGGTGGCATCCAGCCTGTCGCGGGCGAGTCCACGGCATAGCCAGTGCAGATGGACTGGTCATCCGAGACCGCACGGAAGTCGGCTTCGCCCGGGACCAGCGGGCCAAGATCCAGGTCGCAGACGATGGTGAGGCTCTCTGGGTGGGGGCCCCAGCTATCGCCGTAGCCAGTATGCGCATAGCGGTTGCGAACAATCTGCTCAATGTCAGCGATGGCCAGTTGGGTGCCGGCGATCCGCCCGGTGATGAAGACGCGGTCGCGGTGGACCGCTACCTCTACACCCACGAGCGCCCTCGGCTCCTGATGGGCCGCCTCCTCAACCAGCAGGTCTGCGATTGCGTCGCAGATCTTGTCGGGGTGGCCAGCCGCTACAGCTTCTGCCGCACGAAGCCGCGCACCGTTGGACAGGTTCACGCTGCCACCTCCAGGACATCGTCACGACCCGTGACCCGCGCAAGGTCGTCGGGTTTGCTTGCGCTTGTGTAGGCCACCGCAATGCGCATGAGGGCCAGGGTGTCGGCATCGCTGCCAACAGGCTTGCCCACGTAGCCGTCGGTGAGGATCACCGCGCGCCGGACACCGTGCTTGCGGGCATGCTCCGCGATACAGGCGACGTCGGTGCCGCCGGTTGTGTGGAACTTGCCGGCCCGCAGGTCCGCCACGGAGCAGTCCGCGATCACCGTGGAGAAGGCGTGGACCACCGGGTGGACAAAGGCCGAGCAGTCGAGGATGGCGGCCGAGAGCACGCCAACAAGCCCGGACACGCTCCCCGACACGTCGAGGTAGACGTGGACGCGCTCCCCGGCTCGGGTCACGCCCTTCGTGGTCACCGAGCCCTCGTGGAGCAGGATGGGGCTGCCCAGCAGACCCAGGACGACATCACGCCTGGCGCGTGACGGCAGTGGCGTCTGGACGACGCGGTCTAGGTCTGCCACGTCACGGACGGTGCCGGTTGCCGAGTTGCCTCCGGCCCAGCGGAGGAGCGACCGGAGCCGTGCACGGTTGCCGATCACGCGGCGCGGAGGCGCGAAGCCTTGCTTGAGCGCGTCACTCAGCGATCGCCCGCGGATGGGGTTGGGCGGCTGCGGCCAGTCCTCCACGATGCGCCGCACGATGTCAAGCAGCACCGGCGCGCGTTCCTCAAGCCCGCCCTCGTGCAGGTCGCCCGGCTCGTGGCCGCCGAGCAGTTGGACGCCGATGGCGTCAACCTCCGGACACGCTCGCAGGACCGTCTCGCGGAGCTCCTCATAGGTCACGCCATCAGGGGAGTACAGAGCGCGGTGCACCTCTGCCAGCTCGCGGTGGCCCGCATCGACAAGCGGTTTGCTGATCCTGGTGGGAGCGTCGGGGCGCCACCCGTCCGCTGGCCGCAAGAGCGCTGCAGGTACCTCGTCGGCGGCGTAGAAGCCGGTGAACAGCTCAATGCCGCTTGGGTCCGGGAACGCCCGGCAGAGCATCGCGTTGATGACGGCGTCAAAGACGATGTTGTCCAGCGGCGTGCCCACCGGCAGCAGCCGGGTGTGGCCCAGGATCACGTGGTGGAGCTCGTGCATGACAAGCATGAGCAGGCGCTCGGGTGTGGCGGCGTGCTGGGCAGCAAAGTCCGGGTTGATCAGCATCCGGGGCGTGGTGCCGCCGGCAATGGCCGCGGTGGCCACCTCGGTTGACTCGGCGATGTCCACCAGGCGGAAGAGCGCCTGCAGGCCGTAGGTGCCCGGTGGGACGCAGTCGAGGATGCGCTCAATCAGGGTTGTCATCGCGAAGCCTCCAGGGCGCTGGCATGCGCAAGCACGCGGTCCATCCAGCCCGGATCCGCAACGGCTGCCATGACGCGGGCGAGGTGGGTGGGCGGGAGCAGCAGTGTGATCACGGCGTTGGTGTAGCTGAGTCCGGCCACGGCGGGTGTGCGGCGGGCAAGCCAGACACCGCCGGACCGCCGTGCGAGGAGCGCCAGGGCGAGGAGCCCGTCCGGACACTCGGTTGTGAGGGGCAGA
>CAIYHO010000265.1 GCA_903925955.1 uncultured Chloroflexota bacterium
GAGCACCGCGCCAAGTCCGGCATTGCCGCCGGCGACGAGATTGAGGTGGTCCTCACGCTCGACACGGAGCCGCGCGAGGTGGAGGTCCCGCCGGAGCTGGCCGAGGCGCTGGCGGCGGATCCCGTTGCTGCCGCCTTCTTCGAGACGCTGTCGCGCAGCAACAAGCGCGTCTTCACGCTGAACGTGGAGGGGACCACCAACCCCGAGACCAAGGCGCGCCGCGTTGCGAAGGCAATCGAACTGATGCGCGAGGGCCGCGTCCGCTAGCCGGCCAGGGCGCGCGGGTGACGCGACCCCCGAGCGCGCGGCTCACCCGGTGAGCCTTCCGTTGCACGCCAGCATCGTGTGACTCACCCCGTGAGCCAAACGTGCTGGGGTGGGCCTCATAGCGGTCTTCGGGACCTGGTTGACCCGTGCGGTGAACGATCTGTGCTCGGCTGCGCCCGATGACTCATGGGGTGAGCCGCCTGCCGGGGCCGCCTGCCGGGGCCGCCTGCGTGAGCCGCTCAGCCTGGGTCGCCGCCCTGCGTGACCGGCAGCGCCTGATCCACGGCGGCCCACGCCCGGACCCGGTCGCGCTTCACCTTGAACGTGTGGGTCCGCGGGAAGTCTGCCTCCGGCCAGAGCCGCCAGCCCGCGATCCGCTGCGACGGGCCAAGCGCAGCGTTCGCGGCCTTCACGGCGGCATCAATCTCGCGACGGATCGCCGCCGGGTCGGCCGTGCCATCCAGACCAGACGCCGCGCGCGCATCGCCCGGCACCCCGTGCGTTCCGGGCGCCAGCACCACCACCTCAATCCGCCCGGGCGCCGTCTCCACGGCCACGCTGTCCCGGATCCCCGCCATACGCAGCGCGTTCTCCAGGTCTTCCGGGAACACGTTGAACCCGTTGGGCAGGACGATGATGTCCTTCTTGCGCCCGTGCAGGTGCAGCCGGCCGCGGGCGTCCAGCGCGCCAAGGTCGCCGGATCGATACCAGCCGTCCGGCGTGAAGGCATCGGCCGTGGCGGCGGGGTCCTCCCAGTAGCCCTTGAACAGCGTCGCGCCGCGGAACTGGATTTCGCCGTCGTCCGCGATGCGCATCTCCACGGGCGGTGGCGGCCAGCCGACACAGCCCAGCGGATGGTCCGCCATCGTGGTGCAGGAGCCGGCGGCCGTCTCCGTGGCGCCGTACCCCTGGAGGACGATGACGCCCAGGTCCTCCCACGCCTGCTGGAGCGCCGGGGGCAGGAACGCGCCAGCGGTGGCGAAGAGGCGGAGACCGCCGCCAAGCTGCTTGTGAACGGAGCGGAACAGCAGCCGACGCGCCCACATCGGCAGCTTGCGCGCCACCAGCCGAAGCCGATTGAAGTTGGCGGTCAGGCCCTGCTTCTCCACTTCGCGCTCAACGCCGCTCCAGAACAGGTCCACCACCTGCGGCACCAGCAGCATCGTGGTGACGCGGTGCTCGCGCATGGCCTCAAAGATGACCCGAGGGTTGCGGCTGCGGACGTAGACGATGTCGGCGCCCATGTCGAGCGCGTAGAAGAGGCAGACCGCCTGCTCAAGCAGATGTGAGAGCGGGAGCAGCGAGACGATCCGGTGCTCCATCGGCGCGATGATCTTGTGGAAGCTCCCCACGCCCGCCAGCACGTTGCCGTGCGAGAGCATCACGCCCTTGGGGTTGCCCGTGGTGCCCGAGGTGAAGACAAGCTCAAACGTGTCGTTGGCTATCGGCCGCGGCCAGGCGTCAAGCTGGGCCTCCCAGTCGGCGGGGAAGCTGGTGTCGGGATCGGCGCACAGGTCTTCCACAATGGTTGTGGGGAACGTCTCCAGACCCACTTCGCGGGGATCCGCGGCGTCTCGGCCGGAGCCCAGGATCAGGTGTCCGGCGCCTGACTTCGCGGCAATCCGCGTGATGGTGTCGGGCGCCATCCGTGCGTCCAGGGGGACATAGATCAACCCTGCGCGCATCGCCCCGAAGTACGCGGCCGGCAGCGCGGGCGTAGAAGGGGACCAGGTCAGGACGCGGTCACCCTGGCCCAGGCCAAGCGCCCGAAGCCGCCATGCGGCGATGCGGCTCCGATGCAGCAGTTCGGCGTACGTCCAGTGGAACGTTGTGCCATCGTCACGGCGCAGACCCAGCGCGTTGCGTGACGCAAAGCGGGTGGCGCTGTTGTCGAGGAGATCGAGCAGGGTCTCCATGGTGAGGCGATGGTAGGGGCGTCTGCCACCGCTGGGAAGTGCCGCCGGACCCGTCACGCCGTTACGGGTTGAGCTTCGCCCCGGGCTTTAGCGTGATCAGGAGCTTCACTGTCTCCCCTGCGGGAACCACGACGTGGGCGCTGCCGACAGTCTCCCCGCCGGGGAAAAGCCCTTCAAGCGAGATGGTCCAGCCGCCCGGGGCGCACGGCAGCGTGAACGCACCATCGGGCCCCAGGCCCAGCCCCACGCCCTGGCCGCAGTCTCGCCCGTCGGAGATATCGGGTTTCCAGTTGAGGTTCAGCGCGTTCTCGCCCGGTTCCTTGCCGTCGCTGGTCCGCACGGTCGCTTCAATCATCCCGCGCGGCTGCAGCAGGATCCCCGTCCCGTCGGAATCGACCTTCAGCATGTCGGCCGGCACCGCGTAGTGGGTGAGGATGAGCGCGGTCGCTTGGGGGTTTGCGCTGGAGATCGACAGCACCGTCGCGTTGATGAAGACGTCCGCGCCCACGCCAGTTGCCAGCGCGTCGATCCCGCGGACCCAGTCCCAGTCCGACGAGATGCGGTCCTGCAGGTCCCGGAGCTGCTTCTCCGAATACTTGACCTGGCGCACGTCTAGCGGTCCGGACGTGTGCAGCAGCGCGAGGATCCCCAGACGGTGCAGCGCCGGGTTTGTGGTGAAGAGCGCCACGACCGTGTGGTTGACCTGGTCCTTGAAGAGCCCGCCAAAGACGTCTTCCTTGTCCGCGGCATACGCCTGGATCGCGGTCGCCACGGCGTCATAGTCGGACTGGCGCTGGTTGAACTCGGCCGCCTCCTCAGGGAGCATCAGGAAGTCCAGCGGGAACATCTGCGCCCGCGGGTTGGCGGCCACCGCGAGCACCCATGGCAGATCGGACCGCAGGCCAAACTGCTTGCGCTGGCTGATGGCGTGGGTGATGGCGGGGTCCAGGCCGACATCAGCACTGGCCGAAGGATCCGCGGAGGGCACAGCCGAAGCTGCCGATGGCGGCGCGGACGGCGAGGCAGCGGGCGTGGCCGCGGGGCCGCCCGAGCAGGCGCTCACTAGCAACGCGATCCCCAGCAGCGACAGCAGCAGCAGCGCGTGCGTGCGACCAGCCATGGCATCCCCCAGAAGTGGGCGGCTCCCCCTGAGCCGATGCGCCGAAGCCTACACCGCGGCCACTCGTCGTGCACGTGCCGCATGGCGCTCGGCGCGGTTGCGCCAGAACCACCAGAAGCCCATCGCCCCGCCGCCGTAGATCGCCACGGACGCAAGCACCGTCCACAGACCGCCCGCGCTTGGATGCGGCTCAAGGCTGCTCACCGGGTACAGGATCACGTGTGCAAACAGCACCAGACCCAGACCCCAGAGCAGGGCCCAGCGTCGCCGGCTCCACTGGAACAGCGTGGCGCCAGACAGGAAGCGGAGCGGCATCAGCCCAATGGCGGCCGATTCCACCGAGCCCACGAAGATCCCCGCCAGCAGCTGGTTGGCGATGGACCCCACCTCGCCGCCGACGATCCCCGTGGCCGGCTGGAACGGGATCCGCAGGATCCACGCGGCAAAGCCCGCGGCCAGCAGGATCACCATGCCGCGCCAGGCCATGCGGCCGTTGTCGTCCTTGGTGAGCGCCGCCTTGAACGTGAAGCCGCCGATGATCCCGTACACGTACCCGGGCTGGACGCCGGTGATGCGCGTGATCAGCACGCAGCCCACCGCCAGACCCAGCGTCCAGAGCACCACGCGGACCGAGCCGCCCTCCTTGTACCGGCGGCGCACGTAGAGCTCGCCCGGGATCTGCGAGACGGCCGTGCCAAAGGCGATGGCAAAGAGCGTGGTGAAGAGCGTCCGCGGTGCGCCGTCAAAGGGGAAGCGCGCGTCCAGACACGCGTACAGGACGCCAACGAGCAGCAGGTAGGCGATCAGCCCGCGCCACGTGGTGGACAGCGCCGCAACCTGCTTGCCCAGCGCGGCAGCCCCGCCAGACCCGGCCCGGCGCCGCAGCCCGCGCGGCAGCTTTCGACGGCCCCAGCGCTCAATCAGCTTCCGGTTGGCCGAGAGCGTGCTGTTGAAGATGGGTGTGGGCGCGCCGATGAGCAGCATGATCAGCGACATGATCCCAATGCTCCGCGCGACATCCTGCGGGGCCAGCGAGATCTGCAGCGGGCTGGGCAGCGCATAGGCGAGCGATGGCGCACCGCCCGCGCCGGTGTCCAGAACGGCCACGGTGTCGGCGCCCGGCATCGTCAGGAAGACGCGCCCGGACGCCGGGTCTGCGGCAGTTCCTGCAATCCGGCCCATCCCAGCAAGGAAGTCGCCAGCTCTGAGGCTGCCGTCTGGCTCGATGCCGAAGAACTGGACGCCGCCCGCCCAGGCGACAAGCACGGTCCGGCCCGTCAGGGCGATGGACGCAGGCGGGCCAGTTGGGACGGGTGGCGCGGCACCCGCCGCAAGCGAGACGCTGTCGGTCTGGGTCAGCGCGCCGTCTGCCGCCACCCGCCAGGCCGCCAGCTCGCCGTGCTGCGCGTCAACGGTGAACAGCTCGTGGGTGCCCGGATCAACGGCCAGCGCGGTCATCCCGTCGAGCGCGCGCGTGGCCAGGGTGGCGGGCGTGGTGTCGGCGCCGATGTCGATCACGGTGAGGTGTGCCGGCCCGGCGCCCGGCGTCGCGTTGCTGGTGGCGGCAAAGGCGAGTCCCTTGTCGCCGTCAATCGCCAGCGACACGTCCGCCCGGTCAAGCGGCAGCACCGCGAGCGTTGTGAGGTTGCGGTCCAGCACCAGGAGCTGCCCGGCGTCCGGCAGCGCAACAAGGATGCGGCCCGTGCTTGGGTCCACCGCAATCGCCGTCGCCGGTGCCGGCAGTGGGATCGACTGACCCGCCGCTAGCGTGTTGGCGCGGCCGTCTAGGACAAGCAGGCGGCAGCCCGTGCCTGCCGCCTCCATTGAGTCGGCCACGTACACGCGCCCGGACGACGTGTCTGCCGCAAGCGCGTTGACGCGGCCATCGATGGCGACAGCAACGTTGACTTCAACATCGATGCGGCTCGCGTCCTGCGGTCGCCCGTCGATCACCGTGATCCCGGGACCCCGGCCGGCCACGAAGACGCGCCCGCGCGGATCGCCGGTGTCAATGGTCGCCATGCTCGGGAAGCGAACCGCCCCGCTCACCACGCGGACAATCGAGCCGTTTGCCGCCGGCGCGGTCTCGGCCGGCCACGTGGGGGAAACAGGGTTGGGTGCGCAGGCGCCCGTGGGACCGGGTGGCTGCGTGGCCGATGGGGTTGGCGCAGGTGCGGCCGTCGGCGAGGGGCCGGGCGAGGAGGCAGCTGACGTCGGTGCTGCGCTGTCGCGCGTGAAGTGCTCGGTGCCGCTTCGGCCGTTTGTGTCGCTAAACGTGCCGTCCATCGTGTTGCCGTCAGGCGTCACGTCCAGCTCGGACGTTGCGGTGTAGCTGCCGCCCTTCTGGCTGGACGTGAAGTGGATGTGGAAGCCCGTGACCACGCCGTCAAACGTGTAGGAGCCGGCGTTGGCATCGCCGGACACCACGCCCGTGGTGAAGTCCTCTGTGGTGATGTTGAGCGTGTTGGGGAACGTGCCGATGTCCACCACCGCCACGCCGCTCCAGTGGCCGCGGACATCCACGGGCGCCGCCGCACGCGCCGCGGGCACGCCAAGGACGCCGCCCCCAAGCAGCGTCACCGCGATCCCAACCACAACCGCGGCCGTCGCCCCTCGCCCCAACAGGTGCATGCGCAACCAAATCCCTCCCGCGTGTGCGCACAGGCTATGCGAGCGGGTCAACGCGTGCCGGTGTCGCGAGTATTCGCCCCAGGCATCGATTTCGCGCCGATCCTGTTCTGGTGATGCCCCCAGGGCATACGCGCAGCAGGAGCGCGGCCGAATCGGGCCCGAATGGCGCCCAATTCGTCGCCGCGATGTCTCGGGGGCATCACTGCGACACAATCACGCGCAAATCGATGCCCCGCAGGAATACTTGGCGCAAATTGGCCGGAACACTCGGCGCACGCGGGCGAGCGCGTCAATGCCCGCTCCCCGCTCCCCGCCGGCCCCGGCCGTGGTTTGACCCTCCCGGACGCCCCGCGTACACTCCCGCAGCCTGCCGACAGGTTTGTCACGCCATGCGTGCCAGCCGTTGGGAGCCCCCTGCGCCGTCGGGCATCGCGCGCGGAGGGCGGGTACGAGACCCCTGCCCGAGGAGGTGAATCTGGTTGGCCGAAGTCCGAGTGGGCGAGAACGAGACGTTCGAAAGCGCCCTGCGCCGCTTCAATAAGAAGATCCAGCAGAGCGGGATCCTCGCAGAAGCTCGTCGTCGCGAGCACTACGAGAAGCCGTCTGTGAAGCGGAAGCGCAAGGAAGCAAAGCGCAAGAAGAACGCGCGAGCAAGCCAGGGCTGAGCCACCAGGGTTGCGGCAACGTGACCCTCGGCACACCTACCCCGAGCGTCCGGGACCGGGCGTACTCCGTCCGGTCCGGCGCGCAGCTCACCGATCACAGCGCCAGCCGCTGTGATGCCCGAGGAGCCATCAGGTGACCCTTCGCGAACGACTCCAGCAGGACACGGTCGCAGCCATGCGATCGGGTGATTCGCTGCGCCGAGACGTTCTGCGCATGGCCATCAACGCCATCAACAACGCTGAAAAGGCAAAGCTTGCACCTCTCACCGATGACGAGGTGCTGAGCGCGGTGCTTCGCGAGGTCAAGATGCGTCGCGAGAGCATCGAGGCCTTCCGTGGCGGCGGTCGCGAAGACCTTGCCACCAAGGAGGAAGGCGACCTCGCCATCCTCAACGACTACCTCCCCCAGGCCCTCACCGACGACGAGCTGCGCGCCCTCATCAACGAGGCAATCGCCGCAACCGGCGCCGCGTCCGCCCGCGACATGGGCAAGGTTATGGGCTGGCTCTCCCCCAAGATCAAGGGCAAGGCCGACGGCAAGGTCGCCTCTGGCCTGGTTGCTGCTGCCCTGGCCCGTGCGGATCTCCACGCACATGCGGCTGGCCACTAGCGTCGGCCGGCGCCAGGGCACACGCTAGCCGCCATGCTCGCCAGATCCCCCGAGGCCGCAACAAGCTTCACGCGCAAGGACGCGTGGCGGCTGATTGGCGCGTCGCTGCTGCTGATCGCCGCCATCTCGGTGATCCTTGGCCTGGACGTGTTGCCCGCGCAGACCCAGCTGGAGCTTGGCAAGCCCGCGCCGATGCTGGTCCTTGCGCCCCGCACAGGGCAGTACCCGTCCGTGTACCTCACAACCCAGCAGCAGGACGCGGCCCAGACAGCCGTTGAGCCGCAGTACGACTTCACGTCCGTTGCCGCCGCTGCCGTTGCCGCGCAGCAGGCCAGGCTCCTGGACCAGCGCGTCGTCGCCGTTGACGCCGCCTTTGCGCCGGATGTGACCGTGGAGCAGCGCGCGGTGATGCTGGCCGCCACACTGCCGGACTTGGGTACGCCTGAACGCACCACGCTGCTGGCCCTCACGCCGGAGCGCTGGACGGCCGTCCGAACCGAGGCTGCCCGCGTGCTTGACACGCTGGAGCGGACCGAGCTGCGCGACTCCGAGGCAGCGGTGATCCGCGCGGGCGTTGCGGACCGCATGGCAGGCGATCTGAACGCCGATGAGCGGATGCTAGCCGCGGCGCTGATCAGCGGGCTGGTTGTCCCCAACTCCTCGTACTCCACACAGCTCACAGCCCTTGCCCGCAGCCGCGCAGCCGAGGCCGTTCCGCCAGTCACCAAGTCATGGGAGAAGGGCGAGACCATCGTCCGCAACGGCGACCGCGTGGACGCCGTGGCGTTTGAGGCCATCGACTACTTCGGCCTGAACAAGGGCGGTCTTGATGTCGCGAGGCTGATCGGCTTCTTCGTGCTCTCCGTCCTTGTCATCGCGCTGCTGCTGCTCTGGACCTGGCGGTTCCGGCGCGAGTTCTGGCACCGCAACAACGTCCTCCTGCTGCTGAGCCTGCTCCTGCTGGTCAGCGTGTTCGCCCTCAAGCTGACCGCGGGCCGCGCCTGGCTGCCGTACGCCATGCCCGTGGCTGCGGTTGGCATGCTGCTTACGGTCCTGCTGGACTCGGGCGCCGCGATGGTGCTCACCGCGCTGCTCGCCGTGCTTGCCGCAGCGGTCAACGGCGGCGGGCTGGAGCTAGCCGCCTACACGCTGCTCGGCGGGATTGCCGGCATCGTCACCGTTCGCCGCGGCGATCGGCTTGCGGTCTTTGTCCAGGCGGGCGCCGCTGTGTTCCTCGTGGACACGCTTGTCGTGGTGACGTTCGCGCTGCTGGGCGACCAGGACATGCGCGGCATCCTTGAGCTCACCGCGGCAGCTGGTGTGGCCGCAGGCGGAGCCGCCGTGGCAACCGTGGGCTCGCTTGCCGTTGTGGGCTCCCTCTTTGGGATCCTCACGGTGTTCCAGCTGCTAGAGCTTGGGAACCCATCGGCGCCGCTCCTGCGCCGGCTCCTCGTGGAGACGCCGGGCACGTACCACCACTCGCTCATGGTTGGGAACCTTGCGGAGCGGGCGGCCGAGGCGATTGGCGCCGACGCGCTGGTGGCCCGCGTTGCATCGTATTACCACGACATCGGCAAGCTCTCCAACCCGGCCGCCTTCATCGAGAACCAGGCGGGGATGGACAACCTGCACGACGATCTGGACCCTGACGCCTCGGCCCAGCTTCTCAAGAGCCACGTGAGCGCGGGCATTGACCTTGCGTATCAGGGCAAGCTGCCCAAGGCGCTGATCGCGTACATCCCGCAGCACCACGGGACCTCGGTGATGTCCTACTTCTACGCCCGGGCCCGGGATGAGGCGGCGGCGCCCCTTGGCGGGCTGGAGACGGCGGAGGGGCGCAAGGCGGCCGATGCCGTGGATGTGCGGCGCTTCCGCCACGGCGGCCCAAAGCCGCAGACCCGCGAGGCGGCAATCATCATGCTGGCCGATTCCGTTGAGGCGTCGGTGCGGTCGCTTGCGTCGCGCGACGAGGCGGCCATCCGCGCGATGGTGGCCCGCATCTTTGAGGAGCGCATGGCAGACGACCAGTTTGACGAGTGCGACCTTACGCTCCGCGACATCGAGAAGATCCGCGAGGCGTTTATCGGCCAGCTTCTGGGGATGTACCACCAGCGCGTGGCATATCCGCAGAACAAGGTGGTGGAGCAGGAGTCGCGGCGGGCGGCGGGCGACGAGGAGTGAGCAGCCACTACATCGGCCCCTGGCGGATTGACATTGAGCGGCGTGACGGCGTGGCGCGCCTTGTGCCGGCGACCGCACTGGCCCGGGTTGCGGCCGCGGCCCTGGACGCCGCTGGCGCCACGTCCCCGGCGTCGCTTGGCCTGATCCTCTCTGACGATGCCGAGCTGGCGGAGCTCAACGCCGAGCACATGGGCAAGACCGGCCCCACGGACGTGCTGTCGTTTCCGATGCTGCCGCCCGAGCTCTACCCGGATCACGCGGGCAAGGACGCTGGCGGGGCCGCCGGGGCGACCGGGGCTGCCGGGGCGATGGGCGCCTTTGCGCTGCCGGCCGAGGCGTTTGCGCTGCCGCCCGGCCAGCGCCAGCACCTGGGCGACATCATCGTGTCTGTGGAGCGGGCGGTGGATCAGGCGTCGGCTGGACGCGGCGGCCAGACCGGCGACATCGCGTGGGACGCCCGCAGCGAGTTGCGCCTCCTCGTGACGCACGGCGTGCTGCACGTGTGCGGCTGGGACCACGCGGAGCCTGTTGAGGAGACGGCGATGCGCGTGCTGGAGCAGCGCCTCCTGGGCTGAGTCCGTGCTCGCCCACGTCGCTTGATCACCGCTCGTGATAATTGCCAGCTAGATCGTGTCGGCACCGCGTCTTCGCGGGTTGCCCGGCGCTTTTGCCCGCCGGATTGCGCCCGTAAGGCCCGCCGCATCACCAGTGGTGATATTCGGCGACGGTGGTCCGCCCGCACGCCGCGCAGCGACGCCCGCGGACATCGCAACCGCGTCACACGCCGCCGATTATCACGAGCGGTGATACGCCTGCCAGCCCGCGAAGGCTCCCGCTAGGGCGTGGCGCCCGTGATCGTGACGGTCGTCGCCGACACCACGACACCCGCTGCCGGGTTGTTCACCTCCTGGAGGATCGCCGGCTCCCAGGCGTATGTGCCGGGGGCCACCACGCGCGCCGTGTAGCGCAGCGTGTGCACCTGGTGCTTGGGATCCACCCCCACGCAGAACTCCACCCGCTGGCCGATGACCCGGCTTGGCGTATCGCCGGTCCACCCGTTGTCGGAGCTTGGGTCCCACGACGTGTACGCAAGCGGGGCCAGCCCTGACGGGGCCACGTCCACCAGACGCCAGCAGCTGCCCGGCGCGCTTGTGCCCAGGTTCACGTCATACGTCACCGAGACGGTGCTGGTGAGCCCGATTGTCCCAGACGGCGACACGGACCGGCTGATCGTCACGCCAGGCACGGCAGTGAGGCTGGCGGTGTCCAGCGCGCCGTCCCAGGTCTGCACCACAAGGATTGCCCCCGACACCTTGGCAACCACGGCGCCAGCGGCCTGGGCCGGCGTCAGGGTCACCGCGACCGGGGCGCCCGGCTGCACGCGGATCTCCTTGACCTCGCCGCCCACGGTGAGCGTTGCCACGGCTGGCGCCCCGGCCACACGCATCGCCCAGCCGCGTGCCGCAAGCGCGCGCTGCGCCGCGACCACGGTGGTCTCAGGCGGGTTGAGCTCAAGCCACGCGTCCATGTCGGCCGCCACCGGATCGCCCAGCGACGCGGCGACGATGGCCAGCCAGGCAGTGGCAACCGACGCATCCGTCCCGTCGCCCGTGTTCAGGCGAACAAGCGCGCCGCTCCGCTCGCCATGGCGAGCCAGAAGCTGCTGCTCAAGGCTGCCCGCAAGCGCCTCATCGCCGGCAAACAGGGCGCCAACTGCCGCAAACACCTGCTCGGTGGGGGTGAGGTCCGTTAGGGCCGCCGCCGCACGGATCTGGTCCAGGACCGGTTCGCCAATTGCGGCCAGTCCTGCAAGCACCTCAAGCCTGTCCACGCGCGGTGCGCCTGGGGCGTCAAACAGATCCTGCAGCCACGTCCGGAGCGATGCTGGCGGGACACCCGGGTCTGCACAGAGCGCAGCCAGCACGATTGCATCAAGGTCTGCGCCACCCCACGGCACCATCGACATGCTGTCGCCCAGCATGAAGGCGGTGAGCACGCCGTCGTCGGCGGGGATCCCCGGATCCAGACCGAACTGGGCGGTGAGCACCCGCTTTGCAAGTTCGGCCGCAAGCGCTGTGTCCGCCCGGGTGCTGCCCTCGGTGGCGAGCTGCCCAAGCACAGGGATCACCCGGCCGCGTCCGGCGTCGGCAAGCACAAGCTGCGTGGGACTGGCGCCTGGCGCAAGGGTCAGCGGCGCATCGAGGCGCACCCACGTGGTCCGCAGCTGCGTCACGCGGTGATCCACCACCGACACCGTCCGAACCATCGCGTCTGCCAGCTTGGCGGCGCCTGTGTCGTGGACCGCGGTGATCTGCAGCCGCTGTGTGCCCGCGGTCAGCGCCGGCAACGGCACCTCCACCGCCGTGAACGCCGTCCCCAACACGGTGACGGGGGTCATGCCCAGCGTGTCTGAGCCAATGGTGAACGTGACCGCGTCGCCTGCCTTGAGCCCGGCACCAAACGCGCGGACCCGCAGGATGGGCTTGTCGGCCGTGAGCAGTTGGGCCGGCAGCACCGCGTCCACAAAGAACGGCAGACCCACAGGCAGCAGGATGGAGCCGGTCCCCGTGTCCAGCCCGGCGTCAACGCCCGCGGCGCTGACATGCCACGAGGTGAGGTCGTCGGAGAGGGGGATCGCCACGGTTGCGCGACCATCGGCGCCGGTGGTGACAAGGCCCTGATAGAGGAAGTCCCGGAAATCGGACCGCATGCCGCCGCCACCGCCCGACGCGTCGCCAAAGCCGCCGCCGTCTTCCTTTGGCGTGTGGTGGGACCAGGCCCAGCCACGCACGCCGCTGTCGAGGTGGCGGTACAGCTCGGCAAACGTCTCCGGATCTGACGCGATGCCCATGGCGTACAGCTTCTCGTCGAGGGCACGGACAAAGAGGCTTGCGGCCACGGGCTTGCCCGACCGATCGCGCGCGAGAACGGAGATGGTGGCGGTCTCGCCCGGCTGGTACCGCGTCTTGTCGGCGGTCAGCTGCACGTCCAGCAGACGGTCCGCGGCGCGCAACGTGGCCGTGTAGGCGGTGATCGCCGCCTCGTACCCGGCGCCGTTGAACCGGATGCCGCTGAGCTGGATGGCCGGGACAGCGCTGGCGGTGAAGACTGTCTCAAACGTTGGCGAGTCACTCACCGCCACGGAGCGCAGGCCGGCCTGGTGCACCAGGTACAGGTACCGCTCCATCGGGGGCTTGGCGAGGATGCCGTTGAAGCTGACGCTGACCGTGTCGCCAACCGAGTAGCCGCCCTGATGGGCGTTGGGGTCTGTCGGCGTCAGCCAGGCGGCCCACCCGTCCCACACGCGGCTGGAGCGCGAGGCCGAGGTGCTCTCGGCGGCGGTGCGCCCCGCCTCGTCTTCGTAGGAGGCAGAGATCTCGTAGCTGTGGTCGCCGCTTGCGGTGTCCAGCGTCAGGTGGAAGGCGCCCTTCGCGTCTGTCCGAAGCGTCCGCGTGGCAATGGTGGCGGTGCGGGTCCGGTACGCATAGACCGGCTCCACGCGCTTGGTGATGAAGTTGTAGGCCGTACCGGTCTTGACTGCGTAGGGGGTTTGCTCAACCACGGTCACCCTGACGGTGGCCCCGGCGCGCGCGGGCCCTTTGGGGTCAACGGTGCCGGGATCCGCGATGGCGGCCGGCGTCTCGTAGCGGTTGAGGGCAACGGTATTGACCACGCCGTTGATGGACAGGGTCGTGGCGGTGAGGCTGGTGCCCAGCGTCACGAGCGCGCTGGAGCGGAAGACCGTGACCAAGGCAACCTGCTCCAGGTCCGCCTCCTCCGGCAACTCCGGCCGAACGTGCAGCCCCACGGTGGTGACCTGGCCTGTGTCTTTCTGCATCGGAACGGCGACGGTGGCCGTCGCGATGCCGTCGGGCCCTGTCGTTGCCGACACGACCGGCGGGGCATCGGCATCGTCTGAGGTCATTGCAAGCGCGACGCCGGCGACGGGTGTGCCCTCGAAGAACGTGGCCGTGGCGGTTGCCGCGACAGTCTGGCCATCGATGAGCGCGTGGCGGTCCGTGGTGACGGTCATGCGCCAGGCGGGCTTGACGTACGGGGACACGGTGCACCAGGCGTCACCAAAGTCCACGTTGCCAATGGTGAGCCGGATGCGGTAGTCGCCAACGGGGAGGTTGCTCACCGGGATCCGGGCGGCGAACATGCCGCGCGCGTCCGGCACGGCGGTTGCTGTTGCAATGGGCACCAGCCCTGTGGCCGCGTTGTCGTTGAGCCACATGGCCAGCTTCACCTTGGCTGGGACGGCGCCGGTGTCGCGGAGGCGGGCCACACCGTAGACGGCGATGGTGTCGGTGGGCTGGTACTGGTTGCGGTCAAGGAGCAGCATCGACCAGTAGTCGTCAGGCGTCCGCGTGGCGCCCTGGCCGCTGGTTGCGCTGGGGCAGCCGGCGCAGAACGGCTGGACGTCCACGGGTCGGAACGATGTCAGACCGCCATACTTGACGGTGAGCAGCGGCACGGCACCATCCCCGATAGCCACGTCTTCAGGCGTTGGGGCGGTCAGCAGACCGTTGGGCCCGGTTGCGCCCAGGGCGGTCCCGCCAAGTGATGCGGTGGCGCCTTCGGCCGGTAGCGTCGTGGCGAGGTTGTTCACCCAGACCACCGTCTTGTCGGCAGACACGAGGACAAACGTGGCAGCGTCCGTGACCTGGAGGAACGTCTGGCGCGGCACACCCTGATACGTGGCGGTGACGACGTACCAGCCAGCCGGGAGTGCAGCGGGCAGCGCGATGTAGTCCCCGCCGTTCTCCGTGGCTGCAATCCGGACGGTGGCGCTGAGCACCTGCGTCAGGCCGCCTGTGGCAACGGGCTTCGCCGCCGATGCGACGGTCCAGTCTGGGAACGCGGCGATTGCCCGGTAGGCGCGCTCCGCGGCGGCGAGGGTGGTGAGCCGGTGGACGGTGACCGGCAGGCTTCGCGATGCCTTGCCGTCCTCGTGGCGCATCTCCAGCCAGACCGTCATGGCGGCGTGCTCGCGCGGGGTGGCCTCGTTGAGCGGGTGGGCGAAGCGGATCCACGCGGTTGGATCGGCGGCGCCCGCGGTCTCAAAGCTAAAGCGCCCGTCTTCTGCCATGGGCTCGCCTGTGGCCGCGGCCAGACCAGCCGAGACGGTGACGGTGTAGAGCGTCTTCGCCGTGAGCGGCGAGTTGGGGGCAAACGCGATGGTGCGGCCCGCGGCGATGAACCTCCCGGCCACGACCGGCGAGATGCTCACGTGCTTGGCGAGGTCCGCGGTGCTGACGCCTGCCTGGTTGAACGTGAACTCGATGCCAGCGTCAAGCGGCACGCTGGTGGACTGGTTGCCGGGGACGGTGCTGGTGAGCGCGAGCGGGCCCACGGCGGTTGCGGCCCACATGGCCTCGGTTGACCCGTCGGTCCGCTGGAGCGCGATCTTGTAGGCAACGCCCGCGGTGAGCGGCTTTGCAGGCTTGAGCGTGGCGGTGGCGCCCGATGTGGACGCGACGACGAAGGTGACTGGCGGGCTGGCCACGAGCCGCTTTGCGAGATCCCCAGGCGCCCGGCCGTCGAGGCTGGTCAGCGTGAAGGCGGTGTCCGTGGCGACGCCTGAGGCATCGCCTTTGGTGGGGTTCAGCGTGGCGACCCGGGGCAGCCCGCTCACCTGAACAGGCGTCCAGGCGATGGGCGTGGGCGAGGGCGTGGCGGCCGGAGACGCTGTGGGGGTTGGCGTTGGGGACGGTGACGTAGGGGACTGGGATGGCGAGGGCCCGGCGCAGGCCGCAACAAGCACGATGGCCGCGAACACGGCGGCAAACCGCCTGACGGTCCCGCTGGGGTTCATACGCATTGTGTCCACCCCGCGCATCGCTCTTCACTCTTGGCCGCGGGTAAGACGCTGGACCCACAGCGCGCGTGACTCCGTGCTCTCGCCAAGTTCATCGTGTTGTACGAGCCGTGACAAGTGCCACGCGGCCAGTCCGCAGCCGCAGCGCGATACCATGCGCGTCGAGCCCCGCCGGACGTCGTCCCGGGGCCGTTAGCCGTGTCGCCGGAGGTCTGGACCGCATCGTGAAGCTCGTCGTGGGCCTGGGGAACCCGGGCGCCCAGTACGCGGAGACCCGCCACAACATCGGCTGGATGGTCCTGGACCGCCTCGCCGACCGTGCCGGGAAGTCCGGTCGCGGCCGTCAGCGCGACAGCGCCGAGACAGTGGAGCTGCGCTGGAAGGGGATGGAGATCACCCTTGCCAAGCCGCTCACGTACATGAATGACTCGGGCGTGGCCGTCCAGAAGCTGATGATGCGCGGCCACGTGCCGCTGGCGGACATCCTGGTGATTGCGGACGACTTTGCGCTGCCGTTTGGCAAGCTGCGCTTCCGCGAGTCCGGCAGCCACGGTGGCCACAACGGGCTGCGCTCCATCATCGACGTGCTGGGCACGGAGAAATACGCCCGCCTGCGCGTGGGGATTGGCGAGCCCGGGCGCGGCGCCATCGACCACGTGCTCTCGCGCTTTGCCGTTGATGAGCGGACGCGGCTGCCGATCCTGCTGGACGCCTGCGCTGACGCCGTGGAGGCCTGGGTGCGCGAAGGCACGTCCAAGGCGTCTAACCGGTTCAACAGTTTTGAGCTCCAGGCGCCGGCTGCGGCCGTGGAAGCGCAGGCCGCCCCGGGCGAAGTTGGCGGCCCGGCCGATGGCGCCGGGATCCGCCGCACCAGGACCGGCTGGCGCCGGATCCTGCCCGGCGGTGGTGACCATGACGGCGGCGATCACCGGTGACCGACGGTCTGCGCGGGCGCAGCACTCGCGAGCGCAAGCTTGCCGAGAAGGTTGCGGCCGACTGGGCGGCCAGACGGGCGGCGGCTGAGAAGACCGAGGCCCTGGTTGACATCGACCGCGTCTCGGTTGAGGCCGAGGTTGAACTGCTTGACCCGGCCTACCGCCCGGACAAGGCGGCAGGCGAAGCTGCCAGCCACAAGCGGGCCGCCGCGTCATCGGCTGCGCGGATCCGCGGCAAGGACGCGGGCTCCTCGCGTGCCGGCGGGCGACGCATCCCGGATCTCGCGGCGCTGCCCAAGCTGCTCCACGCCACGGGTTCCTTCGCGTCGCTCCGTGAGCGGCTGGGCACCAGCGCCGCGCCAGCGGGGATGCACGGGCGCCATGTTGGGCTGACGTCGGTCCCGCACGGCGCCAAGTCGTACCTTGCCGCGGCCCTGGCGCTGGCCGAGCAGGGGGAGCGGATCTGCTGGGTGGCCCGCGATGCCGAGATTGGCGACCGCGTGGCGGACGAGCTTGCCGCGTGGCTGGGCGATCCGGCCTTGGTGGCCGTGCTGGAACCGCGGTCCTCCCTTGCGTATGAGCGCAGCGAGCTGGTCCCGGACGAGACGGCCGCGCGCGTGGCGGCGCTGGCGGCGTGGCGGAGCGGCAAGGCGCGCGTGCTGGTGGCCAGCGTGCAGGCGCTGCTGCAGGCCACCATTGCGCCGGACGATCTGCCGGCCAAGATCCGCGTCCTGCGGCCCGGCGGCCGGACCGCGCTGGACACGCTCCTCGCAGACCTGTTCAACCTGGGCTACGCGCCCGTGCTGGAGGTGGCCGGCCGCGGGGAGTTCGCCCGGCGCGGCGGCATCGTGGACGTGTTTCCGCCATCGGCAACGCTGCCCGTGCGCATCGAGCTGTTTGGCGACGAGATCGATTCGATGCGCGCGTTCGACCCCACGGACCAGCGCTCCGTGGAGGCGGTGCGCGAGATCGCGCTGCTCCCTGCAACCGAGTTTCTGCTCCCCGCTGGCGGCGCGGCCGAGATCAAGGCACGACTCGGCAAGCTTGCAAACAAGCTCCCGGAGCGGCTGGCGCTGGACCTGGCGCGGTTTGCGGGCGAAGCCGTGGACGAGGGCGCCACGCCGCTGACCGCCGGTCGCGCGCTTGCGGCAGGCGACGCCGCTGAGGTGTGGGCGCGGCTCGTGGCGCCGTCTACGGGGCTGGACCACCTCGACGCAACCACGCTCATGGTCCTGGACGAGCCCGGTGACCTCGCGGACGCCGCGGACTTCCTCTGGCGCCAGGCCGAGGAGCGCCACAAGGAGCTGGTGGAGCAGGGCGAACTGCCCAAGGACTGGCCCAGCGGGTTCCTGCCGTCGCGCGACTGGAAGGCCCGCCTCCACGGGGCGCGGACGCTGGAGCTCACCTGGCAGTCCGATGCCAGCGAGGCGGCCGGCATGGCCTTCGCCGCCAAAGGCCTCACAAGCGGGGACCTCTTTGGCTGGCGCGAGCCCGTCCTGCCGCCCGGCCGCACGGAGCGCCTCGTTGACGGCGTTGAGCACTGGCTTGCCGAGAAGGCCCGCGTGGTCCTCGCCAGCGATCAGGCCGCGCGTCTGGCAGAGCTCCTGGGCGAGGCAGGTCATCCGGTGGGCATCCTCACCCGCATCGCCGAGCCGCCGCCGCCCGGCGCCATCGCCCTCATTGAGCGCAGCCTCAACGGCGGCTTCTTCGGCGGCCCCGACGGCCTCGCCGTTGTCACCGATCGCGAGCTCTTTGGCAACGTCCGAGTCCGCCGGCCAAAGGCCATGCGCCGGATCGTCCCGCGCGACATCCTCGAGCGCCTCACCACCGGCGACCTTGTGGTCCACATCGACCACGGCATCGCGCGCTACGAGCAGATGCTCAGGCGCGGCGAGGACGGCCAGGAGCGGGACTACCTGGAGCTCAGCTTTGCGGCTGGCGACCGGATCTTTGTGCCGGTGGAGCAGATCAACCGCGTCAGCCGCTACTCCGGCGGCGAGCACGCCGAGCTCAGCCGGCTTGGCGGGACGGACTGGCTGCGCACCAAGCAGAAGGTCCGCAAGGCCGTGGCGGATCTTGCCGATGAGCTGCTCAAGCTCTACGCCAAGCGCGAGGCGGCCGAGGGCTTTGCCTTTGCGCCGGACTCGCCCTGGCAGATGGAGATGGAGGCGTCCTTCCCGTACGAGGAGACGCCAGACCAGGCCCGCGCCATCGTCGAAGTCAAGGTGGACATGGAGACCCGGCGGCCGATGGATCGGCTGGTTGTGGGCGACGTGGGCTACGGCAAGACCGAGGTGGCGCTGCGGGCCGCGTTCAAGGCGGTGCAGGACGGCAAGCAAGTGGCGGTGCTTGTCCCTACTACCGTGTTAGCAGGGCAGCACTTCACCACGTTCTCACAGCGCTTTGCCGCATACCCAATGTCGGTCAAGCTGCTCTCGCGCTTCGTCAGCGCCAAGGAGCAGGACCTCGCCGTGGAGGGGCTGGCGGCGGGCAACGTGGACATCGTCATTGGCACGCATCGCCTCCTCAGCAAGGATGTGGCGTTCCGCGATCTTGGCCTGGTGGTCGTTGACGAGGAGCAGCGCTTTGGCGTGGCCGCCAAGGAGCGGCTCAAGCAGCTGCGCTCATCGGTGGACGTCCTGACGCTCTCGGCCACGCCCATCCCCCGGACGCTCAACCTGGCGCTTGCGGGCATCAGGGACCTCAGCGTCATTGAGACCCCGCCGGAGGATCGGCTGCCCATCCAGACCCGCGTTGCGGAGGCATCGGCCGGTCTGGTTCGAGACGCCATCCTGCGCGAGCTTGACCGCGGCGGCCAGGTCTTCTACGTCCACAACCGCGTGGAGACCATTGAGGCGCAGGCCGACCAGCTGCGGCGGCTGCTGCCGGGTGCACGCGTCATCGTTGGCCACGGGCAGATGGGCGAGGGCGCGCTGGAGAAGGTGATGATCACCTTTGCCGATGGCGCCGCCGACGTGCTGGTCTGCACCACGATCATCGAGTCCGGTCTGGACATCCCCAACGCCAACACCATCATCATTGACCGCGCGGACACCCTTGGTCTGGCCCAGCTCTACCAGCTTCGCGGCCGTGTTGGCAGGTCGTCCCGCCGCGCGTACGCGTACCTGCTGTACCGGCGGCGCGAGCGCATGAGCGAGGAGGCCCGCAAGCGTCTCCAGGCCATCTTCAATGCGTCGGAGCTTGGCGCCGGGTTCCAGATTGCCCTCGCGGACCTGGAGATCCGGGGCGCCGGGAACATCCTGGGCGGGGAGCAGTCCGGGTTCATGGCGTCCGTGGGGTTTGACCTGTACTCGCGGCTGCTGGCGGAGGCCGTGGAGGAGGCGAAGGCCCGCCGCGACGACCGGCCGCCCGTCCGCGAGGTGCCCCAGGCCGTGGTGGACCTGCCCGTGGATGCGCACCTGCCGGACTCGTACGTCGCGGATGAGGCGCAGAAGCTGGAGCTGTATCGGCGGCTGGCGCGGGCTCGGACGGAGGGCGACATCGCCGCGTTCCGCCAAGAGGTGACCGATCGATTTGGGCCGATGCCGGCGCCGGTCCTCCGGCTTGCCGAAGTGGCTGGGCTGCGGCTGGCCGCGGAGACCGCGGGCGTGGCGTCGCTGGCGCGGGAGGAGGGCTGGCTGGTGGTCCGCTTTGGCGCGGCGCTGTCGCGTGCAACCGCGATGCAGCTGCTGGCTCCGGGTGCGCACGGGGGCGCGGCGCCGCTGCCCGGGGTCCGGCCGGGCGACATCACGTTTGCATCGAACCAGGTGCGGATCCGGCTCCCGCGCGATCCCCTCCGCGGCTGGACGCTGACGCAGGCCGTGGTGGCGCGGCTGGTTGCGGCCGCTGGGTCTGGCGAGGCGTCGAAGGCGGGTTCCCCGGCGTGAGCCGCGTGCTGGACGGGCTGCGGCGTCTGGCGGAGCCCGCGGGGCCGCGTGAGGGTCGAGCGCCCTCGGCTGTCACGCGCGAGTTCACGGCGCGGCGCAACCGCGTGCTCACGGGGGCGTTTGGCGTGGCTGTCGTGGTTGATCTGCCGCATGCGGAGGATGTCCGCGCGCTCGTCGCGATGGAGGACGGGCGCGCCGCGCTTGTGTCGGCGCTGCTGGGCGTGGCGGAGCCGGGTGATGCCGAGTCGGCGGCTGCACGCACGTTGGTCGAGTCGGCGGTTTCGGCAGCATCGGCTGTACCAGAGGCATCGTCGCTCGCGTTGCCATCGGCCGGTGTCGCGTCGTGTCTGGTCGTCATCGGCGGCCGCATCAGGCGGCTGGACCCCGTGCCTGCCGATGTGCTGGCGGCGGCCGAAGCGCTGGCCGCGCAGCTGGAGCCCCGGCTGCCAGGCCTGGTCCGCTGATGGCGCGCCGGGCTGCCCGTGTGGTGCAGTTCGCCGCCACGGACGACGAGCTGCACCCGCCCCCTTTGGCCGATCTCGTGCGAGCGGCAGCGGACTCTCTATGATCCGCGCATGACGACGCCCGCCACCATCGACGCCTATCTCGCCGCCCTCCCCGCGGAGCGCCGCGCCGTGCTGGAGCAGGTTCGGGCCCTCGTTCGCGAGGTCGCGCCCGCCGGCGAGGAGGTCATCAGCTACGGCATGCCCGGCGTGAAGCTGAGCGGCAAGCTGCTGCTCTCGTACGCGGCGTTCGCCAGGCACTGGAGCCTGTTCCCCGCGAGCGGCGCGGTGATGGCCGCGATGGGCGAGGACCTGGCGCCGTACTTCAAGCCCACGGCCACGCTGCGCTTCCCGTGGAAGGAGCCGGTGCCGGCCGCGCTGGTGCGCCGGTACGTGGAGTTGCGGGTCGCAGAGTTCGCCGCGGAGGCGTAGCTTACGTGGATTTGGGCGAGACTTGACCCAATGTTACGTGGTGCGTAACATTGGGGTATGGGTGAGCGCGATCTCCTCCGCTTGGCCGCTGCCCAGCACGGGTACTTCAGCACCGCGCAGGCCGTCGACGCGGGCATCAGCAGGCGCGCCCTTGTCGACCGCGTACGGCGCGGTGTCATCGAGCGGGTCGCCCACGGCGTCTACCGCGTCGCCGGGACGCCCGCAGATCCCCTCGATGACTTCTACGCCTTCTCCGTGGAGGCGCCGTCCGCGACCTTCAGCCACGACACGGCGCTCGAGTTCTTCGGCGTCAGCGACGTCCTGCCGCGCACGGTCCACGTCACCGTCCCACCGGGCTCTGGCCTCAAGGCCCGACGCGGCTACACGATTCACCGCTCCGTGATCGCGCCCCCCGAGCGCGTGCTCCGCGACGGCGTCTGGGTGACGTCGCTCGCCCGCACGCTCGCCGACTGCGCGAGGGGCGGCACCGACCCCGAGCAGCTCATCGCCGCGTTGGAGGCGGGGCGTGAGCGCGCCATGCTCACGGCCGACGATGTCGCCCGCCTGCGGCGCCTGTACCCGTTCGCGGCGACCCGCCTGTGACCGATCCCCGCGTCGCCGAGCTCGGCCGGCGGCAGGCCCTCCTCGCCCGGATGCGCAACATCGCCCGTGATGACACGGGCGGCGAGCCCGTCCGGCGCGTCCACCTCACGGTGGCGATGGACGGCCTCCTCGCGCGCCTGCTCGCCACCACCGAGTGGGGGACGTGGGTCGTCAAGGGCGGCTACGCGAACCAGCTGCGCCACCCCGGCGAGGCCCGCTTCACCGAGGACGTGGACCTGCGCATCGACGCCGGCATCGACAAGGCGGCGGGCATGATCGCTGCGGCCATGGCCCACAACCGCGCCGACCCCTTCACGTACGAGCTGCCGGCCGCGCCCCGCCAATTGCCAGGGCCGCCCGGCGGCGGTCTCCGGTTCGTCGTCGCGCGGCTCGGCGGCGCCGAGCTCGTCCGCTTCAAGGTAGCCGTGAGCTCAGGCGACGCCATGGTGGGCAAACTCGAGCGCCACTCGAGCGACCCGATCGTCGAGCGCCTCGGGCTCGCAGCCTCGTGGTCCCGGTCTGCCCGGTCGCGCAGCAGGTCGCGGAGAAGCTGCACGCGTACACGCTGCCGCGAGACGCCGAGAACACTCGCGCGAAGGACCTCGCCGACATCGTCTGGCTAGCGCGGCGTCACTCGTTCTCGAGCGACGAGCTCGTCGATGCCACGGAGGCGACGTTCACAAGGCGCGCCTCGCACTCGTGGCCGCCCCTGCTCGCCGATCCGCCAGCGTCGTGGGCTCGCCAGTACGCGTCGCTGCAGAGGGAGATGGCGCTTGAGCCCGCGACCGCCCGAGCAGCGCACGAGGCTCTGATGGCCTTCGTTGCACCCGTTATCGCGGGCGCTCGGGGCCTGCAATGGGATGCTGCCACCTTGACCTGGCGGTCGTGATCAAGACGCACGCCTAGGAGTTGCGGGCTGTCGCCGGGGACGCCATCGTGCTGGACATCGGCCTGCCGGACATCAGCGGCCTGGAGGTGGCCCGCCGGCTCCGCAAGGCCGGGAGCGCCGTGCCGATCCTGATGCTGACGGTGCGCGACGCCGTAGCCGACCGCGTGGCCGGATCCTGGTACGCGGAGTTGCGCGTGGCGGGGATCGCGGCGGAGGCGTAGTTGTTCCGTCTCTGCCGAGCGGCACGCAGCAGGGTCCGATGGGGCCGCACGGCACGCCCGCATGGCGCGTCTCGTGAACAAAGGATGGGTTGACCGGCGCGCCGCCCGACAGGGATGACATCCGGGGAGCTGAGGGGACTCACCGTGTCATCCCGTACGTTCGATGCTGCGCCGCTGCAGCCTGTTCTGCGCGCCCGCCACCGGGCATCCGCGATTGACGTCGCCTCCGGCGTCGCGGTCGCGCTGCTCATCGCGGGCGTCGTCCTTGTCGTCAGGCCCGCGACCGCCCCGGCGGCCGCCCTCGCCGGTGCGCCGATGGCGCCCGCCGCAGCCGCATCTCGCAGACGACGGCGGCCCCCGACGGCTCCGGCCTCGCCGGCAGCACCGTCTACAACCCCGACGCCGACTACCAGCCGGCGGCCGTCTACCAGGCGACCAGGATGAGCGGCTCCGCCGTGGTGGCCGAGGTCCAGACGACGTACGCCTACGAGACCGCCGGGGCCGTCCGGCGGGCCCGCCTGGCCGCGCAGGCGACGCGCCTGTGCGTCGGCCCGTCCGGCGACCACCTCTCGTGCACGAGCTCCGCCCTCCTCGGCTCGAACGCGTACGAGTACGACAAGAACGACAGCATCTCGAAGGTCACCGAGGACAACGGCTCGGGCGCCGTGACGCACTACTACTGCTACGGCGGCCGGGGCGAGCTGCTCACCCGCCGCACGGGGGCGGACTGCGCCTCCGCGACGGCGGACGAGGCGTACGCGTACGACGCCACCGGCAACATCACGGCCGCCACGGGCGGCGGGCTCCAGGTCTCCTACACGTACACCCAGTCCTCGCCGTCCGCCCCGGTGAGCGTCGTCACCCTGGCGCTCACGGTCTACTCGGACTCCGCGGGCCTGACCACCAAGGTCGCCGGCGGGGCCTCCGGCGACTGGGCGTACCTCTACGACGCGGAGGGCCGCCTCGCGTCCGCCTGCAGGTCCAGCTCGTGCTCCGGCACCGGCTTCGACCGGGCCGACTACGCGTACGACGGGGCCGGCCACCGCACGCGGATCACCACCACGCTCGCCGGCGTCGCCAGCGTCCGCAACATCGCCTACAGCGGCGACGCGCCGGCGCAGGAGACCGACGGCTCGGGCGCGGTCCTCCGCACCTATGTGACCGACGGCACCGGCCGCATCACGCGGTTCTGCGACCCCGACTGCACGGGGTCAAGCCCGCAGTACCTGGTGGCGTACAGCGCCCACGGCGACGCGCTCAGCGTCAGCGAGGTCGACCCGGCCACCGGCGCCGCGACCGCCGCCAACCGCTACGCGTACCAGACCTGGGGCCGGCCGGCCACGGCCACGGCCAACGGCTACCCCGACCTCGGGTTCCGCTACCTCTGGGTGGGCGCGTCGGACGTCCAGTGGGACGACGCCGCGGGCGAGGCCCTCTACTACATGCACGCCCGCTCCTACAGCCCGGCCCTCGGCCGGTTCCTCCAGCCGGACCCGGCCCGCGCCGACGGGAGCCTCTACGCGTACGCGGGGAACTCGCCGGTGACCAAGAGCGACCCGAGCGGGCGAATCCTCCCGATCGCCGTGATCGTAATGGCGGCTCCCGCGATCGGAAGCGCCGCATTGGAACTCGCGGGCTACCTTGCCTTCATCGCGATGGGGATCGGAGGCGGCATCGTCGTCGGCAACACATTCCTGCGGAGGAACGGGACCGCCGTGCGCCTGCCTCGGGGCGTCCAGCACCTATCGTCCATGTGCGCGATGAGTTTCGCCGGCTGCCGGACATCATTGACCTTACGGCACGAGCCCAGACTCGTGTGGGCACCGACGATCGAACCTGAGATCACCGAGAACGGAGCGAGGTGGCCTTTGACAGGTGGCGGCGGAGGAGGAAAGCCGTTCTGCTTCAGGAGCACCCCAAGACTGATCCTGTGTCGCATCGGTGTCGGCTTTGTTGTGGTGACCTACGTGGGCAGCCAACTCATGGGCGCCGATCCCTGGGACGAAGCGGTCTTCAACGCCCGTCGCTCTCCTCGCTAACCGGCTGATGGATCCGTTCCGTTTCCGATCCCTTCTGCCCGGCCCCCGAGAGTGGGGTGTAGGTCTGTGGCTGATATTCAGCGTGGTTTGGATCCTCTCCGCAATCCCCATCGCGGCGACCCCGCTCTCGTGGACTCCGGTGCCGGTCGGAGCTGCCGCCCTGCTGCGCAGGACTGGTTACCGATGGAGAGTGGTCGTGATCTTGGTGGCTCCGATCGCGGCGCTCGACCTGGTGGTTGGGATTGCGGTCGGTGCGAGCGCCGCGCCGGCACAAGCGGTTCCGTGGACGCTTGTTGGGACGGCTATTTGCTCGGTGATCCCTCTCATGCTCCTGCTTGGTTTCAGCGATCACCTGGTCGCCTTCATGCCCGATCGCCTCGTTGGATCGGGCACCGCGATCACGATCGGGGGGAACCGACTCTTCGCCGACGTGGCCGTTTGTTCGGAATTCCTGCAGTCACTCAAGGCTGGCCAGATCGGGTCGATGGAGGCCGCGGTCTTCGCGGCTTCTCGAGCAGACAATGCGCGGCGCGAGGCTTCGCGGGGTGGTCTCTGGGCTGATGCGTGGGAGGCGAGGGCCGCCTGGCTGGGCGCCTTGGCATCAAACCTGCGTGGCTCCCCGTCAGACGAGGACATCGAGGCGAGGAACCACCTCGCCCGACTCGCCGAGGCGGCCCGAAACGCGTGCGTGGCGGCTGCGCGCGAAGCAATGAGAGATAGTTGACCGCTCACGTGCCGCACCACCCTCCATTCGCGGAGACACATGCACACCAGACCCGCCTGAGTGCCTGCCGCAACCGTGCGAACCGTTGCGGCTCCCTCGTCCTCAGGGCGGCGGGAAGCGGCGACCGTGCGCCTCGCTCGGGAGAAGCCCCGTGCCCGTGGAGTTGCGCGTGGCGGAGCTGACCGCGGCGGGTATCGCGCTTTCACGCGCCTTTCATGAATGTCGGGCCCAATACTGGGCACGATGCATGTCCTGATCATCGAGGACGACCCGCGCCTCGCAGACCTCCTGGAGCAGCTGCTCGTTGCTGAGCGGCATCTGGTTGAGGTTGCCCGCACCGGGCGCGACGGGCTGGAGTACGCGCGGGCCAGCGGTGTGGACGCGATCGTGCTGGACATCGGGCTGCCGGACATCAGCGGGCTGGAGGTGGCTCGGCGGCTCCGCAAGACCGGGAGCGCCGTGCCCATCCTGATGCTGACAGCGCGCGACGCGGTGGCCGATCGCGTGGCCGGGCTGGACGCGGGCGCCGACGACTACCTGACGAAGCCCTTCGCGTTTGAGGAGTTGGCGGCCCGACTACGGTCGATCACCCGCCGGCCGGCCGCCGCGCCATCCGTGGTGCTCACCTGCGGGCCCTTGGCGCTGGACGATGTGCGCCGCTCCGTCACCGTTGGCGACGAGCCGCTGGACCTCAGCCCGCGCGAGTTCTCGCTGCTGGAGGCGCTGATGCGCCATCCGGACCAGGTGCTGACGCGGGACCAGCTGCTGGACCACGCGTGGCCGTTTGGCGTGGCGGTGACGCCCAACTCCGTGGACGCCTACGTGGCGTTCCTGCGCCGCAAGCTTGGCCCGGTGGCGGCGGCCCACATCGAGACCGTCCGCGGCGTGGGTTTTCGGCTGCGCGGGGATCCGGTGCATGCCTGACGGCGCCGCACGCACGCACGAGCCCGACGGCCGCCTCGTCCGGCGCGTCCGCCTGCAGTTGATCGCCTGGAGCGCGGGCTCCACGCTGGTGGTGCTGCTGGTGCTGGGCGCCGTGATCTACGGGGCCGTCGCCACGTCGCTGGCCACCGCGTCCGAGCAGCTGTTGCGCAGCCGCGCCGCGCTGATGAACCCCATCGGGGGAGCATCTGGGAGCATCTCGAGCGTGGTTGGAACCTCCACCGTGGTCACCGGCTCCAACGTGGCGCTGCCCGGGTTTGCCGTGGATGGCCCGTACGCGGGCACCCTCGCGGTGGTGGTGCCGGCGGATGATCCAATCGGCAGCGCGCTCCCCGTGTTGCCCGGCGGCCCCGTCGTGTCCGTTGGTGCCTCGCCCGCGCCGCTCCCGGATCCCGACGGCTACACCGCCGCCCTCACCGGCGCCACCACCCTCCGCGAGGCGACCTACCAGGGCAGCCCCGTGCGCGTGCTATCTGTACCCGTGCGCGCGACCGATGCCGCAACCGGCGCCGAGACCACCGTGGGCGTGATCCAGGTGACCGAGGACCGCACGGCCGAGCTGCGCACGCTCACGACCCTGCTGTTCGTGCTGCTTGGCGGCGGCGTGCTGGCGATGGCCGCGGCCACGCTGGTGGGCTCCCTGTACGCAACCCGGGCGCTGGTCCCCATCCGCGCCTCGCTCCAGCGCCAGCGCGAGTTTGCCGCGGACACCAGCCACGAGCTCCGCACGCCCCTCGCCGTGATCCGCGCCGGTGTCGCCCGTGCCCGCCAGCAGCCCGATGCCACGGTTGCCGATGTCGGGCCGACGCTGGACATGGTGGACGCCGAGGCCATCCGCCTTGGCGCCCTTGTTGACGATCTGCTGGCGCTTGCGCGGACCGATGCCGGCACCGCCGACCTTGACCTTGCCGATGTCGATCTGGCGGACCTTGCCGCCGATGCGCTCGCGCCGCTTGGCGCCCTCGCCGCCACCCGCGGCACAACGCTGGAGCTGGATGTGGCGCCCGCGCCCCTCCGCGGCGATGCGGTCCGGCTTCGCCGCCTGGTCACCGTCCTTGTGGACAACGCCATCCGCCACGGTCGCGAGGGCGGGCGGGTGCGCGTGACGGTTCGGCCCGGGCGGCTCCTCGTGGAGGACGACGGCCCAGGCATCAAGCCCGAGCATCGCGACCGCGTCTTTAACCGGTTCTGGCGCGGCGCGGACGCCGCGCCCGGCGGCAGCGGTCTCGGTCTGGCCATCGCCTCGTGGATCGCGGAGCGCCACGGCGGACGGATCATCGTGGGAGACAGCACGCTCGGCGGCGCCTCCTTCGACGTCCGCCTCCCCGTTTCCTGATTTCGCCACCACGTTTCACGACTTCTTCAAGCCCATCCCCGATACCTACAGGCAGGCACCGCGATTGGCGGTGCCCAGCCACAAGGAGCACCACATGGACACTGAAGTCACCGAGACCCGAGCCCGACGCCCCCGCGGACGCCAGCTGCTCATCATTCTGGCTGGCGCGGCGGTAGTCGCCGCCACCATCGGCGTGTCGGCAGCCATGGCGTCCGAGCCGTCGGGCGCTGGCGCCGGCGGCGCCATCCCGATTGACCCGGCCTTCACCGCGTTCAACGCATGCATGAAGGACCACGGCATCGATTTGGGCACGCCCGTCGTGGTGAGCTCGGAGACCGGCAGCGCGACCGGCGTCACAGGGTCGACGAGCGTCTCGATCACGGCGGCCGACGTGACGGCCCTCCCAGCCCTCATCGATGACGCCACGTTCAAGGCCGCCAACGACGCATGCACGCCGATCCTCGAGGCCGCGGGCATCAAGAGCGGCGCAGGCACCATCGCCACCGGCACGCTCCAGGCTGGATCCCTCCAGATTGGGTCCGGTGCTGGGACGGGCGCTGGCGTCATCGGTGTCGCAACCGCCGGTGGCGACGTGACCACGATGGCTGCCGACTTCAAGGCGTACGCCGCATGCATGCGCTCGAAGGGCATCGATCAGCCGGATCCCGTGGTGGACGCCGCGGCCGGCACGGTCCAGCTGCAGATGACGGGCGGCCCGACGTCGGCAGCCTTCCAGGACGCCAACAAGGCGTGCGGCGCGTCCCTGCCGCTCGTCCCCCTGCAGGTTCCCGCGCAGCCCTAGTTCCCAACTTCGGCCACGTTGGCCCGTACCGCGGGAGGGTCCCAGCCGGGTCCCTCCCGTTTTTGTGCGGGCCGAAAGTGCTTCGGCATGGCCCGAAGTACCTGCAGGTAGCCACCTGAGCGGCCACCCGGAGCGGCGCCCGGACCCGCTGTCGGGCGAGGGTTGCATGTACTTCGGGACAAGCCGAAGTACTTCGCGAGGCTTCTGGAGGGTGTTGTCCCGAAGGGGAGTGGGAACCAGATCGGGCGAGGCGTCGTCTCAGCGGCATCGGACGGTAGCCAGGCACACTCCCAGCCAAGCCCGTCGCCAAAAGGAACCCCACGAGATGCGCCGCCTGCCCTTGATGCTTGCCCTCGCAGCCGTCACGCTGCTTGCCCTGCCCGCCGTGGTCTCGGCCGCGGATCCAACACCGGTCCCGGTTGTTGATCCGGCTGGGCCGCCAGTGGATCCGTCCGCAGGGCCCGTTGTGGACCCCTCGCCCGACCCCGCGGTCACCCCCTCTGAGGACCCGACGACCGTCTCCCCAGGCGACCCGGGTTCGTCGCCGGCGGAGCCGCCCGTGGCTTGCGCTCCTGACGCGCCCGACTGTGTGATCTCCCCAATTGTGATCCTGCCCATGCCGTGCCCCGAAGATGCGGAAGTCTGCGCCATGGGCGGCGGCGTGCCCGTGACCGGCCCCGGCGCCTCGGACCAGCCGCTGGTTGCCCCGGGCCCGCTCCCGGCCGGCGGCATGTTCTTCTCCATCACCAAGATCAGCGACGGCACCAACTCGTACGACGTCGAGGGCACCATCTCCATGGGGCCTGACGGCCTCACCGCCACGGTTGGCTGCAACACGCTGTCGGCCGCGGCCTCCTTCGACGCCGAGGGCGTCCTCCAGATCACCGGCCCCGTTGCCTCCACCAAGATGGCCTGCCTTGGCGATCCGGGTGCCGCTGAAGCCCTGCTGGTTCAGCTCCTTGGCGCGGGCACCGTGACGTGGGACGGGACGGCGCTCACCGGTGGCGGCATCACCGCTGACGCCATGCAGGCAATGGCCGACGGCCTTGCTCCTGTGGATCTCGCCGTCACCAGCGGCGTGGCCAGTGGGGCCGGCGCGGAGGTCGAGAAGGCCTCCGTCGGTGCTGCCTCAGGTGCTGAGGGTGCCGCCTCGACCGTGCTGCTGCTGACGGCCGCTGCGCTTGTGCTCTTCCTGGTGGCAGGCGGTCTCGTCGCCCGCCGGGTGAGCCGCCAGAGCTAAACCCCGAGCGCTAGCGGTCTAGCGCCAACCCGCTCAGGCGAGGCGCCGTACCGGATCACCCGTCCGGACGGCGCCTTCGCGTGTCACCCGCACGTACATGCCCCGCATGCGCATGGCCCGCCCCTCGCGCGTGCTGATCCAGCGGAGCGCGTCCTGGCCAAAACGGGCCGCGAACTTGACGCAGCCCGTGTGCGGCAGCTCGGTGACCACCACCTCGGCCTCGCCAATCGAGAGCCGTGTGCCGGCCGGGAGGTTGGCCTCGGAGAGGTCCATGTCTACGTAGAGCTGATCGCCCGCGATGGGCCAGCGGGCAGGATCGGGCTCGATGGCCGCCAGCACACGCGTGCTCATCAGCGTGAGCTGCGCGTCGAGGTCTGCGGCGCCTCCGGGCTTCTTCCAGCTGCCGCGGACCAGCCAGTGGTCGCCCACCAGGCCGTCCTCGGGGGTGAGGCGGGCGGAGGTGACCACCTCGCGCTGATCCGTGCCGGGGCGGATCACGATCAGCTCGATGACGGCTTCATCGCGCGGCGCGGCGCGCACGTGCGCGGTGTGCTGGGCGAGATCACGCGCGGGCGTGGCGGGGGCTGCGTTGGGCTTGTCCATCGCTGCTGAGTGTGGCGCAAACCGCGC
>CAIYHO010000266.1 GCA_903925955.1 uncultured Chloroflexota bacterium
GATCATGCCCGGCGACAACGTCGACATGACCGTCGAGCTGATCGGGCCCATCGCGCTCGAGGTCGGCCAGCGGTTCGCGATCCGCGAGGGCGGCCGCACCGTCGGCGCCGGCGCGATCACCACCATCATCGCGTAGCGAGAGTTACATGGCCAGAGTTGAAGCGCGTCCCGTCATCCAGCTGGCTTGCACCGAGTGCAAGACCCGCAACTACACGACGCGCAAGAACAAGAAGAACGATCCAAGCCGGATCGAGCTGAAGAAGTACTGTCCTCGAGAGCGGCGTCACACGATGCACCGAGAGGCCAAGTAACAGCAGCCCGCTATCCGGTGCTCGCAGGGGTGTAGCTCAATTGGCAGAGCAGCGGTCTCCAAAACCGCAGGTTGTAGGTTCGAGTCCTATCGCCCCTGCCACTTCCATCGTCATCGCTAAAAGGCTCCCGTGAACCGTATCCGACGCTTCATCGACGAATCCTGGTCTGAGCTGAAGAAGGTCTCCTGGCCCAATCGGCTGCAGGTCCGCAATCTCACGATTCTTGTGTTCGTGATCTCGTTTGTGGTCGGCCTGTACATCACGGCGGCCGACACGGCGTTTGACTACGTGATCAAGTTCATCGCGGGCCTCGGCGCATGACCGAGCAACTGACGCCGGCGAAGGCGCCCGAAAAGCGCTGGTACGTGATCCACACGTACTCGGGCTATGAGAACAAGGTCAAAGCCAACCTCGAGCACCGCATCGAGTCGATGGGCATGGAAGACAAGATCTTCCAGGTCCTCGTCCCGATGGAGGACGAGATCGAGATCCGTCAGGGCCAGCGGCACACCGTCCAGAAGAAGGTGTACCCCGGCTATGTGCTGGTTGAGATGATCCTGGACCCTGAGTCCTGGTTCGTCGTCCGCAACACGCCTGGCGTAACCAGCTTCGTCGGCAGCGGCAACATCCCCGGGATGCGCAGCGAGCCGATCCCGCTGGACGAGAACGAGGTCAAGCAGATCCTCCGGCACATGGGTGTGGAAACACCCAAGTACCGGGTCGCCTTCACGAAGGGCCAGAGCGTCCGTGTCACGGACGGGCCGTTCGCGGAGTTCATCGGCACCGTGGACGAGGTCAACCCGGAGCGCAACAAGCTGAAGGTCCTCGTGAGCATCTTCGGCCGGGAGACCCCGGTCGAACTCGACTTCCTCCAGGTCGAGAAGCTGTAACGAGGCAGGGAGCGAGCTAACGTGGCCAAGAAAATCCGCATCGTCATCACGCTGCAGCTGCCGGCTGGCAAAGCGACTCCGGCGCCGCCCGTCGGCACCGCGCTGGGCCCGCACGGCATCAACATCGTTGAGTTCACCAAGGCGTACAACGAGAAGACCGCCGACAAGCTGGGCCAGGTTATTCCTGCCCAGATCACGGTCTTTGAGGACCGCTCGTTTACATTTGTCCTCAAGACCCCGCCCGCTCCGGACCTTCTCCGGAAGGCCGCCGGGATTGACAAGGGCTCCCAGATGGCAGGTTCTGCTGTCGTGGGTCGCGTGACGCGTGATCAGGTTCGCCAGATCGCCGAGGCCAAGATGGCCGACCTCAATGTCAACGACATCGAGGCGGGCATGAAGGTCATCGAGGGCACCGCCCGCAGCATGGGCATCGAGGTCGTCAGCTAGAGCTCAGCGACGCTGAGCGGGAGCAACCCCGGCCCTCTCAGCACCAGACAGGGGCAGGTCGCAAGACCGTAGGAGCACGCACATGGCTGATCACGGAAAGCGCTACCAGGACGCCGCCAAGCTGGTTGACCACATGAAGGTCTACTTGCCGGCTGAGGCGGTCGCTCTGGCGAAGCAGACCTCCACCGTGAAGTTCAACGCATCCGTCGAGGCCCACTTGCGCCTCGGCGTTGACCCCCGCCACGCCGACCAGATGGTCCGCGGCACGGTTGTCCTCCCGCACGGCACCGGCAAGGTTGTCCGTGTTGCCGTCTTCGCCCAGGGCGAGAAGGCCAACGAGGCCCGCAACGCGGGCGCCGACGAGGTTGGCGCTGAGGACCTGGTCAAGAAGATCGAAGCCGGCTGGCTTGAGTTTGACGTCGCGATCGCCACCCCCGACGTGATGGGTCAGGTTGGTCGCCTCGGGCGCATCCTTGGCCGCCGCGGCCTCATGCCCAACCCGAAGGCCGGCACCGTCACGTTCGATATCGAGCGTGCGGTCAAGGAGGTCAAGGCCGGCCGCGTCGAGTTCAAGGTCGACAAGGGCGCCATCATCCACGTGCCGTTTGGCAAGGTGGGCTTTGAGGAAGGCCAGCTGGCCGAGAACCTCGCGAGCCTCGTGGACGCGATCAACCGCGCCAAGCCCAGCGGCGCCAAGGGTCAGTACCTGCGGACGCTCACCATCGCCTCAACGATGGGCCCCGGCATCCGCGTGGACATCCCCTCGGTGCTCGCGAGCATCTAGCCGGGCGCTTGCCCTGGCGGACGCCCTTGTGTTCGCCCCACCACACGAGCGACGCGGTCGAGAGACTGGCGCCGTATCAAGACAGACGGATCGCCGCAGACAGCCTGCGCCCGCAGGACGCGGAGCCGCCCGCAAGGACGGCCTCACGCCCGGGGCTTGATTCGCCGGAACGGACTGGTCGCCACCCGTCAAGGGAGACGGCCCAGGGACGCCGGCGGGCACGCCGAGGCAGACGGATGAACCACCTCCTCCGCGGGGTGGGTCCCCACCCCTGCATCGCCACACGGCCCGTCGCAGGGGAGCACCGGCTAGCTGCCGGGAGACCCACCGCCGCGCGCCGGTTGCGCGCACGGAGCTAGGAGGTCATCGAGACCCGATGCCGACCGAGGCCAAGCGCGAGACGATCGACGGTCTTCGTGCGCAGCTGGACTCCAGCCGCACCATGATCATGTCTGAGTACCGCGGCCTCAAGGTGAAGGATATAAGCGAGATCCGGCGCACTCTGCGCAAGCAGAGCGTGAGCTACCGGGTCGTCAAGAACCGCCTGATGCGGATTGCGGCAAAGGACAGCCCCGCCGCTCCCGCACTCACCTCGCTCCTCGTGGGCCCGACGGCAATCGCCTTCGGCACCGACGAGGCGGGGACCGCCAAGGCAGTTCTTGAAGCCTTCCGCCCGTACAGCAAGATCGTCAAGATCACGGGTGGAGTGCTTGGCACGAGCCGGATCGACGCCGAAAGCGTCACGCGGCTGGCCGCCCTGCCGTCACGCGAGGTTCTCCTCGCGCAGGCGCTGGGTGCGTTCACCGCGCCGTTGTCCATGACGGCTGGCCTCTTCGACGCCCCGCTTCGGGATGTCGTGGGCCTCGTCCAGGCGCTCGCTGACAAGCGCGGCTCGGCCGCAGCCTAACCCTTCACTCACGAGACCAATCCGCGCCAGCAGTGGCGCCAATCTGGAGATACCCGCACCATGGCCAAAATGACTGTTGACCAGCTGCTCGAGGCTTTTGAGCAGATGACCGTCCTGGAGCTTTCTGAGTTCAAGAAGGCATTCGAGGATCGCTTCGGCGTGACCGCCGCCGCCCCGGTTGCCTTCGCGGGCGCCGCGCCGGCCGCTGCCGCCGCCCCGGCCGACGTCGAGGAGCAGACCGAGTTCGCCGCCGTCCTGACCGAGGTGGGCCCGAACAAGATCCCGGTGATCAAGGTTGTTCGCGAGCTGACCGGTCTTGGCCTCAAGGAGGCCAAGGACCTCGTCGACGCTGCCCCCAAGGCCGTCAAGGAGGGCATCGGCAAGGACGAGGCCGCGAAGATCAAGGCCGCCCTCGAAGACCAGGGCGCCAAGGTCGAGATCAAGTAGTTGGCTTTTGGCCGGCTTTGCCGGCCCGCATGCCGCTTGTCCGGGCGGTGGCAACGCGCCGCCGCCCGGTACGTCCCTGCCCGGCGGTTGACATTTCTTCTGGGCGCGGTATCCTACTCCTTCTGTGAGCGCGGCCCTTTCCTCTTCTTCTCACTCCGTTAAGGAGCAGTCCTTCATGCCGTCCGTCTCGTCCCCCTCGTTCCCGATTACCCGGTCCGGCCGTCGGTCGTATGCCCGGATCGCCGAGGTGCGGAACGGAGTCAGCGACGACAAGTTCGCGATTCCGAACCTGATCGAACTCCAGCTGCAGTCATTCAACTGGTTCGTTGCCAAGGGCCTTCGGGAGCTGTTCGACGAGATCAGCCCCATCAAGGACTTCACCAGCAAGGTGATGGAGCTGCGGTTCCTGGACTTCGAGTTCGGGGATCCCAAGTACTCCATCGACGAGTGCCGGACCAAGGACCTCACCTTCAACCGCCCCCTGTACGTGCAGGTTGAGCTCCTCATCAAGGAGACGGGTGAGATCCAGCGCCAGCGCGTCTACATGGGTGACTACCCGTGGATGACCGAGCTTGGCACGTTCATCGTCAACGGCGCGGAGCGAGTGGTCGTGAGCCAGCTCGTCCGGTCGCCGGGCGTGTACTACAGCGAGGTTGAGGATCCGGCGTCGGGCCGAATGCTCTACTCGGCCAAGGTGATCCCGAACCGCGGCGCCTGGCTTGAGTTTGAGACCAACAACAAGGATCAGCTCTGGGTCAAGGTTGACCGCAAGCGCAAGATCGCAGCCACCACGCTGCTGCGCGCCGTCGGGTATGAGACCAACGACGAGATCGCCGGCCTGTTCGCCTCGGTGGACACCGACATCGAGCATCCGTATATCCGCAACACGCTTGACAAGGACACGACCAAGACGCCGAGCGAGGCGCTGATCGAGGTCTACAAGAAGCTCCGCCCGGGTGATCAGGCCACGTCTGAGAACGCCCGCCAGCTTGTTGAGAGCCTGTTCTTCAACTTCCGCCGCTACGACCTTGGCCGGGTTGGCCGCTACAAGTTCAACAAGAAGCTTGACGCGGTCTCGGCGCGCATGGACATGGAGCTCCCGCGAGTGGAGCGGACCATCTCCCGTGAGGACATGGCCGCCATCGTGGGCCAGCTGATCGAGTGCAACCGCGGCCTCCACGCCAAGGACGACATCGACCACCTCGGCAACCGCCGTATCCGCGCCAACGGCGAGCTCATCCAGAACGCCTTCCGCATCGGCCTGCTCCGCATGGAGCGCGTTGTCCGTGAGCGCATGTCGCTTCAGGAGGCTGACAAGGCCACCCCGAACGCCCTCATCAACATCCGCCCGGTTGTGGCGGCGATGAAGGAGTTCTTCGGCGGCAGCCCGCTGTCCCAGTTCATGGACCAGACCAACCCGCTTGCCGAACTCACCAGCAAGCGCCGCCTTTCGGCCCTGGGCCCGGGCGGCCTGTCACGCGAGCGTGCCGGGTTCGACGTCCGCGACGTGCACCACAGCCACTACGGCCGCATCTGCCCCATCGAGACCCCCGAAGGTCCGAACATCGGCCTGATCGGTTCGCTGGCCACGTACGGTCGCATCAACGACTACGGGTTCATCGAGACGCCGTACCGCAGGGTCAAGCGCGTTGTCGCCCATGACGATCCGGCGCTGCTCACCTATGAGGCCGGCGCCGACGTCACCTCCAAGGACGGCAAGGTTGTCCTGAAGAAGGGCGCCCAGTTCACAGCCGAAGCCGCTAAGGAGCTTGCGCGCCAGAAGTCGCAGGCCTTCCCGATGCGCCCCATCGTCACCGACGAGATTGACTATCTCCCGGCCGACGAGGAGGAGGAGTTCCACGTCGCGCAGGCAAACGCCACGCTCGACGCTGAGGGCCACTTCCTGCAGGACCGCGTGCCGAGCCGCTACCGGGACATCTTCCCGGAAGCCCGCCCGGACCAGATTGACTACATGGACGTCAGCCCCAAGCAGGTGGTCTCGGTCGCAACGGCCCTGATCCCGTTCCTTGAGCATGACGACGCAAACCGTGCCCTCATGGGCTCAAACATGCAGCGCCAGGCTGTGCCGCTCCTGGAGCCGGAGTCCCCGATCGTGGGCACCGGCATGGAGGAGCGCGCCGCCAAGGACTCCGGACAGGTGGTCATGGCCCGCCGTCCGGGCGTCGTGACCAGCGTCACCGCTGAGCGCATTCAGATGGAAGCGGACTCGGGCGAGCTTGACGAGTACAAGCTGCTCAAGTTTGTCCGCAGCAACCAGGGCACCTGCATCAACCAGCGCCCGATCGTCACGGTTGGCCAGCGGGTTGACGTCAATGACGCGCTTGCTGACTCGTCGTCCACGCAGGGCGGCGAACTGGCCCTCGGCCGGAACGTCCTCGTGGCGTTCATGAGCTGGGAAGGCGGCAACTACGAGGACGCGATCGTCATCAGCGAGCGTCTCGTTCGTGACGACATGTTCACCAGCATCCACATTGAGAAGCACGAGCTCGAGTCCCGGGACACGAAGCTTGGCCCCGAGGAGATCACCCGGGACATCCCCAACGTCGGCGAGGAATCCCTCAAGGACCTTGACGAGGACGGGATCGTCTACATCGGGGCCGAGGTCCAGCCGGGCGACATCCTGGTCGGCAAGATCACTCCGAAGGGGGAGACCGAGCTGACCGCCGAGGAGCGCCTCCTGCGGGCGATCTTCGGGGAGAAGGCCCGC
>CAIYHO010000267.1 GCA_903925955.1 uncultured Chloroflexota bacterium
ACCGTGACCGACTTGGCGAGGTTGCGCGGCTGGTCCACGTCGGTCCCCCGGGCAACTGCGGTGTAGTACGCAAACAGCTGGAGCGGAATGACCGCCAGAACGGGCGACAACGCCTCGTGCGTGTCCGGCACGTACAGCACGTCATCCGCGCAGCTGGTGATGCCCAGATCGCCCTCCGTGGCCACCGCGATCACCTTGGCCTCGCGCGCGCGGCCCTCCATGACGTTGCTGATCAGCTTGTCGTACACCCGCGAGCGCGTCGCGATGGCAACCAGGGGGTACTGCGCGTCAAGCAGCGAAATGGGACCGTGCTTGAGCTCGCCTGCGGCATAGCCCTCTGCGTGGATGTAGCTGACTTCCTTGAGCTTCAGGGCGCCCTCAAGCGCGCCCGGCAGCGAGTAGCCGCGGCCGATGAACATGAAGCCCGCCATGCCCAGGTACCGCTTGGCGAGGTCCGGCACGCCGGCAGCCAGTTCAAGCGCCCGCGTAGCCGCCTCGGGCAGCGCCCGCAACGCCTGGCCAAGCTCCAGCTCCTGCTCAAGGCCCAGCGAGCCGCGCGCCTTGGCGATGGCCGCGGCCAGCACGATGAGCGTGGTCACCTGGGTCACAAACGTCTTGGATGCGGCCACCGCAATCTCGGGCCCGGCCTGCAGGAACATCACCGCCATGGCTTCGCGGGTTATGGCGGAGCCCACGGTGTTGGTCACCGCGACGATGGGGCTGCCCTGCTCGCGAGCCCAGCGCGTGGGCGCAATGGTGTCGGCGGTCTCACCGGACTGCGTGACGGCAATCACCAGCGTATTGGCATCCAGCGGGGGCGGCGCGTAGCGGAACTCTGATCCAACCGTGACGCGTGCCGGGATCCCGGTCCAGTCCTGGATGGCAGCAGCGCCAACGAGCGCGGCATAGGACGCGGTCCCGCAGGCCACCAGCTCCACGCGCGTTGCCCGCCGGAAGACGTCCTCCATCCCGTCGAGCTCCGGGGCATGGATCCGGCCGTCCCCAGTGACGCGACCCGCCAGCGACTGGCGGAGCGCGTCGGGCTGCTCGTGGATCTCCTTGAGCATGAAATGGTTGTAGCCGCCCTTCTCGGCGGCCTCCGGGGTCCACGTGATGAGGGTCTCGGCCCGCTGGCGCGGATTGCCGTCAACACCCGTGATGGTTGCGCCCGACGGACGCAAGTCCACGACGTCGCCCTCCTCAAGGAAGATCACCCGCCGTGTGTGGGCGAGGATTGCGGCCACGTCGCTCGCGATGAATGCCTCCCCGTCCGCAAGTCCAACCACCAGCGGCACGTTCTCACGGGCGCCGATCAGCCGGTCCGTCTCGCCGCGGTGCATGACCGCAATCGCGTAGGCGCCGTGACACTGGCGCAGGGCCGCGCGAACCGCATCCGCCAGGTCGCCCTGGTACGCCTCCTCGATGAGGTGGGCGATCGCCTCGGTGTCGGTCTCCGATGTGAGGACGTGGCCGCGGGCTTCAAGCCCGTCCCGAAGCTCGCGGAAGTTCTCGATGATCCCGTTGTGGATCACCGTGATTGAGCCCGTGCAGTCCTGGTGCGGGTGAGCGTTGAGGTCGTTTGGCCGGCCATGGGTGGCCCAGCGGGTGTGGGCAAGGCCGATTGCGGCGTGGGGCGTGCGGTCAGCGATCGCGGTGGCGAGGTTGGCAAGCTTGCCCGCCTTCTTCTCCACAAACAGCTCGCCCGCGTCATCCACCAGCGCGATGCCGGCAGAGTCGTAGCCGCGGTACTCGAGCCTGCGCAGGCCCTCAATCAGGATGGGGCCCGCCTCACGGGGACCGGTATAGCCAACAATGCCGCACATGCCGCGGGGGTTCTCCTTGAGGGGTTCCGCCGCGGCCTGCCGCAGCCGGGCTAGTGTAGACGCTCGCCTGCGAGGGCCGTCACGGCGTCGGCAATCTCGGTCACAAGCGCCGCGTCCTCGCCCTCCACCATGACCCGCAACACGGGTTCAGTGCCTGAGGGACGCACAAGGATGCGGCCGTGGGGCGCCAGGCGCGCCTCCGCATCGGCGACCGCCTTGGCAAGCATCGGGTCAGCATCCCACTGGTCGCGATGGCCCACGCGGACGGCACGCTGCTGCTGCGGCAAGAGGGGCACGGCGTCGGCGAGCTCCTCGATGCGCGCGCCGGCCGTCGTCATCACGCGCAGCAGCTCCAGCGCGGTGAGGACCCCGTCGCCCGAGGTGGCGTGCTCGCGGACAATGACGTGGCCGCTCTTCTCGCCGCCCAAACCAGCGCCGGAGACCAGCATGGCCGCAAGAATGTGCTTGTCGCCCACGGGGGTGCGAACAAGGCGGCCGCCTGCCGCCTCCACGGCCTTTGCAAGGCCCCCGTTGGAAAGCACCGAGACCACCAGGCTCCGCTCGTCGAGCGCACCGCGGGCGAGGCGCTCAAGCGCAAGCAGCCCAAGCACCTGGTCGCCGTCCACGATGCGTCCCTGCGAGTCCACGGCAACGCAGCGGTCAGCATCGCCGTCGAGCGCAAACCCGACATCGGCACCGCTGGCGCGCACGGCCGCGGCCAGTGACACAGCGTCGGTGGCCCCACAGCCAAGGTTGATGTTGTCGCCGTCAGGCCGGTCGTGCATCACCGTGACCTTGGCCCCGGTGGCGCGCAGGATTGCAGGCGCCACGCTGAAGGCGGCACCGTTGGCGGCATCGAGGACGATGTGCAGGCGGCGCGCATCCACGGCCTCGGCCAGCGCGGTCCGCGCCGCAACGTACGCAGCGACAAGGGGTGCGCCGTCAACGCGTCGCCCAAGGGCGCCTGCCTCAACCCCGGGCAGCTCGTCAGCCCTCAGGATGAGGGACTCCAGCTCGTCCTCGAGGTCGTCATCAAGCTTTAGGCCGCCGGGGTCCAGGACCTTGAGGCCGTTGTCGGGCGCCGGGTTGTGCGAGGCAGAGACCATGATCCCAGCCTTGAAGACGCCGCGGCCAGCAAGGAAGGCGAGCGCGGGCGTGGGCAGGATCCCCGCATCGTGCACGTCAACGCCCATGCTGGTGGCGCCGGCGATGATCGCCGCGGTGAACATGTCACCGGACCGCCGCGTATCGCGCCCAACCACCAGGTTGCCGCCAGCTCCAACGATGCGGTAGGCCACAGCTCGGCCGAGTGACGTGGCAAGGGACGGACGGAGGCCGCCGTTGGCCACGCCGCGGATGCCATCGGTGCCGAAGAGACGGGTCATGCGGGTCCTCGGTGCGCGTGGCCGCGGCGAACAACGGCGCCGGTCACGGGGTGGGGCTGAGCGAGGCGCCCGACGGCGCCGGTGTTGGGACGACGGAGATCTGGACCACCACAGCCGATGGCGCAATGGCCGCGACGGAAATGCCCGATGGCAGCGACGGCACAACCGTCACGGTGTGGTCGCCCGGGGCAAGCCCGCTGACGTCAAGGCTGACGGCTAGAGGCGCCGCGGCAAGCCGGTCAAGATCAGCGCTGGACCCAAACAGCGTCAGCAGCACCGATGAGCTGGACAGCTGGTACGTGAGACCCGGAACCGCGCCATCGATTCGGAAGCCGGCCGTGAAGGTTCGGGTCTCGGTGATGGCCGTGATGTGGACGGTGACACTGACGGTTGCGACACCCAACGGCACGACGCCCGCGGGCAGCGCGAGGGTGACCACCGATGTCAGGTCGCGGGTGGCCCCAAACACGGCAACTGGAGCAGTCTCCGCCATTTGCAGTGTGGCCAGCTGGTCGGCATCGCCTTCCACGGACACCGTCAGCGGCGTCACCTCCACGCTTGACACCTTGAACCCCGGGGCAGGCGTACCGGTCAGGATGGGGCTCACCGGAATGGTGCGCGACTGCTTGTTGGTGAACAGCGGGATGGTCACGTGGATGGTGCGTGGGACAACCTCAACGCCAATGACGGCAACACCTGCCGCGTCAACCGGCGTGCCCTCCACCTCGCGATCGAAGTCAAGGCCAGAGGGATCCAGGGTCACGCTCACGTTCACGCCAACCACACGCTTGACCGCGGTGGACGGACCCATGACCACGACGGCCTCCGGGAGGACGACCGTGTCTCCCACCTGCACCCCGGGCGGTGCCACGCCGCGGTCCACGTGAACCGGCACGGTGGCCGACACGGACTGGTCAAGGACCACCTGCACCGTCCTCGGGCGGATGTCCACGATGGTGACGCGCGGATCCACAGGCTCCACGATGACGGCAACGCTGACGGCAACACCGGTTGGCGCCACGGTTGTCAGGTCCACCGTGGCCCGGAAGTCCTCAGCGGTGAGGATGCCGAGGTCCGGCGGCGCCATGTACTTGATCTGCTCCACGCTGCGGATCTGCTTTGTGAGCACGGTGCCGGCGGGCTGGTTGATGGGCGTGATGGCGACAGGCCCCGGGAAGGTGCTGCTGTCCTGCGAGGCAATCAGCCCCACGTACAGGAGCGTCGCCAGCACAACGGCGGCCACTTTGAGGGGCCAGCTGCGCACCACAAACGCGAGGAATGCCCGCAGGCGGCTCGGGTTGGTCATCGGGGGGTCCCGGTGGTGTCGGAGGGCGCCACGGGCGACGCGGGCGCATCCTGGCTGTCCTGTCCGCCCCGATGCCGCGCCAGCCCAAGCCTCTGCGCAATCGGCAGGCGCAGCACGTGGCGGCGCCTGAGCCGTGCACCGATGGTGGATCCGGCGTCAAGCGGCTCAAGCAGGGCAACCAGGGCGCGCTCCAGCTGTGCCTCGGTTGGCACGCGGACAATCCGAGCTCGCTCCACAACGCTCATCTGGTGGTTCTCCTCCGAGACCACAACAGCCACGGCGTCCGAGTCCTCTGTGATCCCCAACGCGGCCCGATGGCGCGTGCCAAACCGCTCCGAGAGGTGCATCTCGCTCAGCGGCAGAAGGGCGCCGGCCGCGAGGATCGTGTCGCGCCTGATGATGACCGCTCCGTCGTGAAGTGGCGTGCGCGGCATAAAGATGGTCCGCAGCAGCTCCGCGGTCAGATCCGCGTGGACCATGACCCCGGTTTCGGCAATCTCCTCAAGACCCGTGCCCCGCTCAAGCACGATGAGGGCGCCGTGGCCCTCCCTTGACATGGCAGCTGCGGCCTTTGCAACCTGGGCCGCCACATGGGCGCCGGTCCCATCCTCGTGCGGTCCAAGCAGCCAGCCAAGCGTGCCAACACGGCCAAGCCGCTCAAGCGCCCGCCGAAGCTCAGGCTGGAAGACGACAACCAAGGCGAACACGCCAACGAAGGCACCGGCTTGCAGGATCTGGGTAAACAGCCGAAGCCCCAGAAGCTGGGCAAGCGCGTAGATGCCAAGCAGCACGGAAACACCAGCGACAAGCGTGACCGCACGCGTGCCCCGGATGAGGCTGAAGAGGGAATAGATGAACAACGCCGTGATCGCGATGTCCAGCACGATCGTAGGCGTGACCTGCCGGAGGAGCGACTCGAGAAACGGGAGCATCCTCGGCCGAGTGTAACACCGGGCCCCTGTGAGGGTTCCAGGGGGCCGGCAGATGCGCCCGGGACCTTGGCGGGCGCTCCGCGGCGGGCGCTCCGCTCTAGCCCGTTGCCTCGCGGGAAGCGGCCACTCTCGCAAGCGCGTCCGCGTCGCCATCAATCTCGGCCAGCCGGCCCACCAAGTCCAGCTTCTCCACCGCCAGTGCGCTCCACCCACGCAGCGCGTACAACTCCGCCATGCCGAGGTGCAGATCCACATGGTCGGGCTCAAACGCCACGGCGCGGTAGCAGGCGTCGAGAGCGGCGTCGAGGCGCCCATCCCGGCGGCAGGCTGCAGCAAGGTCGAGAAGGCGCTCTAGGGCCTCGCCGCGCGGTCCTTGCTCAAGCGCGGCCTGCGCGGCAGACTCGAGTGCGTCAAGGCTCCAGTCAGGCGGCAGGTGGCGATCAAGCGGGCTGGGCCTGGGCGTCGGCCACGCAGGCTCCGGCTCGGGCTCGGGTGCAACTGCTGGTTCGGGTACAGGTTCAGGCTCGGGCTGGGGCTCCGGCTCTGGCTGCGGCTGGGGCTTGGGATCCAGCAGCCCCGCAGCCCTATCCAGCGCTGCCTGACCGGGTCCGTCAAGCGGTGCATCCCGGAGGCGGTCGGCCAACAGGCGCAGCATCCGCCGCCGGTCTCGACCCTCGGCCAAGTCGAGGGCACGACAGGCGGCATTGACCGCCTCGGCCAGCTTGCCTGTGGTCATCCACACGTCGACGAGGGCGTCGTAGGCGTCTGCAGCCTCAGCCCGGCGGTCCATAGCCAGCAGACACTGCGCCCTGCCCTGATTGGCGACCTCATCGCGCGGGGCCACGTCCAGAGCCGCAACGAAGTAGCGCAGCGCATCGGCCGGACGCTTCCTGCGCAGCAGCGCGTTCCCAGCACCCGTCAGCGGCGCTGCCCGGCCGGGGACAATGGATGCAGCCTCCGCATAGGCAGCCAAGGCATCCTCGAGCGTGCCGCGCAGCGCGGCCAGATGCCCGCGCTCCAGCGCAGACTTGTAGCGCTCGTATTGCGTGCCGGCCGTCATCGCTGGTGCTCCACGCGTCTCCCGATTTGGCACGTCACCCGGCCAACAGCTCCACCAGCAGCGCCTTCTGCGCATGGAGCCGGTTCTCGGACTGGTTGAAGATGACGCTCTGCGGCCCGTCCATCACGTCGGAGGTGATCTCCTCATCGCGGTGGGCTGGGAGACAGTGCATCACCACGGCATCCGGTGCGCCGGCCATGAGCGCGGCATTCACCTGGAAGCGGGCAAACGCGTCGCGGCGCTCCTCGGCCTCAGCCTCCTGTCCCATCGAGGTCCAGGCGTCGGTGTAGACGGCCTGAGCGCCATCCACGGCCTCCCGCGGCTCCCGGGTAAAGGAAAGGCTTCCACCGGCCGCCGCGGCCAGCGCGCTGGCTCGCTCAACGATGCGCTCCGCGGGGCCGTAGCCGGCCGGGTGGGCCAGACGGATATGCATCCCGAGCGTGGCGCCCATCAGCGCGAGCGAGTGGTAGACGTTGTTGCCGTCACCGACAAACGCCAGCGTGACACCCCGCAGATCGCCAAAGCGCTCGTGCAGCGTGAAGAGGTCTGCAAGGGCCTGGCACGGGTGTTCACGGATGGTCAGGCCGTTGATCACCGGGATCGATGCCCGCGCCGCCAACTCAACCACCACCTCGTGGGGTCCGGTGCGGGCCATGATCGCGTCAACGAAGCTCTCGAGGTTCCGAGCTACGTCGCCAACGCTCTCGCGGCCGCCAAGCACGGTCCCCTCTGTGAGGTAGATCGCGTGGCCGCCCAACTGCGTCATGCCGGCCTCAAACGTCACGCGCGTGCGCAGGCTTGGCTTCTGGAACAGCATCGCAAGCGTCAGGCCCTGCAGGGGCGTTTCCGCATGGCGACGGCTAGCGCGGTACTCCGCCTTGAGTGCTGACGCGCGGTTGAACAGCAGGCCGATCTCCACCGCAGTGAGGTCGGCGGCGGACACAAGATCGCGCCCGCGCAGGGGTGACGTGCTCATGGCCTCACGGTAGCGGATACGGCGGCTGTTGAATCCGAACGCCCGCGCTGGCGGCCAAGAGGACCGTTGCGCGGGCGCACGATGCAGACGTGTGAACGAGGCGGCGGACCACCCCGGACGCGACTAGCGCTTGGTGTACTGCGGAGCCTTGCGGGCGCGCTTGAGGCCGTACTTCTTGCGCTCCTTCATCCGCGGGTCGCGGGTAAGGAGGCCGGCCTGGCGAAGCGGAAGGCGGTTGCCCTCGGCGTCCACCTGAAGCAGCGCTCGGGCAACACCGTGGCGGATGGCACCGGCCTGGCCGGTGACCCCACCGCCCTCGACCTTGATGGTCACGTTGTAGCGGCCTTCGGTCCCGGTCACCCGGAACGGCAGCCACAGCTGCGACTCGCCAAGCACGCCACCGAAGTGCTCTTCGGGGGTGCGGCCGTTGATGACCATGAGGCCTTCACCGGGCACGAGGCGAACGCGGGCCACGGCCGTCTTCCGGCGGCCAGTGCCCCAGTAGAACGCGGGCGTCGTCATCTGAGCTCCTCGATCAGGCGAGCGGCTCGGGCTGCTGAGCCTGATGCGGGTGCTCTGCGCCCGCATAGACCTTCAGCTTCCGGAGCATCTGGGTGCCAAGTCGGTTGTGCGGCAACATGCCCTTGACGGCGCGGCGGATAACTTCCTCCGGCCGGCGGGCGAGGAGGTGACCAAGCGTCTCCTCCTTGAACCCTCCCGGGTAGCCGCTGTGGCGCGCGTACATCTTCGTGGTCAGCTTGTCGCTGGTCACGGTGATGCGCGCCGAATTCAGGACGATCACATGGTCGCCTGTGTCGAGGTGGGCCGCATAGGTGGGCTTGTTCTTGCCCTCAAGCGTCCGCGCGATCCGCGTCGCGAGGCGGCCGAGCGTCTCGTCCGTCGCGTCGACGACGTACCAGCGTCGCTCGATCTCGCTCTCTCGAGGCGTATAGGTCTTCGCGTTAACGCTCATTCCTCGTCTTCCTTGTCGTCCACCGGCCGGGGGCCCAATGCCACGAGCCGGAGGCAGAGCCCCTTCGCCGGGGCGGCTGCGCCGTTGAGGGCCGGTTCTCGGCCAGCCAGGGCCGTCCGGAGCACCGCTTCATCTGTCTTGCCGAGACCTACCTCAAGGAGGCAGGCCACCATTCGTCTCACCTGCCCCCGCAGGAAGGACTGGGCCCTGACGTCAATCGTCACCAGGCACCCGTCCTTCCGGACCCGCACCGCATACACAGTGCGGACCGGAGACCGGTCCCCGCCGCCAAATGCTGAGAAGTTGTGGCGGCCAATGAAGACCGTCCCAGCCCTCGCCATCGCGGCGATGTCTAAGGGGCTCCGCAGCCAGAGCGCCGTTCGCTCGTGCAGCGGGCTTCGCGGCCCGTTCCAGACGGTGTAGCGGTATTCCCTGTACCGCGCCGCATAGCGTGGGTGGAACCCAGGTGGTACCTGCCGCATGTCGCGGATTGCGACATCTGGCGGGAGCAGAGCGTTGATCGCCTGCTGGAGCCGCTTCGCCGGCATGTCGCCCGTGTAGGTGAATGCGATCACCTGCCCGAGTGCGTGAACACCGGCGTCCGTGCGTCCTGCCCCATCGACCACCACCCGCTCGCCTTGTGAAAGGCGGGCCAGCGCGGCCTCGAGTTCTCCCTGAACCGTTCGGTGTCCCGGCTGTAGCTGGAACCCCGCGAAGTTCGTTCCGTCGTATTCACACCGAGCGCGATAGCGCACCGGCGCGTCCTCTCGGACGCCCATCCCCGAGGGGTCCGTCAGACCAGTTCGATCTGAAAGATCTCGGCCGCATCGCCCTTGCGCTGGCCGATGTGCACCAGACGGGTGTAACCCGAGGTGCGGTCGGCGTACTTGGGAGCGATGACGTCAAAGAGCTTGGCGATGACGAGCGGCTCGTTCGGGAGGCCCGAGACGACCGTGCGTCGTGCAGCCAGATCACCACGCTTGGCAAGCGTGATCATGTGCTCCACCTGGTTGCGGATCTCTTTGGCCTTCGCCTCCGTGGTCTGGACCCGCTCGTAGCGGAGGACCGAGACGATCAGGTTCTTGTACAGCGCTAGCCGGGGCCCACGCTGGCGAGAGAGCTTGCGCCCGTCAATTCGGTGAGAGGACACGGCTCAGGCCTCCTCGTCGCCGTCAAACGGCGCCTCAGTGTCGTCATCGCCGCTGAACGCTGCATCCGACTCCGACTCAGACTCCGGGAGAATGAACCCGCGCATGCGCAGGCGTTCCTTCATCTCGTCGAGCGACTTCTTGCCGAAGTTGCGCATCCGGAGCAGATCGTCGTCCTTGAGCTGAAGCAGCTGGCCGACCTTGACGATGTTGTTGCGCTTCAGCGAGTTGTAGGCCCGCATCGGCAGGTCCAGCTCCTCGATCGGCATGTCAAGCATGTTGGCAGGGAGTGCGGGCACGCCCGGCGCCGCATGAGCGGCGACGGTGGGCTCAACGCCCACAGTCACGAACGGCTGGAACTGGCGGACGAGGATGTCGGCGGAGCGCGAGAGCGCCTCCTCCGGCGTAATCGTTCCGTCGGTCTCAATCTCGATCGTGAGCTTGTCGTAGTTGGTCATCTGGCCAACACGCGTGCTCTCAACCCAGTAGTTGACCTTGCGGACCGGCGTGAAGATCGCGTCAACCGCGATCACGCCGATGGGCAGGGCCTCACTGCGCTCGGCGGCCAAGTAGCCGACGCCGCGCTCCACGGTGAGATCCATCTCAATGCGGGTGTCATCCGAGTCGATGGTCATCAGGACCAGGTCCGTGTTGACGATCTCGACGTCGGATGTCTCAACGATGTCGCCGGCGACAACCGGACCAGCGCCCTGCTTGGTGAGGCGGAGCTGGACCGGGTGGTTGGCGAAGCTCTTGAGACGAAGCTTCTTGACGTTCAGCACGATCTGGGTGACGTCTTCCTTGACGCCAGGGATCGTGGAGAACTCTTGGTAGACGTCACGGACCTGGATCGAGGTGACGGCTGCGCCCTCGAGGGACGACAGCAGCACACGACGCAGGGCGTTGCCGAGGGTGACGCCGTAGCCGGCCGTCAGCGGCCCGGCTTCGTACGTACCGTTGTTCTCGGCCTCGGTGACCGGCTGAATTTGCGGGGTCTCGAGTTCAAGCATAGAGGGCGGCTACCTCGAGTAGTACTCGACCACGAGCTGCTCGTTGAAGTCGAGCGGCATCTGGTCGCGGCGCGGCAGCGCTTGGACGGACCCGGAGAAGTTCGCCGGGTCGAGAGTCAGCCAATCCGGTGCCTGGTGCGAGCGGAGGGTCTCCTTGACCACCTTGAACAGCTCGCGCTCGCGATGCGACACACGAACCTCAACCCGGTCCCCCACCTTCAGGCGGTACGACGGCACATTGCTCGCGACGCCGTTGACCGCAAAGTGGCCGTGGGCGACGATCTGGCGGGCCGCGGCGCGCGAGGGCGCGAAGCCAAGCCGGAAGACAATGTTGTCAAGGCGGAGCTCCAGCGTGCGGAGCAGTGCCTCACCTGTCACGCCGGACTGACGGGTGGCCTCAATGAAGTAGTTGCGGAACTGCTTCTCGAGGACGCCGTAGACGCGACGGACCTTCTGCTTCTCGCGCAGCTGCAGCCCGTAGTCACCCACCTTGCGACGGCGTACGCCGTGCTGGCCGGGCGGCGTGGGACGCCGCTCAAAGGAGCACTTCTTGGTATAGCAGCGGCCACCCTTGAGGAAGAGCTTGAGCCCTTCGCGGCGGCACAGCCGACAGACAGCTTCGGTGTAGCGGGCCATAACCTACCTGGGCTCAGACGCGGCGCCGCTTGGGCGGGCGGCATCCATTGTGAGGAATGGGCGTTACATCGGTGATGGCGCTCACTTCAAGCCCAGCGGCCTGAAGGGAGCGGATCGCCTGCTCGCGGCCGGCGCCGGGTCCCTTGACGTAGACCTCGACCTGGCGCATGCCGTGCTCCATTGCACGACGGGCGGCGCCGTCGGCTGCGAGCGCGGCGGCATAGGGCGTGCTCTTCCGGGAGCCCTTGAACCCGGCGATGCCAGCCGAACCCCACGAGATGACGGCCCCGGTCAAATCCGTGATCGTCACAATCGTGTTGTTGAAACTCGCCAGGATGTGCACGTGCCCAGAGGGAACGTGCTTGCGCTCCTTGCGCCGCTGCTTGACGGCGCGCTTGCGATCGGCCATGCCCTACGCTTCCTCGTTTACTTCGTCGTCTTCTTCCGGGCGCCGACCGTCTTCTTCGGTCCACGACGCGCGCGGGCGTTGGTCTTGGTTCGCTGTCCGCGGACCGGGAGGTTACGGCGATGCCGCATGCCCCGGTACGACCCGATCTCGATCAGGCGCTTGATGTTGAGCGCCACTTCACGGCGAAGGTCACCCTCCACCTTGAACGAGCGATCGATCACCTCGCGAAGCCGGTTGACCTGGTCTTCGGTGAGGTCCCGGACACGGGTGTCCGGGTTGACATTGGTTTGCTTGAGGATCTTCTGGCTGGAACTCAGCCCGACCCCAAAGATGTATGTAAGGGCAATCTCAATGCGCTTCTCGCGCGGAATATCGATGCCCGCAATTCTTGCCATCGCGTCAGCCCTGCCGCTGCTTGTGCTTAGGATTCGCGCAGATAACCATCACGGTACCGTGGCGCCGGATGATCTTGCAGTTGTCACAACGCGCCTTGACCGACGCTCTGACCTTCACCGGGTTCCTCGATCTACTTCAGGCGGTAGGTGATCCGACCCCGAGTGAGGTCGTAGGGTGAGAGTTCTACTCGGACCCGGTCTCCCGGCAAGATCCTGATGAAATTCATCCGGAGCTTCCCGCTGATGTGCGCGAGGACACGATGGCCGTTCTCAAGCTCCACCGCGAACATGGTATTCGGCAGCGGCTCAATCACGGTTCCTTCGACTTCGATCGCGTCCTTCTTCGCCAACCTTACTCCCTGGTCCTTCTCAGCACGAGTGTCGGCCCGGTCGGGCCGACACACGAATGGCGAGGATAGCAAACATGCGTGGTTCCGACAACAGTCGCCATCAGACTGTGGTCAGGATCTCGGGCCCCGTTGGGGTCACCGCGATCGTGTGCTCAAAATGGGCCGCCAGCGAGCGGTCGCGGGTCACGACCGTCCAGTTGTCGTCCAGGACGTCCGTCTCCTCCGAACCCACCACAAGCATCGGCTCAATCGCGAGGCAGTGCCCCGGCGCAAGCTCGACGCCCGGCGAGCGGGATCGGAAGTTGGGGACCTGCGGGTCCTCGTGCATCGAAGTGCCGATGCCGTGGCCAACGTACTGGCGGATGATGCCGTAGCCGCCCTCCTTGGCGATGTCCTCGACAGCCGCGGAGATGTCGCCGATCCGGTGGCCGGCGGTTGCGGCGGCGATGCCCGCCATCAGGGAAAGCCGCGTTGTCTCTACCAGGCGGCGCGCCACCGGTGAGCCCGCGTCGAGACCGCCGCAGATGAATGTGCGGGCGCCGTCTCCGTGCCAGCCGTCGTAGATCACCCCCACGTCCACCGACACAATCTGGCCTGCCTTGAGTTCCCGGTTGCCGGGGATCCCGTGGACAATCTCATGGTCGAGGGAGATGCAGGTTGACGCCGGGTAGGCGTTGGGGTGCGTGGCGTCATAGCGCCTGCCCCCCAGGTACCCCAGGAACGACGGTGTGCCCTTTGCGGAGCGTATGTGGCGCTCGGCTAGGCGATCCAGATCCGCCGTGGAGATGCCGGGCTCAAGCGATTCCTCAATCAGCGCCAAGACCTCGGCGACGATCCGGCCCGCGGAGCGCATCTTGGCAATCTCTGCCTGGGATTTGCGGGTGATCATGCCTCGGCCGCGCTGCCGGGAGCGGCGGCTCCGCAAATCCCGGCGGCCGCCAGCTGCTCGTTGATGGCTGATGCGACAGCGACAATCGGCTGCAGGCCGTCCACGGTCCGGAGGGACCCGGCCGCACGGTAGTGGTCGATCACCTCGCGCAGGGCGCCCAGCTGCTGATCCATCCGTGCACGGATTGTGTCGGGCTGGTCATCGGCTCGCTGGTAGAGCTCAGAGCCGTCCAGATCGCAGATCCCTGCGGTGCGGGGCTGACTCAGCGCCTCGTGATACGGATGGCCGTTGGCGCGACAGATCCACCGGCCCGACATCCGTCGAACCAGCTCCTCGCCTGGGACATCCACAAGCACCGCGGCACAAACCTTGGCACCACGCTCGGTCAGCGCCACATCCAGCGCGGCTGCCTGGACTGCGGTGCGCGGGAACCCATCGAGGATCACGCCCGCATCTGCATCAGGACGAGCGAGACGCTCAAGCAACAGCTGGACCGTGATCTCGTCGGGCACCAGGCGACCCGCATCCATAAATCGGCGGGCCTCAAGGCCCAGCGGGGTTCCGTCACGGACTGCAGCCCGGAACAGGTCCCCGGTCGCGACGACCGGGATCCCGAGGCAGGCTGCAAGCAGTGGCGCCTGGGTGCCCTTCCCTGCGCCCGGGGCGCCGAGGAGGACAACCACGTTCACCGTATAAAGCCCTCGTATTGCCTGACGAGTAGCTGGGCCTCAAGCTGCTTCATCGTCTCAACGACGACGGAGACAACGATGAGGATTCCGGTGCCACCCAGAGCCAGGTTGCTGAACGACGGCTGGACGAGGCCGATGAAGGGCGGGGCGGCCGCGACGATGCCCAGGAAGAGGGCGCCGGCGACGGTGATCCGCGTGACCACCCGTGCAAGGTAATCCTGCGTGGGACGCCCCGGACGAATGCCCGGGATGAACCCGCCGTTCTTCCGCAGCTGCTCGGCGGTCTCGTCCGGCTTGAACGTGAACGCCGTGTAGAAGTACGTGAAGCCGACGGTCAGGAGGAAGTACATGAGGACGTACAGCCACGATCCGCTGCCAAGCCAGGACACGACACCCTTGGCCAAGTCGCCGACGATGCCGGCGGAGCTTGTGAAGTAGCTGGCGATCTGGCTGGGGAACAGCAGGATGCTGACAGCAAAGATGATCGGGATGACGCCCGCCTGGTTGACGCGGAGCGGCAGGAATGTCTGACCCCCCGAGTACATCCGCCGACCGCGCACCCTCGATGCATATTGGACCGGAATGCGGCGCTGACCTTCCTGGATGTAGATGATCACCGCAACTGCGGCAACCGCCAGGATGCCAAACAGCACCAGCTTTGCGAGATCCGGGTTGTCGATGAAGCCCGTGAGGGCACCCGGCGCGCGGCTGACGATGCCCGCGAAGATGATGAAGCTCACGCCGTTGCCGATCCCCTTCTCGGTGATCAGCTCGCCCAGCCACATCAGGGTGATGGAGCCGGCGGTCAGCGTGATGATCTGCGTGATCGTCTCCCAGCTGCCCAGGTCAAACGGCGTCTTGAGGACGCTATTGGCATTGAGCAGGGCAAGGAACCCGTAGGCCTGCAGCAGCGCCATCGGCACCGAGAGGTAGCGGGTGTACTGGTTGATCTTCGTGCGGCCGTACTCACCCTCGCGCTGGAGGGCCTGCAGCGACGGGATGACGCCGGTCATGAGCTGCATGATGATCGAGGCGTTGATGTACGGGTTGACGCCCAGCGCCACGATCGAGAAGTTGGTCAGGCCACCGCCGGAGAAGAGGTCCAGCAGACCAAAGATTGCGCTCTGGTCCAGGAAACTGGAGAGCTGCCCCTTGTCCACGCCCGGAACCGGGACATGGGCCAGCAGCCGGAACACCAGCAGGATGCCCGCGACATAAAGGATCCGGCGCCGGAGATCCGGCGCGCGGAACGCGTTGAGCAGCGCCTCGAACACGGCCGGCTAGCCGTTGTCGGCCGGGGCGGTCTCGACCGTGACCCCGAGGGCCGCGAGCGGCTCGCTCGGGATCTCGATGACCTGGGCGGTGCCGCCGGCAGCTTCGATCTTGGCGATGGCTGACTTGGTGAACGCGTCAGCCAGCACAAACAGCTTGGCGCTGACTTCACCGTCGCCGAGGATCTTGAGGGGCAGTCGGTCACGGCGAACCAGACCGATTTCCTTCAGGGTGTCGGCGTTGATGGTGATCGGCGCCTTGCCGTCGGCAACGAGCTTCCCGTCCTCGATGGCAGCGCTGATCGCGCCGACATTGACAACCTCATACTCGATGTCGTTGATGTTCCGGAAGCCGCGAAGCTTCGGGATACGGATGTGAAGCGGGGTCTGGCCACCCTCGAACCACGCCGGGATCGAAGCACCTGCACGGGACTTCTGGCCCTTGGTGCCGCGACCCGCCGTCTTGCCCTGGCCGGCCGCGATACCGCGTCCAACCCGGGTCTTCTTCTTGGTTGAGCCCGGGGCGGGGTGGAGGTCGTGGATCTTCATCAGTTGGTCTCCGGGGTCGTGTCGGCGCCCTCGGGAAGCTCCTCGACCGTCACGAGGAACCGCACCTGTCGGCACATGCCGCGCACCGGGGCGTTGTCCGGGAGGATCGACGAACTGCCGATCCCGTGCAGACCCAGGGCCCGAACCGTCGCCCGGTTTCGGGCGATGTGGCTGATGGTGCTCTTGGTCTGGGTGACGCGGAGCTTACCGGGCATCGCCGGCCTCCAGGCGAACGGCCGCCGCGGACTGGCCGGGGACAACCAAGCGAAGCTTGACGCCACGCTGGCGGCTGAGCTCCTCGACGGTGCGCAGGCGCTGCAGCGCGTTGACGGTTGCACGGGTCACGTTCACAGGGTTCGTGGAGCCGTGCACCTTGGACAGGATGTCGCGGATGCCAGCAGCCTCGACGACGGCGCGCACTGCACCGCCGGCGATGACGCCGGTGCCCTTGGAGGCCGGCTTGAGCATGACGCGCGCGGCGCAGAACTCTTCACGGACCTCGTGAGGGATGGTCGTCCCGATCATCGGGATCTTGACGATGTTCTTCTTGGCGTCCTCGACACCCTTGCGGATGGACTCGGGAACGTCACCGGCCTTGCCCAGACCCACGCCGACGTGGCCGTTGCCATCGCCCACGACGATGATCGCCGAGAACGAGAAGCGGCGGCCACCCTTGTGGACCTTGGCGACGCGGTTGATCTGGACAACGCGCTCCTCGAGCGCGAGTTTAGTGGGATCGATTCGGGCCACAGGCTCGTCCTCTCAGAAGTCGAGGCCGGCTTCGCGCGCCGCCTCGGCGAGCGAGCGAACCCGCCCGTGGTACTGGAAGCCCGCCCGGTCAAACACAACCTGGTCCACGCCAACCGCCTTGGCGCGCTCGGCGACGAGGGCCCCGACGCGCTTGGCGTCTTCGGTCTTCGTGCCAGTTGCACTGCGGAGCGCGGGGTCGAGCGAGGACGCTGCGGCAAGCGTGATGCCGCTGGCGTCGTCGATAACCTGGGCGTAAATGTGGTTCAGGCTGCGGAAGACCGCGAGGCGCGGGCGCAACGCGGTTCCGGAGAGGCGGAGTCGAATGCGCTCGTGGCGCTTGATCCGCGAGGCTGTGCGGGTGCCAACAGTCGTCATGGCTACTTCTTCCCGCCGATCTTGCCGGCCTTGCCTGCCTTGCGGCGGACCTTCTCACCGGCGTAGCGAACACCCTTGCCCTTGTACGGCTCAGGCTTGCGAGCTGCGCGGATCTTGGCGGCCATCTGGCCAACCGCTTCCTTGTCGATACCCACCACCGCGAGGCGGAGCGGGGTCTCGAGGTCGAAGCTGATGCCGGCCGGGGGCACGATCTCAATCGGGTGGCTGTAACCAAGCGCCAGCACGAGCTTCTCGCCCTGCTTCTGCGCGCGGTAGCCCACGCCGATGATCTCGAGACCCTTGCGATAGCCCGTGGTCACACCGATGACCATGTTGCTCACGAGAGTTCGGGTGAGCCCGTGGAGCGACTTGTCCATCTTCAGCTCGGAAGGCCGAGTGCAGAGGAGCATTTCGCCCTCGCGCACCACGTCGATGCGCGGCGGGAGCTCGCGGGTCAGGGATCCCTTGGGGCCCGTGACAGTGATGATGCGCCCGTCAAGCGTCACATCGACACCGGCGGGAACAGGAATGGGGAGGCGGCCGATACGTGACATCGTGCTACCAGACGTAGGCGAGGATTTCGCCGCCAAGCTGGGCCTGCTTGGCCTGGCTGCCGGTCATGATCCCCTTGGACGTGCTGACGATCACGACACCCAGCCCACCCAGGACTCGCGGAATGTCCGTCTTCTGCGCGTACACGCGCAGACCCGGCTTGCTGATCCGCTTGAGACCTGAGACGACCGGCACCTTGCCGTCGACGTACTTCAGTTCGAGGCGCAGCAGCTGGGCGGGGCCCTCGCGCTCCTCGCGAACGCTGGCGATAAAGCCCTCCTCAATGAGGATGCGGGCAATCTCGCGCTTGGTTCGTGAGGCGGGAACCATCACCTCGGTGTGCCGCGCCCTGGACGCGTTGCGGACGCGCGTGAGCATGTCCGCGATGGGGTCGGAGATATTCATCTTCCTACCAGCTCGACTTCGTGACGCCGGGCAGCTCGCCGACGAGCGCGCGCTCGCGGAAGCAGATACGGCAGAGCGCGAAGCGGCGCATGTACCCGCGGGGCCTTCCGCACACGTTGCAGCGGTGGTACCCCTGCACCGGGTGCTTCGGCTCGCGCTTCGCCTTCGCGATCATTGACTTCTTGGCCATCTGGACTCCTCCCCGCCCTAACCGGCGAAGGGCATGCCGAGGAGCTCGAGCAAACGCTTCGACTCCTCGTCGGTCTTCGCCGTCGTCACGATGCTGATCTCCAGCCCGCGGAGACGATCCACCTTGTCATAGTCGATCTCAGGGAAAGCAAGCTGCTCCCGGAGGCCGAGCGAGTAGTTGCCACGCCCGTCGAACGACTTCGCCGGGACGCCGCGGAAGTCGCGGATACGGGGCAGCGCGATGCGCGTGAGGCGCTCGAGGAAGTCCCACATCCGCTCGCCGCGAAGGGTGACCTTCACGCCGATGGGGTTGCCCGTCCGGACGCGGAACTGGGCGATTGACCGCTTGGCGCGAGTGACGATCGGCTTCTGGCCACAGATGGCCGTGATGTCGCCGACCGTTGCGTCAACGGCCTTGGAATTGCTCAGTGCTTCACCCAGACCGACATTGATGACGATCTTCTCAAGCTTCGGCACCTGGTTGGCGTTCACATACGCGAACTGCTTCTGCATGGCCGGCACGGCTTCAGTGGTGTAGCGGCTCTTCAGCTGCCCGCTCACGCCTTCACCTCCAGGGGGTTGGCGCAGTGGCCGCAGATCCGCACGCGAGTGCCGTTGTCGAGCGTGCGGTGGCCAACCCGGGTGGGTCGGTCGCAATGTCCACAGACGATCATCACTCGGCTCGCGGGCATAGGCATCGCGTGATCGAGGATGCCTCCCGGATCGACCGTCGGCATGGAGCCGGGGCCGCCCTGCGAGCGCTGGCGGGGCTTGGTGTGCTTGCGCGCGATGTTGAGACCCTCAACCACCACCAGAACGCCGCCCTTGAGCGACACGCGGCGGTAGCCAGAGCGAACAGGCGACGGCGAGGGCTCTCGGCGAACCACCTGCTCCACCTTGCCGCGCTTGCCGGCGTCTTTGCCGGCCAGCACGATCACGGTGTCGCCCTTGCGGATCTCGGGAACCTTCGTGCCGTGCAGGATTGACCGGTCGGTCATCACAGCACCTCCGGCGCGAGGGACACGATCTTCATGTAGTTCCGATCACGCAGCTCGCGCGCAACCGGTCCAAAGATACGGGTGCCGCGCGGGTTGCCCTGGTTGTTGATCAGCACAGCCGCGTTCTCATCGAAGCGGATGTAGCTGCCGTCCGGCCGGCCGAACTCCTTGGAAGTGCGCACGATCACGGCGCGGACGACGTCGCCCTTCTTGACCGGTGCGTTGGGGATCGCGGACTTCACGCTCGCGATGATCACGTCGCCGATACCGGCGGTGGTCTTGCGCGAACGGCCCATGATCCGGATGCACTCGATCGTGCGGGCGCCCGTGTTGTCCGCGACGCGGAGGCGGGTCGCTACAGAAATCACGCCTGACCCTCCCCGCCGGCGGCGTCAGCCTCGGCGTGGCGGCCTGGGTGTGCGTTGTGGTGAATGGCCTCGTCGGTCTCGGCCTCGTCCACAATCATGGTCTCGGCAGCCCTCTCCTCACCGGCTCGCGAGAGCACGGAGACCAAGCGCCAGCGCTTGGTTGCGGAGAGGGGGCGCGACTCCTCGATGAGGACTGTGTCCCCAATCTTGGCTTCGTTGCCCTCGTCGTGGGCCGCGAACTTGTTCGAGGCCTTCATGACGCGCTTGTACAGCGGGTGGCGCGTCAGGCGCTCAACGGACACGACAATCGTCTTGTCCATCTTGTCGCTGACAACGCGCCCGACCTTGGTCTTGCGCTGTCCCTTCACGGGGTTATTGGCTCCTGCGGTGGGCATCCCGACGCTCCTACTCCGCCGAACGCGGAGCGGTGTCCCGCTCGCGCTTGACGGTGAGGATCCGGGCGATCGTCCGTCGCGTCGCCGGGATCTGGCTGTAGTCCTTCAGCTGGCGAGTCGAGAGAGCGAAGCGGGCCTGCCAGAGGTCCTGCTTTGCTTCGCGAAGCCTGTCGTCCAGCTCGTGATCCGTTAGCTTGCGGACCTCACCGATCTCCACCGGTGACCTCCTTGGCATCCTCGCGGTACACGACCTTGGTCGCTACCGGGAGCTTGTGGGAAGCGAGGCGGAAGGCTTCAACCGCAGACTCGCGATCGACGCCGCCCATCTCAAACAGGATTCGGCCTGGGCGGACCACCGCGACCCAATGGTCGGGTGCGCCCTTGCCGGAACCCATTCGGGTCTCAGCGGGCTTCTTCGTGGCGGGCTTGTCCGGGAAGATCCGGATCCAGACCTGGCCACCGCGCTTGACCGAGCGGGTCATGGCGCGGCGAGCGGCCTCAATCTGGCGGGCCGTGATCCAAGCGGGCTCAAGCGTGGCCAGGCCAAACTCGCCAAAGGCGACATAGCCGCCACCCTTGGTCGGGCCGGACATACGGCCGCGCATCACCTTGCGGTGCTTGACGCGACGGGGCATCAACATTGCTTATGCCCCCTGCGCGGCTGCTGCCGCGGCACCGGACGAAGCGGCAGCCGCCTCGCGGCGCTTGCGCTCGATCGGCGTGTCGCCCTTGTAGATCCAGACCTTCACGCCAATTCGACCGTAGGTCGTGCCGGCGTGCACCTGGCCATAGCTGATGTCAGCACGCAGGGTGCCGAGCGGAATGCGGCCTTCGCGGTCCCACTCCCGACGCCCCATCTCAGAGCCGCCGAGGCGACCCGCGAGCGCGATCTTGACGCCCTTGGCGCCAGCCTTCATCGAGCGCTGGATCGACTGCTTCATCGCCTTCTTGTAGGCGACGCGGCGGGTCAACTGCTGCGCGATGTTCTGCGCGACCAGGTAGGCATCAAGCTCGGGCTGGCGGATCTCGCGGATCTCCAGCTTGACCTTGCGCTTGGTCAGGTCGCTGATCTCCTTGCGGAGCACTTCGACGTTCTGGCCACCGCGGCCGATCACGATGCCGGGCTTCGCGGTGGAAATGGCGACCGTCACGTGGTTGATGCCACGCTCAATCTCCACACCGCTCACGCTGGCGTTCGCGAGCTTCTTGTCCAGCAGCTGCCGGATCTTGATGTCCTCCTGGAGGAGGGCGGTGTACTCCTTGTCGGCGTACCACTTGGCCGTCCACGTTCGCGTGTAGCCCAGGCGGTAGCCGTACGGATGGACTTTGTGTCCCATGCCTAGGCCTCCCGATCGGCGACGACGACCGTGATGTGCGTCATGGGCTTGTGGATCGGGAACGCCCGACCCTGGGCCCGTGGGCGCCACCGCTTGATCGTCGGGCCCTCGTTCGCAATCGCGTCCGCGACGATCAGCTCGTCGGCGGAGCGATTGAGGTTGTTCTCGGCGTTGGCCGTCGCGCTCTTCAGCACCATAAGGACGCTGCGCGCGGCGTGCTGCGGCATAAACGCCAGCTTTGCGGCGGCCACCTCCACAGGCAGACCCTTGATGGCCTCAGTCACGAGGCGGGTCTTCCGGGTGGAGCCCCGGAGATACTTGGCAGTAGCGGAAACGCGCATTGCTCGCTCCTCTACCGTACGCCGGCGGATCGGTCGGCGGTCTTGCCGTGCCCGCGATAGTTGCGGGTGGGCGCGACCTCGCCGAGACGATGACCGACCATGTTCTCAGTGACGTACACCGGCACATGCTTCTTGCCGTTGTACACACCGATGGTGTGACCAATGAAATCAGGGAAGATCACGGAGGCGCGCGACCAGGTCTTGAGGACCTTTCGCTCGCTCCGCTTGTTCATATCCTGCACCCGGGCGAGAAGCCGGGGCTGGACGAACGGTCCCTTCTTGACCGAACGTGACATGCGCTAGCTCCTCTGCCTACGACTTGCGATGCCGGCTGCGGACGATCAGACGATTTGTCGTCTTCCCGCGCCGTGTCCGGTAGCCCATGGCCGGCTTGCCCCAAGGGGTCTTGGGCGGCATGCCAGTAGGGCTTGAGCCCTCGCCGCCACCGTGGGGATGGTCGCGCGGGTTCATCACAACACCACGGACTTCCGGTCGCAGCCCCATGTGGCGCGCGCGGCCGGCTTTGCCGAGGTTCTGGTTTTCGTGATCGACGTTTGACACCTGGCCGATCGTCGCCATGCAGCGAAGGGGCACACGACGCATCTCGCCCGAGGGCAGGCGGATCGTTGCGAAGTCGCCTTCCTTCGCCAGCAGCTGGGCTGACGTACCGGCGGACCGGACGATCTGGCCACCCTTGCCGGGGACGAGCTCGATGTTGTGGATCGTCGTGCCCAGCGGGATGTTCGCGAGCGGCAGCGAGTTGCCCAGCCGCGCCTCGGCCTCCGGCCCGGAGATGACGATGTCGCCAACCTTCAGCCCGTTCGGCAGCAGCATGTAGCGCTTCTCGCCGTCTCGGTAGTACAGCAGCCCGATGCGGGCCGACCGGTTGGGGTCGTACTCGATCGTGGCCAGCCGCGCCGGGACGCCGGGCTTGTTGCGCTTGAAGTCGATGATGCGGTAATGGGTCTTCTCGCCGCCGCCACGATGGCGAACGGTAAGCCGGCCCTGGTTGTTGCGGCCGGAACCGCGGACCATCGGCTCAAGGAGCGGCTTGTACGGCTTGTCGGTGGTGATCTCCTCGAACGTCGAGCGAGTCATCCCACGCAGGCCGGGCGATGTGGGCTTGTAACTGCGAAGCGGCATTGCTACACCCCCTCGAAGAATTCGATCTTCTGGCCGGGGGCGAGCGTCACGATGGCCTTACGCCAGGCAGACGTGTAACCAAGTACACGTCCGCGCTTCGTGCCGCGGCGCTTCTCCTTCGCCTTCGAGGTCAGCACGTTGACGGCGACGACAGTCACCTTCTCCTTGCTGTACAGCTCCTCGACGGCTGCCTTGATCTGGATCTTGTTTGCGTCATCGTGCACGGCAAATGTGTACTTGCCGCGTCCGGACTCGTCGATGGACTTCTCAGAGATCACCGGGCGAAGGATGATGTCGGCGGCGGTTAGAGCGCTCACGCGTACACCTCCTCCATGCGGGCCAGGGCCGGCTGCTCAATCAGGACCGAGTCAGCGTTGAGCAGGTCCACGACGTTGAGCGAGTCCGCCAGGATCACGGTGACTGACGGCAGATTGGCGAGCGATCGGAGCAGCATCTCGTCCTTGGCCGGAGCCACAACGAGGACGCGCCGCTCGTGACCGTTGCCGGCGCCGAGAGCCTGGAGGATGCCGACGAACACCTTGGTCTTCGGCTCAGAGTCCATGCCGAACTTGTCCACCACGCGAATTGCGTTGTCGATGAACTTGGCCGACAGGGCCGAGCGAAGCGCCAGGCGCCGCATCTTCTTGGGCAGCCGCTGCTCATAGGAGCGCGGGTGCGGACCGAACACGACACCGCCGCCACGGAAGTGGGGCGCTGTGCGATGGCCCTGACGGGCTCGGCCGGTGCCCTTCTGGGCATACGGCTTCTTGCCGCCACCGCGGACCATGCCGCGGGTCTTGGTGCTGCTGGTGCCGAGACGGCGCCCGGCCAGCTGCGCAACCACCGCCTGGTGGAGCACGGCCTCGTTCACAGGTGCTGCGAACAGCACCTCAGCGAGGTCCACGCTGCCGACATTGGCGCCGGTGCGGTCGTAGAGGATGGTCTGCGGCATCGTCACGCCTTCCGGACGAAAGTCAGCGCGCCGGGTGCCCCAGGAACGGTCCCCTTCACGAGGATCAGGTTCCGCTCTGGGTCCACGCGGACGACGCGCAGCTTCTTGATCGTGACCCGCTCGCTACCCATGTGGCCACCCATGCGGAGGCCCTTGTAGACGCGACCGGGCGTGGTGCCGGGGCCGATGGAGCCCGGCCGACGGTAGTTGTCTGACCCGTGTGTCTTCGGGCCGCGCGTGAAGTTGTGGCGCTTCACGGTGCCCGCGAAGCCCTGGCCCTTCGACGTCCCGGTGACGTCAACGAGCTCGCCCGCTGCGAACACGTCAGATACAGCGATCTGCTGGCCGACGGTGTAGCCGTCAGCCGTGTCCATGCGGAACTCGCGGATGTTGCGGACCCTCGGGAGGTCACGCAGCTGGCCCGCGAGGGGCTTGTTGAGTTTGCGGCGCTCGCCGGCGCCAAGCTGGACGGCCGTGTAGCCATCACGCTCAGCGGTGCGGAGCCGCGTCACGGTGTTCGGGGTGACTTCCACAACCGTGACGGCGACCATTGTCCCGTCGGTCTGGAAGACCTGTGTCATGCCGACCTTGCGGCCGATCAGCCCAATGCTCATCAGGTCGCCCTACATCTTGATTTCGATGTCGACGCCCGCAGCAAGCGAGAGTCGCATCAGGGCGTCCACCGTCTTTGACGAGGGGTCCAGGATGTCGATGAGCCGCTTATGCGTGCGGATCTCGAACTGCTCCCGGGAGTCCTTGTCGATGAACGGTGACCGCAGAACGGTGAACTTCTCGACACGGGTGGGCAGCAGCACGGGACCGACAACGTCGGCTCCGGTGCGCTGGGCCGTCTCGACGATCTGGGCTGCCGACTGATCGAGCAGCCGGTGATCGTAGGCCTTGAGGCGGATTCTGATCCGCTGCTTCGCCATCTCTGTCTCGCTACGCGATGATGGTGGTGATCGCGCCGGCGCCGACGGTGCGGCCGCCCTCGCGGATCGCGAACCGCTGGCCGACCTCGAGCGCGATGGGCCCGATCAGCTCGACGGTCATGTCGACGTTGTCGCCGGGCATGATC
>CAIYHO010000268.1 GCA_903925955.1 uncultured Chloroflexota bacterium
GCACCAACCGCACGAGTTGACGTCAGACAGGCGCCTCGCAGGCAGCACATCGCTACACTCCTCGGACCAGGCCAACACAGGAGGGGACGCGTGGCCAGAGCCGCGAGGGCCAAGAGCGACACCGGCGCCGGCGCGACGCTGGAGGCCAGGCTCTGGCAGGCCGCCGACGCCCTCCGCAACAACATGGACGCCGCCGAGTACAAGCACGTCGTCCTCGGGCTGATCTTCCTCAAGTACATCAGCGACGCCTTCGAGGCCAAGCACGCGGAGCTCGAGGCGGACCGCGCCCACGGCGCCGACCCCGAGGACCCCGACGAGTACCGCGCCGCGAGCATCTTCTGGGTGCCCAAGGAAGCCAGATGGCAGGCGCTCAGGGCCGCAGCGCCGCAGCCGACGATCGGCACGATGGTGGACGACGCGATGGACGCCATCGAGCGCGACAACCCCAGCCTCAAGGGCGTCCTGCCCCGCGACTACGCGCGCCCCGGCCTCGACAAGGCCAGGCTCGGCCAGCTCATCAACCTCGTCTCCGACATCGCCCTGGGCGCCCCCGCGGACCGGGCCAAGGACACGCTCGGCCGCGTGTACGAGTACTTCCTCGCCCAGTTCGCCAGCGCCGAGGGCAAGCAGAGCGGCCAGTTCTACACGCCGGCGCGCGTGGTGCGGGTCCTCGTCGAGATGCTGGCGCCCTACAAGGGGAGGGTCTACGACCCATGCTGCGGCAGCGGCGGCATGTTCGTCCAGAGCGAGCGGTTCATCGAGGCGCACGCGGGGCGCATCGGCGACATCAGCGTCTACGGCCAGGAGTCCAACTACACCACCTGGCGCATCGCCAAGATGAACCTCGCCATCCGCGGCATCGACGCCCAGATCGGCCACGGCGACACGTTCCACAACGACCGCCACCCTGACCTCAAGGCCGACTACGTCCTCGCCAACCCGCCCTTCAACGACTCGGACTGGCGCGGCGAGCTCCTGCGCGACGACCGCCGCTGGGCCTACGGCGCGCCGCCGGCGGGCAACGCCAACTTCGCCTGGGTCCAGCACTTCCTGTACCACCTCGCCCCGACCGGCATCGCGGGCTTCGTGCTGGCGAACGGCTCGATGAGCTCCGGCCAGTCCGGCGAGGGCGAGATCCGCAAGAGCATCGCCGAGGCGGACCTCGTGGACTGCATGGTCGCCCTGCCCGGCCAGCTCTTCTACTCCACGCAGATCCCGGTCTGCCTCTGGTTCCTCGCCCGCGACAAGCGCGACGCCCGCTACCGGGACCGGCGGGGCGAGACGCTGTTCATCGACGCGCGCAAGCTCGGCTCGCTGGTGGACCGGACCCATCGCGAGCTGTCCGACGACGAGATCGCGCGCATCGCCGCCACCTACCACGCCTGGCGCGGGGACGCGGGCGCGGGGGAGTACGCGGACGAGCCCGGCTTCTGCCGCTCCGCCACGCTCGAGGACATCCGCGGCCACGGCCACGTCCTTACGCCCGGGCGCTACGTCGGCGCGGCCGACGCCGAGGAGGACGCCGAGCCGTTTGAGGAGAGGATGGCCCGGCTGGCGGCCACGCTGCGCGACCAGATGGAAGACGGCCGCCGGCTCGATGCGCTGATCGAGGCGAACCTGCGGGAGCTCGGCTTCGGTGGATGAGTGGCGCGAGGTCTACCTCGAGGACGTGGCCCGAGAGGTGACCGTCGGCCACGTCGGCCCCATGGCGACTGAGTACGTCGACGCTGGCGTTCCGTTCCTCCGCTCACAGAACGTCGAGTCCCTGCGCATCAACGAGACCGACATCAAGTTCATCTCGCCCGAGTTCGACGCCCGCCTGGCGAAGTCGTCCCTGCGGCCGGGTGATGTCGTCATCGTTCGGACCGGCAAGCCGGGCACCTGTGCTGTGGTCCCGCCTACGCTTCCCCACGCGAACTGCTCCGACCTTGTCATCGTCCGCTGCGGCCCGGCGCTCGATCCCCGCTTTCTCGCCTACTACATGAACGGCGCTGCTCAGCACCAGGTCGACGCCAACCTCGTCGGAGCCGTCCAGCAGCACTTCAACGTCGGGGCAGCTAAGCGACTCGTCTTGCGATTGCCGCCGCTGGCCGAGCAGCGCAGGATCGCCGAGATCCTCGGCGCGCTCGACGACAAGATCGAGCTGAACTTGCGGATGAGCGAGACCCTCGAGGGCCTGGTCAGGGCGGACTACGCTGCGCTGATGGCCATGGCTGTTGACGTTTTGCCTTCGGGGTGGCACCGCGGGTCGATTGCTGACCTCGCCTCATCAGTGCGTTCGATCGTCGCGCCAGAGATCGTCGATCCAGCCACTCCCTACATCGGACTGGAGCACATGCCGAGGGGCGGCCTCGTGCTCAACGAATGGAGCGCGGCGGGTGACGCGGAGAGCGCGAAGTCGGAGTTCCGGGCAGGGGACGTCCTCTTCGGCAAGTTGCGGCCGTACTTCCGCAAGGTGGGCATCGTGCCAGTCGACGGCATTTGCTCCACGGACATCTTGGTCCTTCGCCCCCGATCGGCGGCCGACCTCGGGCTGCTTCTCGGCGTGGCAACCGATCCTGTGTTCATCGAGCATGCGAACGCGGCCTCGACAGGGACGCGCATGCCACGGGCCAGTTGGGCTGACATGAGCCGCTTCGCGATCCCGCTGCCGACCCCCGGAGAGCGAGCGTCGTTCACTGCACGTGTTCGGCCGCTGTTGGACCGCTGTGTCGCGGCTGGCCGCGAGTCGCGGACCCTCGGAGTGCTGCGCGACGCGCTCCTGCCGCGGCTGATCTCGGGCGAGCTGCGCGTCGGTGATGCGGAACAGGCCTTAGAGGCCGCGTCGTGATGGGCGCGTGGACGCACGAGATCGAGCACGCCGTCGCCGACTTCCTCGCGGTGGCGGAGCTGGCGCGCGACCCGATCGCCCGCTCTGGCATCAACGTCGAGTGCTTCGAGGCGCCGCACCGCCAGCCGAGCAGCCTTCCCGCGGGGATGATGGCCGTGTACGCGTTCTGGCACGAGGGCAGCGGCGAGTGGCTCAAGATCGGCAAGGCGGGCCCGAAGTCCGGTCCGCGGTACGTGAGCCACCACTACCACCTGTCCGCGCCGAGCACGCTGGCGAGGTCGCTCGCCGCCGACCCCGAGATGCGAGGTGTCCCTGGCTTCGATCCGGCCGACCCCGGCGACTGGATCCGGCGCGAGACGTGCCGCGCGAACCTCCTGCTGCCGGCGTCGAGGGCGCCGGAGCTGCTGTCGCTCCTCGAGGCGTTCCTCCACCTGCGGCTGCGCCCGCGGTACGAGGGGTGACGCTTGCCGCCCCCATCAGCCACACTGGCGGCAGCCGCGCCGCCCAGGGAGCACCAGCGATGAGAACCGCCGCATGACGACCCCGCCAAAGGCCCCGCTGGGGCGCCTCCAGAAGGTTGAGTTGCGGGAGGCGTGGACGGGCGAGGCCACGGACTTCACACCCTGGCTCGCGCAGGCCGACAACATTGCCCTGCTGGGCGAGGCCATCGGCATCGAGCTTGAGGTGGAGTCGCAGGAGACGAGCGTGGGCCCGTTCCGCGCCGACATCCTCTGCCGCGACACCGTGGACCGGCACTACGTGCTGATCGAGAACCAGCTGGAGCGCACCGACCACACGCACCTCGGCCAGCTGCTCACGTACGCCGCGGGCCTCGACGCCGTGACGATCGTCTGGCTGTCCGCGAGGTTCACAGACGAGCACCGCGCCGCGCTCGACTGGCTGAACCGCGCGACCACCACGGGCTTCAACTTCTTCGGCCTCGAGATAGAGCTGTGGCGCATCGGGGACTCGGCCTTCGCCCCCAAGTTCAACGTGGTGTCCCAGCCCAACGACTGGAGCCGGGCGGTCCAGGAGCAGGCGAGCCGCGGCGGCGAGATGACGCCGAACGAGCAGCTGCACCTCGAGTTCTGGACCCAGTTCCGCGAGTACCTCGACACGCGGGGGAGCGCGCTCCGCACGGCCAGGCCGTCGAAGAGCTCCTGGGTGGAGTCTCCCATCGGGCGCAGCAACTTCCTCCTGTCCGGCTGGAACGGGATGCGGGACGGCCGGTCGGGCGTCGAGTTCCAGATGTTCGGGCCTGATGCGAAGGCCCACTTCCGCCTGCTGCGCCAGCGGCACCGCGCCGAGGTGGAGGCTGCGCTCGCCCGGTTCGGGGAAGTGGACTGGCGCCTCCTGCCCGACAAGAAGGTGAGCATGGTCCAGGTGGTCCGCAAGGGCGCCCCGGCCGACCGCACGACGTGGCCCGCGGTGAACGCGTGGATGGCCGACGCGCTCGAGGCGATGCGCGCCCTCTTCGCGCCGATCGTGAAGACGCTTGATGCTCGCGACTGGGCCGAGCCGGCCGATGCCGCCGACGGACCGGGTGTCCGCGCCGAGCACGCGTGACGCCGCCTGATGCTGATCGACGTTGACACCGGCCGCGCGAAGGACCAGGTCCCGTTCCAGCGCGAGTTCGACCTGCTCCGAGGCCGCCTCGCTGCATCTGATTTCGACGCGATGGTGGCGCGCGTCAACGAGCTGATCGACGCGAGCGGCGGGGAAGTGGCGACGGCGGGCTGGCTGCCCGGCAGCGACTGGACTGGCACGCCGTTCGAGCCCATCTACACCGTGGCCGCCCGGCAGGACTACGTGCGATCGGCGATGTTCTTCGGGCAGCTGGTCTGGTATGTCGTCATGCACCGGCCGGAGCCGTGGGCGTCTGGCCGATACCAGGTGGACGGCCGCGACATCAGCAGCCGGACGTACTTCCGGCTGGGCGTCCGAGGCTGACGCGGACCCCTGAGAAAGCAAGAGGCCCCTGCGCATCCGCAGAGGCCATCCGCCGACCGGGCATCCCCAATCCGCCACAAGCATAACCTCCAGTTCGAGACCGCGGGCACCTCAGGGTCCCTCCAATTCGTGCCCATGTCGTCTTCTTCACTGCGACAGTGAAGAAGGACGGAAGAGTGAATATGCAAACCGCGGTGCGAGTCTGACCGGAGCGTGCATGGGCCCGAACGGTGGTGGTCGACCGCCCGCCGCGCGCTGCGGCGGCAAACGGCGGGAGCGCCAACCGGCGACAATCCGCAGGGACACCAATTGGATCGGGGGCTGAGCAACCTTGGTGACAACGGCCGAGCAGATCGATATCTGGCGCCAGGCGCCATCAGAGCACCAGCGCCTCGAATTCAAGGAGGCGAAGAACCAGTTCGACTCTCGCAAGCTGAACGAGTACTGCGTGGCACTCGCCAACGAGGGGGGTGGCACGCTGCTTCTGGGCATCGCTGACAAGGCGCCCCGGGCAGTGGTCAGCACACGTGCCTTCCCTGATCTCATCGGAGTCGCCCAGACGCTGTTCCATGCTGTGGGCTTCCGGGTCGACATCGAGGCCGTCGCGCACCCTGACGGCCGTGTTCTCGTGTTCCATGTCCCATCGCGGCCGCGTGGGACCGCGTATCACCTAGACGGCGCCTACCTGATGCGCGCGGGCGAAGCCCTCGTGCCCATGAGCGAGGACCAACTCCGCCGGATCTTCGCCGAGGGTGTGCCCGACTGGCTGGAGGAGTATTCCCTCACCGGGCTTGACGCCCAGGACGTGGTGGAGAGGCTGGACACCCAGACCTTCTTTGAGCTCCTGCGTTTGCCATACCCGACAGAGCAGGCCGGTGTGATCGAGCGGCTGGTGGCCGAGCGGCTAGTGGATCGTCGTGACGATGGGCTCGCGATCCGGCGCCTTGGGGCGTTGCTGCTGGCCAAGCGGCTTGAGGACTTTGCCGACGTGTCGCGGAAGGCCCCCAGGGTGGTGGTCTACTCGGGCACCTCGAAGATGGAGACCAAGCTCGACATCGTCGGCCAGAAGGGCTACGCGGTGGGGTATCAGGGTCTGGTTGGGTTCGTGATGGCGCAGCTGCCGCAGAACGAGGTGATCGAGGACGCCTTGCGTCGTGAGGTCAAACTGATCCCAGAGGTGGTCGTACGCGAACTTGTCGCCAACGCTCTGATCCACCAGGACCTTGGCATTGGGGGGACCTCGGTGATGATCGAGATCTATAGCGACCGCGTGGAGTTCTCAAATCCAGGTGAGCCGGTGGTTCCGGTTGAGCGCTTCATCGACGGGTATCAGTCCCGCAACGAGCGGCTGGCCGACCTGATGCGTCGGATGCACATCTGCGAGGAGAAGAGCAGTGGCATCGACCGAGTGATCGAGGCCGCTGAGTTCTTCCAGTTGCCGGCGCCGGATTTCCGGGTCGGCCTTCGGCGGACGATCGTGACGATCTTCGGGCTGCGCCCGTTTGCGGCCATGTCGCGAGAGGACCGGATTAGGGCGTGCTATCAGCACGCCGCGCTGAAATGGGTGATGTCCGAGCGGATGACCAATCAGACGCTCCGCGCTCGCTTTCGCTTGGCTGAGAGCAAGGCCGCAATCGCGTCGCAGGTCATCGCTGCGACCATTGACGCGAAGCTTGTGAAGCCGGATGAGGCGGCCGGAGCCTCTCGGAAGTACGCCCGCTATCTGCCGTTCTGGGCGTGAGTTCATTTAAGCGTTCCCCCGGGTTCCGCGATTGCCACTGCCCGCCCGTGCCTATTTCGTGCTCGGCGGCGCGCAGATCTCATTTAAGCGATTGCCCGCGATGAGTCCCGAGTCCTTCGAGTCGGTCGTCGAGCAGGCGGCGCTCGCCTGGCTCCACGGCATCGGCTGGGCGGTGGCGCACGGGCCGGAGATCGCGTACGGGGCGCCCGGCGCGGAGCGGTCCGACCCGCGGTACCGCGACACGGTCCTGGAGGGCCGGCTGCGGCGCTCCCTGGAGCGGCTGAACCCCGGGCTGCCGGCCGAAGCGGTGGAGGAGGCGTTCCGCCGGGTCACACGCCTCGCGCTGCCCACGCTGCTGGAGCGCAACCGCGGGCGCACCGGATGCTCGTCGATGGGGTGACCGTGGAGCACCGCCGACCGGACGGCTCCATCGCGGGCGCCGTCGCCCGCGTGGTGGACTTCGAGCACCCCGCCGCGAACGACTGGCTCGCGGTCAACCAGCTCACGGTCTCCGACGGCCAGCACACGCGCCGGCCCGACGTGGTGCTGTTCCTCAACGGGCTGCCGGTGGCGGTCATCGAGCTCAAGAACCCGGCGGACGACGCGGCCACCGTCTGGTCCGCGTTCAACCAGCTCGGGACGTACCAGGCGCAGGTGCCCTCGCTGTTCACGACCAACGCGGTGCTGGTCGCCTCGGACGGGACGCAGGCGCGGATCGGCGCGCTGGGCGCGGGTCGCGAGTGGTTCAAGCCATGGCGGACCGTGGACGGCTCGGGCGACGCCCCGGCGTCGGTGCCCGCGCTCAAGGTGCTGCTCGAGGGCGTCTTCGGGCACCGGCGGTTCCTGGACCTGCTGCGCCACTTCATCGTGTTCGAGGACGCGGGCGGGGGCGCCGTCAGCAAGAAGATCGCCGGGTACCACCAGTTCCACGCGGTGGGCGCCGCGGTGGAGGAGACCCTGCGCGCGAGCGCCGCGCTGCGGCCCGGCCAGCTGCGCGCGGCCGAGGCCCGCGGCGTGTACGAGACTCCGTCGCGGCCGGGCGGGGCACCGGGCGACCGGCGGGCGGGCGTCATCTGGCACACGCAGGGCTCCGGCAAGAGCCTCACGATGGCCTTCTACGCGGGCCGGATCGTGCTGGAGCCCGCGATGGCCAACCCGACCATCGTGGTGCTGACGGACCGCAACGACCTCGACGACCAGCTCTTCGGCACCTTCTCCCGCTGCCGCGACCTGCTGCGCCAGGACCCGGTCCAGGCGGAGGACCGCGCGGACCTTCGCGCGAAGCTCTCGGTGGGCTCGGGCGGCGTCGTCTTCACCACGGTCCAGAAGTTCCTGCCCGAGGAGCGGGGCGACCGGCACCCGGTGCTGTCGGACCGGCGCAACATCGTGGTCATCGCGGACGAGGCGCACCGCAGCCAGTACGACTTCGTGGACGGCTTCGCCCGCCACCTGCGCGACGCGCTCCCGGGCGCGTCCTTCATCGGCTTCACGGGCACGCCCATCGAGGCGGCCGACGCCAACACCCGCTCGGTCTTCGGCGACTACATCAGCGTCTACGACATCGAGCGCGCGGTCCGCGACGGCGCCACGGTCCCCATCTTCTACGAGGGCAGGCTCGCGAAGATCGCGCTGCGCGAGGAGGAGCGCCCGCTGATCGATCCCGCCTTCGAGGAGGTCACCGAGGGCGAGGAGGAGGACCGGCGCGAGCGGCTCAAGACGCGCTGGGCGCAGCTCGAGGCGATCGTGGGGGCCGAGCACCGGATCAAGTTGGTCGCCGCTGACCTCGTGGCGCACTTCGAGGACCGGCTCGCCGCCATGGACGGCAAGGCGATGGTGGTGGCGATGAGCCGCCGGATCGCCGTGGACCTGTACGACGAGATCGCGGCGCTGCGGCCGGAGTGGGTCGGCGGCGGCGATGAGGAGGGCTCGCTCAAGGTCGTGATGACGGGCTCCGCGGCGGACCCGCCCGAGTGGCAGCCGCACATCCGCGGGAAGGGCCGGCGCGAGGCGCTGGCGGCGCGCTTTAGGGACCCGGCGGACCCGTTCCGCGTCGTGATCGTGCGCGACATGTGGCTCACGGGCTTCGATGCGCCGTCGCTGCACACGATGTACCTCGACAAGCCGATGCGCGGCCACGGGCTGATGCAGGCGATCGCCCGCGTGAACCGCGTCTTCCGCGACAAGCCGGGCGGCCTCGTCGTGGACTACCTCGGGCTCGCCGACGAGCTCCGCAAGGCTTTGGCCGTCTACACGGAGAGCGGCGGGAAGGGCCGCGCAGCGATCGACCAGCGCGAGGCGGTGGCGCTGCTGCTCGAGAAGCACGAGGTCGCCTGCGGCATCCTCCACGGCTTCACCTGGGCGCGCTGGGTCTCGGGCGACGCCGGCGAGCGCGTGTCGCTGCTGCCCGCGGCCCAGGAGCACGTCCTGGCGCAGGAGGACGGCAAGGCGCGCTTCCTCCAGGTGGTGGCCGAGCTGTCCGCGGCGTTCGCGCTGGCGGTGCCGGCGGACGAGGCGCTCGCCATCCGAGACGACGTCGGCTTCTTCCAGGCCTTGCGCGCAGTGCTCGCCAAGGGCGCGGCGGGGGAGCGGCGGAGCGACGAGGAGCTGGACCACGCCATCCGCCAGATCGTCAGCCGCTCGGTGGCTTCCGAGGGCGTGGTGGACATCTTCGAGGCGGCGGGCCTGCGCAAGCCCGACATCTCGATCCTGTCGGACGAGTTCCTCGCCGACGTCCGGGGCCTGCCCCAGCGCAACGTGGCGGTGGAGCTGCTGCGCAAGCTCCTTGCGGGCGAGATCCGGTCGCGCGGCCGGCGCAACGTCGTTGAGTCGCGCTCCTTCGCGGCGCTGCTCGAGCAGGCGATGCGCCGGTACCAGAACCGCGCGGTGGAGACGGCGCAGGTCATCGAGGAGCTGATCGCCCTGGCCCGCGAGCTCCGGGCGGCCGCCGAGCGCGGGGAGCGACTTGGCCTCACCGATGACGAGCTCGCCTTCTACGACGCCTTGGGCGCGTCCGAGAGCGCGGTGGCCGTGCTGGGCGACGCCGAGCTCCTCGCCATCGCCCGCGAGCTGACCGAGCAGGTCCGCGCCAACGTCACCATCGACTGGACCCTGCGCGAGAACGTGCGCGCCCAGCTGCGCGTGCTCGTGAAGCGCATCCTGCGCAGGCACGGCTACCCGCCGGACCGCCAGGAGAAGGCTGTGGCGCTCGTCCTGGAGCAGGCCGAGGTGCTGTCAGAGATGTGGGCGGTGGCGTGACGGATCAGGAGCAAAGGGCTGAACAGCCTCCAGAGTCGGGTAGTGGGCGGGCCTTCACGCTCGACACCCTAGGCTGGCAAGCCTTCCAGGATCTGTGCGGTGTAGTCCTGGCAACCGTGCTCGGCCAGACTGTGCAGAGCTTCCGGCCAACCCGAGACGCAGGGCGCGACTTCGCCTATGAGGGCGAATGGCGAACCATCGGCGGCGAAGTCCTGTCAGGCCATTTCGTCGTCCAGTCGAAGTTCAAGGCTCACGGCAATTTTTTCAGATCCGACCTCACACCCGAGTTACCGAAAGTGCGCAGGCTCGTGGCCGCGGGACGGTGCGACACCTACATCCTCATGACGAATGCTGGCTTCACCGCGGCAACGGCGGGGGACATGCACGATGACTTGGTCGCGAGCGGAGTTCGGCACGTCCAACTCATCGGCGGGGACACCATTGATCGGTACATCCGCGAGAATCCGAGACTGCGGGCGAACGTGCCGCGACTGTACGGGCTCGGCGACCTGACACAGATCCTCGACGAGCGCCGGTACCGTCAGGCGCACGCAATCCTGTCCTCCATGCGAGAGGACATCAAGAAGTTCGTGCTTACCGGCCCCTACGCACGCGCGGTGACCGCGCTCGTTGACCACGGCTTTGTGCTGCTGCTTGGAGCGCCGGCGGCAGGAAAGTCGATGATTGCCTCCGCCCTCGCCGCGGCATCGATCGACATGTGGCAGTCGAGACCGATCAAGGTCGAGAGTGCCTCGGCGTTCTCAAACACCTGGAACCCCGATGAGCCCGCGCAGTTCTTCTGGGTGGACGATGCCTTTGGCGCGACGCAGTTCCAGCGGCAGCGCGCTGACGAGTGGAACCAGGTTCTCGGACATATGCGCGCGGCTACTCTCCAAGGCGCCAAGTTTGTAATGACATCGCGCGACTACATCTGGGCTGAGGCAGCGCCAGCACTGAAGCTCAGCGCCTTTCCCGAGCTCAGTTCACAGCAAGTTGTTGTGGACGTTCACGACCTTTCCGTCGATGACAAGCGCAGGATCCTGTACAACCACCTGAGGTTCGGAACCCAGCCACGGGCATTTCGAACCGAGGTCAAGCCACACCTCGAAGCCGCTGCAAGTGTCGACAACTTCCTCCCGGAAGTAGCCCGTCGATTCGGCGACCCCCGTTTCACGGGTCGGGTGGTCAGCCCCATGCGATCCAGTGTCCCGGGCTTCTTCGAGCATCCAATCGACCATCTCGCCGAGGTCGTGAACGGTCTCGGCGCCGACGAATTCGCAAGTCTCGCGTTGCTCTTCATGGCCCAAGGGTCGCGACCATCTCCGATCGAACTGACTGCTTTGGAGGCGGGCTCGCTCGAGCGACTCGGGTCCAGCCTCGGAGGAGTCGGGCACGCACTGGAGGCGCTGCGCGGCAGCTTGGTGACACTTGGTATCGACGGGACGACCCAAGAAATGACGTGGTCGTTCAAGCATCCAACCATTGCTGACGCGGTCCGGCAGAGGATCTCGGGCCGCCCGGAGCTGCTAGAGATCTACCTGGTTGGTGCTCCGATCCAGTTGCTCATGCGTGAGATCACCTGCGGTCAGGTGGAGATCGCAGGCGCGTTGGTTGTGCCTCCTCGCCACTTCGATCTCGTGAGTTCGCGACTGGCGAACGCCGTGGCCGCCGGTCAGCTCGCGCATGATGTGGGCCGCTTCCTCACTTCGAGGTGTGGCCCCGAGTTCATTGAGACCCACGGCCGCTCCGTCGGGGTCATCCAGATTGACCCGGGACGGCCCGGAGCAGATTCCATTGCGGCTCGCCTAGCCGAAGTCGGGCTCCTCGCGGATGAGGTCCGGCACACGATCGTCGGATACCACCAGCGTGCAGCGATCCAAGACCTCAACCTCGAGATCCTCGACAACCCAAATCTGCGGGGCCTGATGGCTGCTGCGGACGAGATGGCGTTCATCGCGGCCCTGCGGGACGAGGCACTCGAGGTCCGCGTCATCTTCGACTCCGAGCGCGATGACTACGACGGAAGCGAACCTCCAGAAGACGTCGTCGGTCGGCTCCGCGAGATCCTCGACACGCTATGTGAAACGTTCCCGGGGGACGACGATGTGCTCGGAGCGGTCGCGGCCGTGCGTGAGGACCTGCCGTGGCTTGAGGAGACGCTATCCGAGGACTGGCAGCCGGAGCCTGACTTGGACGACGACTGGCGAGAGTACGGAAGAGTGGCCGAGCGCAGCGATGTCGGCATGTTCTCGGACGTTGACCAGCCCTAGCTTCTGCCTTGCGCGTGGCGCAGCGGGCACCCTATGGAAGCGGTGTTGCTGTACCAAGCCCGAGAGGCTGGCGCAACGACGGAGCGGCACAGCCCGAGACCGAGACCATTGGCCGCAAGCTGCACGGAGTCAGCACGAGAACCTCTCGGGGGTCTCCCGTGGCCACTCGCACTTATGCCGCTAACGCCGTGCAGCACCATTTCCTCGCAGGATTCCCTCGTCAGGCGCACGGAACGCCAGTTGGTCCCGTCGGCTCGCTCGGACAGGTGACCTCCAGCCGCTTGACGACTGACTTCGAAGAGGCGAAGTCCCGACTCTTCGCCGCCTTCACGCGTTCACGTACCGGATGGGGTTCTGGCCGCCCTTGCCCACTGAGTACCCCACGTATCGGTCTCGCAGGTCTGTCGCGACGTCGCCCTCGAACTCCCAGCGGCCCCTTCCAGCAAAGCCCGACGCGTCGCGCGTCCGGTAGGTGAGCGTGCCCGACGGGTGCCACGCCTTGATGAGGTACACCTCGCGCACGATGCCCTGGTACACGGCCAGCGCCAGCTCTGCGCGCGCCCGCCGCTCGCCCAGGACCCAGATGCCGCGCGTGGCCTCGTACAGCTCCTCGGCCGTCATGTCGCTGCGGTAGAGCTGGTTGATGGTGATCAGCAGCGCCGGCTCCTGCACCTCGACCGGCTGCGCGGTGAGCATGATGATGACCTCCTGCGACGCGATGCGGCCAAACGTGTGGCCGTCAAACCCGGCCATCTTGTTGGTCAGTGGGGGCCGGCCGATGAGGTCAATCGCGGCCGCTTCCACCATCGCCGCCTCGGCGTCGGTGAGCCCGTAGCGCAGCAGGTCGATGCGCGGCTCCAGGCCCGCCGCCCTTATCTCGGCGATGCGCCGGACCTTGGCGCTCTCGGACTGCTCGTCGAGGTGGGCGAACAGCCGGGCGCCCTTGCCCTTGCCGATGTAGAAGACCTGGCCGTCCCGCGGGTCCGAGTAGAGGTACACGTAGGACCGCAGGGTCGCGGCGACCTCGTCGGTGATGGCATGGATGGGGCGCTCGCTCACAGTCGCGCCCTCAGACCCGCTCGAGCAGTTCGTCGCGCTTCGCGTGGAACTGTGCCTCGGTGATGCAGCCCGCCTTGTGCAGTTCGGCCAGGTGCCCGATTGCGACAAGCGGATGCAAGTTGGCTGCCCGAGCCTTGTCATCGTGGACCAGGAACGACGTCACCATCGCGGTGACGGCGCTGAACAGCGCAACGCCAAGCAGCATCAAGACGATGGCCACAATGCGGCCCTCGGGCGTGGCCGGCACGATGTCGCCGTAGCCGGCCCCGGTCATGGTGGAGAGGCCCCACCAGAGCCCGTCCCATGGGGTGGCCAGTTCCGGGTTTGCCCCGTGCTCCACGGCGTACATCCCAATCGACGTGAAGGCAACCACGCCCAGCCAACCTGCCACCAGCCAGACGAGGCCGCGGTGCTCGGCCAGGCGCTTGAGATCCCCGATTGCACGCGCTCCGCCGGCGAAGATCCGCACCAGGCGCAATAGGCGAAGGAGCCGCAGGACGCGAAGGCCGCGGGTTGGCGGGACAAGTGCGGCGAGGTCAATCCAGTGGTCGGCCAAATACGCCCGCCGGGAGGCAGCTGCCCACAGCCTGCTGAAGAACTCCACTGCGAATACCGCTGTCAGCGTCCACTCCAGCGCGGCCGCGGCAGGCAGCTCGTCATCCGGGACAAACCCAAGGCCCACAAAGACGATGGCCAGTGCCGCGAACGTGAGCTCCCAGGTGGTGTCGTGGCTGTCGATGAAGGCCACATACCGGGCACGCAGGCTTTGGCGCGCCTCCGTTGCCTGCGTCATGCGTTTGCGTCCGACCGAGTGTGCTGCGCCATCGTCGTCCCTCCAGGCAGGTTGCCTCTGTGGCTAAGGCCTAGATCATGGGGCTACATGCGGGTCGCCTGCTCGGGCCGCCCGCATTGCGGCCTTCTCGCCCAACCGCTCACCGCCCCCGCCACCGCCCGCTCCAGCCGCCGCGACACGCCGCGCATCGACGGGCTCGCCTCGCCCGTGCGCTCGTCGCAGTAGAGGCCGCGGCGGACCTCCAGCATCACCGCGGACACGCGCGCATCCCGCCACCATCGCGTCGAGCGCCGCGTGGTAGGGACGCTCCGGACCTCGCCACGCCCCGGTCGCCGATGCGGCATCGGTCGTCCGGGCGCTGGGCTCAGGAGAGTTGCAGCGCCTTCAGCCTGCGGGCGACGTCCTCAACCGCCGTCTCGAACGTGGGGATGTGCTCCGGCGCCACCCACTCCTTGAGGGTTGACTCCCAGTTCTTTGAGATCTCGTCGAGGTTGGCGCGCCAGAGGTCCGCCTTCCAGCGCTTGTGGCGGGTGCCGGTCTGGAGCTTGACGTCAACCGCCTTGGCGAGGTCCTTCGGGTCGAGGTGCCAGCCCGACTCGCACAGGTAAAGACGCAGGTCGAACAGGTCGCGGGGCTGGGCGCGCTGCACGAGGGCGCGGATCTTCTCCGACACAAGCTCAACCTCGGCCAGCGCCGGAATTGAGAACGGGTCGATGCCGATGTCGGTCACATTGAAGGTTGCGTCCCGCACGGCGAAGACTAGGTCCTCGCGGATGCTGATCTCGATCTTGGCACTGCCACCGTCGGTGAGGGACTCGAACTGTAGGTGGATGACCTCGCCGCCAGGCGTGCGCTCTGGCTCGCCCTCCTGGCGGACCCGAAACTGGCGACCCGCCAACTCGACCTCCCGGAGCACCTCCTCTGGATCAACCCGCTTGAGGTGGCCGCTTGTGAAGTCGATGTCCGCTGACGCGCGGGGCGATCGCAGTTCGCCGGCCATCAGCATGCCGCCCTTGAGCGCTACTGCGTGGACGAAGGACTTGGGGTTGGACGCCATGCGCCGGCGGCGATGTCCTGCGGCGTTCGCGTATCAGGCACGGATCCTCCATCGCGCCGAGAAGGTGCCCCGCCGGGACTGCGGAAGCAGGCTGACGGTGAACGTCGGATGCAGTTGGAGGAGGGCAGACGGAACGGGCACGCCGCCCTCGTCGAGCAAGAACCCGAGACGCTGGGCGGCCGCGCTGCTTGCTCCCAGCGCCCGCGTGCCGGCCTCCTCCACCTCGTCTTGCCGAAGGCTGCGGAGCACCTCGGGCAGGAGCGAGAAGTGGGTCATGCGCTTGGGGTGGTCGACAGCGTCCACGACGGCCTGCACCCGGGATGCAACCTTGACGGGGAAGCCGTCGACTCGCGTCTCGTACCAGTCCGCAGCCCCAAACTTGCGAGCGACGACGATGAGGGCCTCCACCTTGGCGCCACCCGCCTTGAAGGTTGCAAGCGCGCCGCCTGTCGGCACAGCGGCCCTGATGACGGGCACCGGCTGGTCCATCAGGCGGTGGAACGTCAGCGCCGCATCGGTCGTGATGTAGTGTTCTCGGCTGCCGTACACGCCGCTCGCGACGGCTATCGCCGGCGTGGCCCGAACGGGGTCCACCACCACATAGACACCGCGCTTGACTGGTTGCAGGAGGCCCGCATGGGCCATGCGGCGGATGACCATCCACGCATCCACGCCCGGCGACGCGTCGTCTTGCGAGACGAGGGATCTCCAGTACTCGCTCTTGGTGTCGAGGACGGCGACACGCGCTCGCAAGAGCGTCCGGTGCAGGTCGGTCTGCTTCATGGTCTGCCCCATGACTGGTGTGTTGCTTTCTGGCCCACTATACACATTCGTATAGTGGGCGTACAACAAACACCCGAGTCTCAACTCAGCCGTGGCAGTCCACCACCAGGCGCGAGAGGCCGTTGGCGAACCGCGTGGCGCCCAGCCGCCCCGTCCAGGCGTACAGCTCGCGGGTGCGCCAGTCCGTCATGCGGACGAGCTCGGCGGCGAGCTCGGCGTCAGACAGCAGGATGCCGGCGCGAACCTCTGCCGGGATCCAAGTGGAGCCGTGGGGGATGTGCGCCACGATGGGCCGGGCGGCCACGCGCGGGCGGATGAGGCGGAAGGGGAGAGGCGCGGCGGCGGTCATGGAGCAGGCAGCGTAGCGCCCCGGGTAAGCCACAGATAAGCGTCCGGGAGCAGGATGTGGACGCCCAGCCGTTCACGTTTGCAAGAGACCGGACAGGGTTGTCCGCGCCGCGAGGGACAACGTGCCTGCCCTAAAGCGCACTAAGATGTCGTTGAACAACATTATGAACACTTCTAAGGCAGACTCCGCAAGTCGCATCGGACCGCTCGAGCACTCGCTCCTGCGGGCGATGGACCGTTCCCGCGCCCGCGTGTGGAGCATGTCGCGCGCATCACTCCCGACCGGCATGACGCGCGAGCAGGCACGCCAGGCGCTGAGTCGGCTCGCCAAAGCCGGGCTCGTTGAGCGGATTGAGCGTGGAGCCTATCTGGTTGAGCCGCGCTCAGGGCGAGTTCCGGTGCTTCCGGTCGACCTCGTCGGCGCGTGGTTCGAGGGTGAACCGTACGCGGTGGTCGGCGGGGCCGCAGCCGAAGTCCACCGGCTGACGCTCGACACGCCAAGCATCGTCGAAGTCCAAGTTGCACGCCGCAAGGGTCCGATCCACTTCCGCGGCAACCTGTTCACGTTTCCCCTCGGGGACCAGCAATCAGTCGCAGTGGACAACACCACCGTCAAGGTTGGCCAGGGCTCCTGCGTTGTGGCCTCACCCGGCAAGGCGGTCGTCATGCTCCTCGCGCACGAATCCGCACGCCACGCCGGAGGCCCGCGCAGCGACGCGTCCCTGGTCGTCGAGATGCTGGAGCGTGGCCGCCTGCGCAACCTTTGGACGCGCACTGACTGGCGAGGTCTTGTGGCTCGGCATGCGAACAGCGTCGCCGCCCGCCGCCTTGGCCACCTTCTCGACCAGTTGGGCATTGCCGGCTCGGACAGCCTGCTGACCTTCCGCGGGGCGGGTGGCAACAAGGCGTTCTCGCCGCTGTACCCGCCTGTCGGTCCCGTTGACACACGGTGGCGGCTCATCCTGAATGACCCGTCGCTGCCCTCTGGAGGGCGCGATGCAGACACTCTCGGCTGAAGAGCTGAACGACTACGCGGACGAATACGGGCTTGACGCTGCTCTGGCGCAGCGCGACTACGTTGCCGTCCGGATCGCCCACGCCATCGCCAGCGACCCGGCGGTGGGCGGCGTTATCGCCGTCAACGAGATGATCGCCGAGAAGTGGCGGTGCCTCGTCCAGCGCAGCCCCAAACGGCCCGGCGACCCCTACGACCTCTGGTTCCTCTGGACCGACTTCGCAAAGCGCAAGCCGCGGACCCACGACGATGTGACTGACGGCGCCGAGGTCCGTCGTCTGGTCCCGCAGAAGGTGGAGATCCACGATGGCTGGGCAGTTCTAGTCGAGCGCCTCGACCAGTACAAGCCGGTTTGGGCGGCGGCCATCGGCAAGACGCTGCCCCTTGGCGCCCCGCCATTCCCGGAAGTGCGCAAGGCCGTGCTGGAGGCCGCCAGGGCCTGGACGCCCTGGGCGTGATCCCGCAGCGAAGGGGGTGAGGTCCAGAAGCCCCTGTGACATCGAACCTGTCACAACACCCCTCCACCCTGATGCCAAGGCGATCGTCTAGATCGAGCGCGAACACGCATCACACCCGGACGAGGAGGGGCAAATGGGCATGAAGCTTCTGTTCCTGGCGATGGGCCTTGTGCTCGTTGCCGGCTGTGGCGCATCCGCTGCGCCGGTCGCCACCACCATCGTGGTCTATGTGACGCCTGCGCCAACGCTGGCTCCGACGCCCGCACCCACCGCGGCTCCCACGGCAACACCGGTGATCACGCCCGAGCCCACGGCGGAACCCACGCCGGAACTCACGCTGGAGCCCACGCCGGAACCAACTCCCGCTCCCACCCCGGCCATCAGCTACACCAAGCTCACGTCGCGCGCCTTTGCGCTCCTGGTGAAGAACCCGGACCGATACACCGGCAAGGGCTACTACCTGTGGGGCTGCATCTCCCAATTTGACGCCGCCACTGGGGATGACTCGTTCCGGGCGCAGACGTCCTACGCGAGGATCGAGTGGTGGTGGTCTGACGGCGAGAACGTGTTCTTCACCGGCAGCGCGGACCGGCTCTCGCAGTTCGTCGCGAATGACATCGTGTACATGAAGGTCATCTCGCTCGGGTCGTACTCGTACGACACGCAGAATGGCGGCAACACCACCGTGCCCATGTTCCAGGTGCTGACCATCAGCCGCAAGGGGGACTGCTCGTAGCACCCCATCCGCATGACGCGATCAGGCACGGTGAGGGGTGGGGCAGAACCGAGCGCCGTTGCCATGTCGTCGCGGACAGGGTGAAGAACACTTGACTATTGTGTCCATATTAGACACGATATACGTATGAGATTCACGAAATGGATCGACGCCCTCGCTGCGCGCGGCCGCTTCGTCTTCACGCTTGCCGATGCCGCCCAGGCCGCTGGCTCGTCGCCGGACGCGGCGAAGTTGTCGATACAGCACGCCGCAAGGGCCGGCGTCCTCTACTCGCCGGCGCGGGGCCTGTGGGTGATCGTGCCCGCGGAGGATCGCGCCGAAGGGATCGCATCGTGGCGCCTGTACCTGGACCCGATGCTGCGTCGTGAGGGACGGAGCTACTACCTCGGCCTGCTGTCCGCGGCGGCTCAGCACGGGGCTTCGGCGCAGGCCTCTCAACAGGTGCAGGTCATCGTGGACCGGCCCCGAGCCGCCATCCAGGCTGGGCGCCAGCGGATTGTCTTTGTGACTCGGCGCCGCGCCGCGCTCGCACCCACAACGCCCATCGTGGTCCCAACCGGTCGCATCCCGGTATCGACGCCCGAGATGACAGCCCTCGACCTTGTGGCCTACCCGGCGCACGCGGGAGGTTGGGGAAACGTCATCACGGTGCTGAGAGACCTCGCGCCCGGCATGACAGCAACAGGGATGCAGGCCGTTGCTGGCGTCCAGCCTGCCACGACGGACATCCAGCGGCTTGGCTGGCTGCTCGAGGACCTCGATGCCGAAGACGCCGCGGCACCGCTGCGGGGCCTCCTCGCCGAACGCGCGACCACCTTCGTTCCGCTCGATCCGCGGGCCCGGCGCGACGGACCTCGGGACAGCCGTTGGCGCATCATCGAGAACGTCGCGGTTGAGCCGGACTGATGTTGCCCCTGGCCGACGTCTTGGCGTGGCGATCCATGGCACCGTGGCCCGACGTCAACGATGTTGAGCAGGATCTCATTATCACCAGTGCCATCTTCGACATCTTCGAGGATGACTGGCTGGCCGAGCGCCTCGCCTTCAGGGGCGGGACGGCGCTGCATCGCCTCTACCTCGACCCGCCAGTCCGCTACTCGGAGGACATCGACCTCGTCCAGCGGGTGCCCGAGCCGATTGGCGCCACCCTCGATCGACTCCGCGAGCGCCTCGGCTGGATCGGGAAGTCAAACACAGAGGTTCGCCAGCATCCCAAGATCGTCTTTCGGTTCGACGCAGGGTCAGGGGCGACGGGGCTCCAGCCACGCAAACTCAAGGTCGAGATCAACACGCATGAGCACTTCGGAGCCGTGACGCCGGTCGACTACGCCGTGGCGCATGACGTGTTGACGCGCGGGGCATCCGTGCCGTCATACAGCGTCGACGAACTGTTGGGCACCAAGGTTCGTGCGCTGTTCCAGCGCCGGAAGGGCCGAGACCTCTTCGACCTGTGGTGGGCGGCTGAGCACGCGTCGGTGCGACCCGGCGACATCGTCCACCACTTCGAGCGCTACATGGAAGCTGGCGGCCATGCGATACCGTCGCGCGACGCGTTCGATTTGAACCTCGCCGAGAAGGCGGACGCGGGCGTCTTTGATGAAGTCCGGCCGCTGCTACGGGCCGGGGTGGTGTACGACCCGCTGATCTCGCTCGCTTGGTTTCGGGAGTTCGTTCTGCCGCTGGTCGGCTGACAATTCGATACGGGACCCGCCGCTTGCGGCTGCTGGCCTTGTTCTGCCGCTCAGCGGGTTCCGCTGGTGAGGTAGCGCCCGGAGCGGCGCGTCACTCGCTCGTGGGTCACGTTCCTAACTACTTCGGCTTGCCCCGAAGTACCTGCACATGCCACTCCTGGAGCACACCCCTCCCCCCGGAGTGAGGAATCGAGATGCTTCGGACCAAGCCGAAGTACCTGCCGGGGAGCGAGACCTAGCCCTTCAGCCCCAGGATCGCCAGATCAATCAGGTCTGCAATCTCCGGTTGGTCGGCCCGCATGCGCCGCAGCGCCTCGGTGGCCAGGTGGCGCTCGCCGTTCCTGCCGATGGCCTCGATGGCCTTGAGCGCAAACGCTGCCGAGTTCCCCTGCGCAACCCAGGCCTCAAGCGCCGGAATGGCAGGCGGGCCGAAGCTGGCGATACGGTCTCGATACTCATGGCGGCTGTTGGGCGTGGCCTGGGCCACCTGGGCCAGGAACAGCGCAAGCTCAGGCGCCGGAGCAGCGGCGGCGCGGGCTTCGGCAGCGGCGATGTGCTGCTCAAAAGCCAGGCGCGTCCGCGCGAGATCCAGCTCCTTGTCCGTGAAGAGGGAGCTGAACTCGGGCCGCAGCGCGTACGCCTCCACGCTCAGATCAAGCCGGTCCACGGCGCGCAGGTGGGCGTAGCCATCGGTGGACGCCGCCTTGTTGAGGATGAACCGCGCGGTGCCCAGACCGCCGCGCTTGCCAAGCATTTGGTGGAACCGCCCGGCCCAGTAGCCAGCCTCGTTGCCGGCTCGCTGATAGATGTCCTCCATGGCGGCGTCCCACTGGAGCTCCAGGGGGGCAAGATCGGCGCGGTCGGATAGGGAAGTGGCGTCCGTGGTCATGCATAGACGGTACGCCTGTCCGGGTGCATTCGCGGCCATTACCCCGCAGGCTGCCCCCGCACCGCTCGGCTGACCTCCCGCACCGCCAGGAAGCGCTCGGGCGTGATGTCTTCGGGGAAGCCGCCCGGGTCCATAAACAGGAAGCGGCCGTCCCGCCCGCAGATGTCGATGGACGCGCGCAGGCCCGCCGCAATCTCGTCGAGGGACCCGTCGTAGAGGAACTTGTCGATGCCGGCGCCCACCAGCGTGAGCTTTGGGAAGCGCTCGCGAAGCCAGGCCAGATCCATGCCGTCCCAACGGTCGAGCGGGTTGAGCATGTCCACGCCCGAGCCCACGATGTCGTCCATGATCTTGGTGATGTTGCCGTGGCTGTGCATGTGGAGCGTGCCGCCCGCCCCGTGCACCACCTCGGCAAGCGCCGCGTGCCAGGGCAGGAAGAAGCGCCGATAGAGCGTGGGGCTCAGGAGCATGTTGGTGCTGGAGCCAAGGTCGTCGCAGAAGCCGATGCAGTCCGCTCCGGCTTCCACCATGCGCTTGGCCGCCCGCACGTTCCAGTCGCCCAGCCGCGCAAGGAGGCGCTCGATGAGCTCGGGCTCCTCCAGCAGGAACGCCAGGAAGTCCTGGTAGTCGCAGAAGAAGTAGTGGCCGCCCGAGAAGAAGCCGTTGAGCCAGCCCACGGTGTATTCGCCGCGCGCCTTGAAGTAGGCGGCGTCCGCGGCAAAGCCCGTCCAGCGAGCGGGGTCGTCGGGATCTGGCAGGACCAGGTTCTCCACATCGTCGATGGTCTGGACGGGCCGGTGGATCTGGTGCCGAAACGGCGGCGCAAAGTTCTGGAGGTCCCGCGCACCTGTCTCAAACTCGATGATGCGGCTGTTTGGCGTCCGCTCCGTGATCCGCGTGTTGAACTCGCCTGGGCCCGCATGGCCAAAGTCAAAGTTGGCGCCCCAGCCCACACCCGTGGCGATCTGGTCCGTGTAGCGGTTGTACGCGATGACCTTGTCAAGCTCCGCGGGCTCGTGGGGGCCAAAGCCGTAGACGCCCTCGGCCGGGTAGTTGTCGAGGTCCTGGTACAGGGTCTCGGGCGGCATGACGCGGCGCGAGCTCTCAACGCTGTTGAAGCCCTGGGCCCAGACGGGGACGAAGTCGGGCCGGTCGCCGGCGAGGACGGCCTTGATGCGCTCGCGGTTGGTGGCGGTCATGCGTTCCTCGGTCTGCGGTTGCGGCAATCATCGCCCCGGCCGGGTCCTCTGCGCTACGGGGCCTCGCGTCGCGCAAACGCGGGACGTATGGTTCGGTATCGGCGTTTGGAGTTCGCAGGCGGGGAGGTGGCTATGAGGAATTGGCGCAGGCGGCGCATGAGAGCCACGGGCGTGCAGGCACGCGATGACGCGGTGGAGTACCGCGCGCTGAGGCTGAGTCTGGGCGAAGGCTTGGGCGCCCGCGCAGATGCGGGCGAGCCTTCACAGGTAGCGCGGCCGGAAGCTGCCGTGCTGGACGATGCCGCCACGGAGCGCCTCCTCGCCAGACTGCCGGCACCGCAGCCGCCCGCCGCCACGCCAGACGACGGCTTTGCGATGCGCCAGGCCACGCTGCCGCGACCGCGCCCCGGCAAGACCGTGGCGGAGCCGTTCCCGCCCGCCGGCGCCGCGTCAGGTCAAACGCGTCCGGAGCCGCAAGCCCCGCCCCCGCTGCGGATCCTGCGCCAGCAGCCCGTTGGTGAAGTGCCGCTGGCCGCGGGCGTCTCCATCACGTTCTCCAGCCCCATGGTCCCGCTTGATGCGGTTGACGCCGCCGTCTCGGCGGACCCGCCGGCGCAGCTGGTGCCCCAGCCGCCCGGGCAGTGGCGCTGGGCGGACACGCGCACGCTGGTCTTCGTGCCCGCCGCGGAACGGATGCCAATGGCCACCGAATACACGGTGACCGTGGCCAAGGGCACGCGCGCGCTGGACGGCGGCGAGTTGGCCAGAGCCGAACATTGGACGTTTGGGACGCCACCGCCCACCGTCATCGCGAAGTACCCGGAGGGCGGGCCGGTGCGGTGCGCCACGCCCATCGCCGTTGTGTTTGACCAGGCTGTTGATGCGGCGACGGTGATCGCGCGGCTGCAGGTCAGCGGCGCCCGGTTGCTGCGCGAGGCAACATCGGAAGAGCGTGCGGCTGATCCCGCCGTGGCGCGGCTTGTGGCGGAGCACCCGGCGGAGCGCGTCGTGGTGGTGGTCCCGGACCCGGCGCCCGCAATGAACAAGCACGTGAGCGTTGACTTGGTCGCCGGGACGCCGTCCGCCGAGGGCCCGCGCACAACGGCCCATGCCCAGCGCTGGACCTACCGCACGCCCGGGCCGTTCACGGTGACGGGGTTCCGCGCCGGCTGGGGCCGCGGATTTGCCTACCCGGGCGCACCGTGGACCATCGAGTGCACCAACCAGATTGATGCTGGCACGCTTGACGCGCACCTTGTCCAGATTGAGCCGCTCATCCCGGACGTGTTGGTGTCCGGCTGGGGCAGCACGCTCCAGGTTGCGGTGCCGCACTCGCGCGGCCGGACCACGTACCACCTCACGCTCGCGCCCGGGTTGCGGGACGTTTTCGGGCAGGAGCTTGAACCGGCCCCGGCGATGACGTTCAAGGTTGGCGAGCCGGAAGCGCAGTTCCAGATCCTGGGCGGGGAGCACATCGTGCTGGACCCGGTTGGGCCGCGGAGCGTCACGGTTCGCGCCATCGGCATCCGTTCGCTTGGCGTTGCGCTGTATCGCGTGACGCCTGCGGACTGGGATGCCTGGACTACCTGGAACAACAACCAGTGGAGCGAGCCCGCGGCGCCGCCGCCCGGCAGACCGGTGGTGCGGCGTGACCTGGAGATCCCGGGCGATGGCCTCGCCTGGGCGGACGTAGACCTGGATCTGGGCGCTGCGCTCAATGGCGGCGTGGGCCAGGTTGCGCTTGTCGTCACGCACGGGCTGGGCCGTGGCCACCGGTCAGAGCGCCAGTGGACGTGGGTGCAGGCAACGCAGCTTGGCCTGGACGCGTCCTCGGACGACAACAGGCTGGCCGCCTGGGTCACGGACCTTGCCACGGGTGCGCCGCTGGGCGGGATTGCGCTGGAGGTTGGCGAGTCGCGCGCGGTCAGCGCGGCTGACGGCACGGCGCGGCTTGCGCTCCCGGCCGAGACAACGTCTTCCGCCCTGATCGCCCGTCGCGGCGCGGACACCGCAATGCTGCGCCCCGGCAACTGGTACAGCTCCTGGCAGCCGTCCAACGAGGCCAGCGCCGTCAGGATCATGGCGTTCAACGATCGCGGCCTGTACCGGCCCGGCGAGACGGTGCGCGTGAAGGGGTGGATCCGCGTGATCGGCGGCGGGCCGCTGGGCGATCTGACGGCCGCGCCGCAGGGCGTGACGCTGGTCGCCTGGACCGCGCGCGACGCGATGGGCAACGAGATCGTCGCGGGCAGCGCGTCTGTGGACGGGCTTGGCGGGTTTGACGTTGGCTTTGCCCTGCCCGCGACGGCTGGCCTCGGCGAGGCGGTGCTGGAGCTTGTGCCCCAGAGCGCCGGCACGCCGGACGCCAGCGCCAGCACCGTGCACGAATTCAAGATTGCGGAGTTCCGCCGGCCTGAGTACGAGGTGACAGCCACCGCGGACCCAGGCCCCGTGATTGCGGGTGATCCTGTGGCGGTGTCCGTGGCTGCGGCCTATTACGCCGGTGGCCCGCTGGCTGGTGCGGACGTCACATGGGAGGTCACGGCGAAGGCCGGAAGCTACTCGCCCCCGGGCTGGGACCGCTTCACCTTTGGCGAGTTTGTCCCGTGGTGGGGCCGCGGCTGGGGCGGCGACGACAACCACGACGAGGCCGAAGACAACGACGGGAGCTTCTCGGGCCGGACGCGCGCGGATGGCACCCACCGGCTCCAGATTGGCACAAGCCCCGCGAGCCCGCCGCGTCCCTGGGTGGTGTCGGCCGAGGGCACGGTCACGGACGTCAACCGTCAGGCCTGGACAGCGTCGGCCGCGGTGGTGGTGCACCCTGCGGCGGCCTATGTGGGTCTGCGCGGTGACCGCTCGTTTGTCGCGGCGGGTGAGCCGCTGGAGTTTGAGCTGGTCGTCACCGATGTTGACGGCACCGCCATCCCCGGCGCGGCCATCGCGCTCCGGGCGGAGCGCCGCGAGTACCGCCAGGTCAAGGGCGAGTGGCGCGAGGAGGCCGTGGAGGTTGCGGAGCTGTCGGCCGTCTCGGACGCCGGGCCCGTCGTCATGCGTCTGGATGAGCCCACGGGCGGCCGATGGCGCGTGACCGCGAGCATCGCGGACGAAGCCGGGCGCGCCAACACGGCCACCCTCATGGCGTGGGTTGCGGGCGGGAAGCCGGAGCCGCGGCGTGGTCTCAACGAAGACGAGCTGGTGCTGGTGCCGGACAAGCGCACCTACGCCCCGGGTGATGTGGCGCAGGTGCTGCTGATCGCCCCGTTTGTCCCGGCGGAGGGCCTGCTCACGCTCCGTCGAGACGGCCTGCTGCGCGAGGAGCGGTTCACCGTGGACAGCGGGACGCACACGCTGCGCATCCCCATTGCGGATGCAATGACGCCCAACGTGCACGCCTCGGTGGCGCTGGTTGGCGCGGTCCCGCGGGATGATGCGCCTGGGGTCACGCGGCCGGCGTGTGCGTCGGGGACGGTGGAGCTGCCGGTGCCGCCGCTGGCGCGCACGCTCACAGTTGCCGTGACCCCGCGCCAGACGGGGCTGCGCCCGGGCGAGTCCACGGAGGTGGGTCTTGTTGTCTGCGGAGCCGGCGGCGAGCGGGTGAGCGGCGGGGCCACCGTTGTGGTTGCGGACGAGGCCGTGCTTGCGCTGGCGGGCTACGCCAACCCGGACCCGATGGCCGTGTTCTACCCGGAGCGAGGCGAGGGCGTCATGGATCGCCGGTCCCGTGCAGACGTGCTGCTGGCAAGGCCCGGCGACATCGCGCTGCCTGAGCCGCCGGCGCCGCGGATGCGGGCGATGATGAGCGAGTCGGCGATGGCGATGCCGGCGCCCATGGCGCTGGCCGGGGCGCCCATGAGGGACGAGGCGCCTGGCGGCCGTGCCATGTACAAGCGGGCGATGCGCGGCGGGCCGGACCCCGCGCCGGAGCCTATCCGCGCCCGGACGGACTTCTCGGCGCTGGCCCTGTTTGCCGCTGCCGTGGAGCTGGACGCGGACGGCCGGGCCACGGTCCTGCTCAAGCTGCCGGACAACCTCACGCGGTATCGCGTGATGGTTGTGGCCACAGACGGCGTTGCGCGCTTTGGCGTTGGCGAGGCCGCGGTGACCGCGCGTCTGCCGCTGATGGTGCGCCCATCGGCCCCGCGGTTCCTCAACTTTGGCGACACGTTTGAGCTGCCGGTTGTCATCCAGAACCAGACGCCGCTGGCGCTTGAGGTGGACGTCGCGGTCCGTGCGTCCAACGCCACGCTCACCGCAGGCGCCGGCCGCCGGCTCACCGTGCCCGCCGGGGATCGTGCCGAAGTCCGCTTCCCCGCGGCTGCCGATGGGGTGGGCGAGGCCCGCTTTGAGGTTGCCGCCGCGGCCGGCCCGGACGCGGACGCCGCCACGGTGACGCTCCCGGTCTGGACGCCCGCCACAACGGAGGCCTTCGCCGTTCACGGCACGCTTGACGAGGGCGTCATGGCCCAGCAGGTCCGCGCCCCGGACGGGGCGGTCGCCGCGTTTGGGGGTCTGGAGGTCACCACCTCGTCAACGGCGGTTGCCGCCCTTGCGGACGCTGTGCTGTACCTGGTCCGCTACCCGTACGAGTGCGCGGAGCAGATCGCGTCGCGCATTCTGGGGATCGCCGCGCTTCGTGACGTCCTGGCGGCGTTTGCGGCAGACGGGCTGCCGGCTCCGGCCGAGCTTGACGCATCGGTTGCCAAGGATCTCGATCGCCTGCGCGCCATGCAGAACGTGGACGGCGGTTTTGGCTTCTGGACCCGGGGCGAGGAGAGCTGGCCGTACCTCGCGGTCCACGTCGGCAACGCGGCGGCGCGGGCGCAGGCGCAGGGCTTCGCCGTCCCGGCGGCCCTGCGCAGCGATGTGCTGGGGTACCTGCGCGACATCGAGCTCCGCATAGACGCCCTCCGCCCGCACTATCCCGAAGAGGTGCGATCCACCATCAGCGCCTACGCGCTGGACGTTCGAGCGCGGCTTGACGATCGGGACCCCAAGAAGGCCCAGGTCCTGTTCGCGAAGCACGGCACGAAGGGCCTCTCGATGGAGGCGCTGGGCTGGCTGCTGCCGGTGCTGGACGGGGGTTCTGCCCGAGACGAGATCCGCCGCCACCTCGCCAACAGCGTCACCGAGACACCGGGCGCGGCGAACTTCACCGTGAGCTACGGCGATGGCGCGCATCTGCTTCTGGCGTCCAACCGGCGCGTCGACGCGGTGCTGCTTGAGGCGCTTATCGCGGACCAGCCCAAGAGCGACTTGATCCCAAAGCTGGTTGCGGGGCTCATGGCGCACCGAACCGCGGGCCGCTGGGGCAACACCCAGGAGAACGCGTTTGTGCTCCTGGCGCTGGGCACGTACTTCGAGCGGTTTGAGGGGGTGACCCCGGACTTCGTGGCGCGCCTCTGGCTTGGCGAGGGGTTCGCGGGGGAGCAGGCGTTCCGCGGCCGTTCCACGGACCGGCGCCGCATGCTTGTGCCAATGGCAAACCTGCGCGCGGACGGGGGCGACGCCGGCAGCGGCAAGCTTGAGCTGCTCTTGGCCAAGGACGGTCCGGGCCGGCTCTACTACCGGCTAGGCCTGACCTATGCGCCGGAGCGTCTTGCGCTGGACGCGCTTGACCGCGGGTTTGAGGTGGGGCGGGTCTACGAGGGGCTGGACAACCCGGCCGATGTCCACCGGGACCCGGACGGCACGTGGCATGTCCGCGCCGGCGCCCGCGTCCGCGTCACGGTCACCATGACCGCCCGCTCGCGGCGCTACCACGTGGCGCTGGTGGACCCGATGCCTGCGGGCTTTGAGGCGATCGACACGTCGCTTGCGATGACCGCGTCGTCGGCTGCCGCATCGGGCACAAAGGTCGCCACGGTTGGCGCAAGCGGACTCGGCGGACCCGGCGGCGGACCCGGCGGCGGCTTCGGTGGCGGCTTCGGCCACTGGTGGCTCTGGATGGGCCGCTGGTACAACCACCAGAACCTGCGCGACGAGCGCGTTGAGGCGTTTGCGTCCCTGCTCTGGGAGGGAACGTACGACTACCGCTATGTCGTCCGCGCCACAACGCCCGGCGTCTTCAACGTGCCGCCGCCCAAGGCCGAGGAGATGTACACGCCCGAGACGTTTGGCCGCGGGGCATCGGACCGGGTGGTGGTGGAGTAGGGACGCTTGGGCCGCTGCGCCCGGACCTTGGGACATCCGGCCCTGCCCGCTTGGGCTGGCAAGCAGGGGGTCTGTAGATGTCTGAGACATACCCTCAGGCATACGTCGGTGGCATTCGCGCAGGACCGACCCTGGAGGATGCTCGGTGACACAACCGGTGGTAGGGAAGCCGCATCGGCGCGCAGTGATCAAGGCGGGCGTGCTTGGGCTTGTGGCCTTCGCGGCAGCGGCCTGCGCATCGTCGCTGCGAACCATCGGCGGCGGCAGCTCGCCGAGCGCTCCCGCGCCAACCCCGGCGCCAACCTTGGCTCCTGTCACGCCGCCGCCCACTGTCGCCCCAACCTCCGCACCCACCGCGGCTCCGGCAACAGCAGCGCCCGGAACCGCCGGCCCCGTGATTGGCAACCTTGCCGACTTCGCCGGCGTGGGCGCGCGCCCCTTCACCATCCCGTATGAGGTGCCGTACGCCATGAACCCGGGGGGTCCTGGGATCATGGTGCGCCTCGCCGACGGATCGGTTGTCGCGTACAGCGCTTCATGTACGCATGGCCGGTGCACCGTTGGCTGGGACGACGCCACTCAGATCATCCAGTGCCCGTGCCACACGGCGCGTTTCGACCCGGCCAACCAGGCAGCCGTGCTGAGCGGTCCGGCGCCTACCCCGCTGACATCAATCCCGCTCGCCGTTGCGGCGTCGGGCGAGGTGACGGTGGTGCTGCAGGCGGGCTGACCCTGGACGGCCTGACGCGCCGGTGTCGGCGGGCGGGCGTGGCGTGGAGCCAGCCTCAGGCGGTGCCTTCGAACGTGTGCTTGATCCCGTCGAAGGTGCGATCCATGTGGGCGAGGGTCACCCGCTCCACCGCATCGAGGTCACGCTCGACGATTGCGGTCAGCAGGTCCAGGTGCTCCTGGGCAACCGAGGCCAGACTCAACTGCTTTGAGATTGCAGGGATGACCACCACCCGCGCGCGCGACCGCATCTCCTCAATCAGGTTGGTGAGGACGCCGTTGCCGCACAGGCTTGTCAACTGCCAGTGGAAGACGTAGTCCGCCTCAACGAAGGCGCGGATGTCGTCTCCGAGCGCCGCCTGCATGGTTGTCTCGGCCAGTTCGCGGATCGGCGCGATCTGCTCAGGCGACGCCGAACGGGCGATGGCCGCCATGGCTGGCACTTCCAACAGGCGGCGCACGTACATGGCCTGCAGCAGGTATTCCAGTGTCGGCGGCACAACTTGGAAGCCGCGGTTTGCCACAGCCACCACAAGCCCCTGCTGGGCAAGCTCCAGCACGGCCTCGCGGACCGGGGTGGGGGACACGCCAAATTGCTCAGCAAGCACCGGGACGCTGAACTGGCGCCCGGGCGGCAGTTCGCCGATGAAGATGGACCAGCGCAGCGACGCGATCACCTGCTCACGCAGGCTCTTACCCTTCACGGCCTTGCCGGCAGCCAGGCCACCGTTGGCGGTTGATTCTCGATCGATCATGTGACCCCCGTGCTTGGCCGCGTTTCCCGTGGAGCGCTCACGCTGCCGCGAGCGGCCCCGTGGGCGGCATCGTACTCACGGCTGCGTGCACCACGCGCCAGACCTCGCCGGGCGCCGTGGGATCCCACGCCGCAGCCACAATTGCGTGGAGGTCATCGCTGCCCTCCTCGCGTCCGGGCTGGTCCAGCCAGCGCTGGTACGCCGCGTCATCGTCCCAGACGCCAATCACGTGCGCCCGGCCCTCGTTGGCGACGTCACCAGCCAGATACAGCGATTGGCAGCCCTCGGTCTGGATGGCGCGTTCGAGGATCCGGTGTTTCCGGAAGACCTCCTCAAGCTTGCCGAGCGACCCCGGCTGCAGCTCAAACGTCAGGCAGCTGAGGATCACTGCCCCACCGCCGAGCGCAGCGCAGCCGTCGCAGGAACGTCCACCACGAACGTGATGGGATCAACGGCCACGCCATAGTCGGCGCGTGCGCGCTCTGGCGAGACCAGGCCCTGACGCACATCCGCGGCCACTTTGCCCGCTTCGCGCTCGTACGGGTTGCCCCAGCCGCCGCCGCCACCGGTGAAGTTGGTGATGGTCCCGCCCGGCGCAAACGCGTTGTCGCTCACGTGGACTTCGCGCTCGTCCGGGGTGCCCAAGCCAATGATGACCGTGTTCTTCTGGCCCTCGCTGCCACCGCCAAGTGCCCACGGGGCGGTCTTGGTCTTGTAGTTGATGACGATGGCGTTGGTGGGGGCGAGGAACCGGTACGCGCGGACGATGCCCACGCCGCCGCGGTGCTTGCCCGCTCCAGCCGAGTCCGGCCGATAGCCGTACTCATCGATGAGCATGGGCGCCTTGTTTTCAAGGACCTCGATGGGGTTGTTGCGGCAGCCGGGCTCGGTGGGATGCATGATCCCGTCCTCGCCGTCACCGCCCGCGTGCGCCCCAAAGCCCACCGCGTCGTTGGTGGCCTCAAGCCAGAACGCCCCGTTCCGCGGGTTCACGCCCAGGGCCATGATGTCGCAGATGTCGCCGCCGGTGCAGGCCGGCACAAAGTCCGGCATGCCCTGGGCAAGCGCCTTGGTGACAACCTCGGGGGCGAGGATGCCGGTCCACAGGGTGAAGGTGGGCATCGGCGGCACCGCGTGAACCAGCGTGCCCGGCGTGGTGCGGATCTCGAGGTTGCGGAAGTTGCCGGCGCAGATGGGGCTGTCCGGGGTGGTGATCGCCTTGAACGACAGCCGGGACGCGGCGATGGTGAGGCCCACCGGGACGTTGATTGGCCCGGCGGCCGCCTTGTCGGTGGCGGTCCAGTCGATGATCATCCGGTCGCCGTCAACGGTGACGGTGGCGGTCATCGCAACCTTGTCGTCAGTGATCCCGTCGGTGTCCACCCAGTCCGTTGCGGTCCAGGTGCCCTTGGGCAGGCGGGCCACGGCCGCGCGCGAAAGCCGCTCGCCGTGGTCGTTGATCTGCTCCATCGCCGTGAGGAGCGTGTCCACGCCGTACTTCCCGGCGATCTCGCTCAGACGGACGTTGCCCGTGTGGACGGCCGAGACCTCGGCCAGCAGATCGCCGACGGTGCGCTCCGGGAACCGGCTGTTGAACCGGATGATGTCGATGATGTCGGTCTGCAGCTTGCCGCCGCTGAAGATCTTGGTGGCGGGGAAGAAGATGCCTTCCTGCTCCATGCTGGTGGAGTCAACCACGTAGCCCGCGTTCTTCTGCTTGAGGTCCAACAGGTGGCAGCGGCAGGAGGAGTACCCGATGAGGGTGTCGGCCACCAAGATTGGGCTGAACACCAGCACGTCCAGGGTGTGCGCCGAGGACCAGTACGGATAGTTGCACATGAACACGTCACCGGCTGACATGTTCTCAGCGCCAATGAACTCAACGACCTTGCGGATGCCGAAGTCGTTTGCGCCCGAGAACACCGCGACGCCCGGCGCCTCGGCGATGGTGTTGCCCTGTGGGTCGTGCAGGCCCACGCCGTAGTCGTGGATCTCGTACACGATGGTGTTGTAGGCGGTCCGGCAGAGGTTGCGGGCCATCTCATCGGCCGCCGACAGCATGCTGTGGCGGATGACCTCGGTGGTGATCGAGTCAACCATGTCCTAGTTCCCCGCAACCGTGATGACGATTTCGCCGTAGGCGCCGATAGCGGCGGTGTCGCCGGCGTGGAGCACCGTGGTACCGGTGTGCTCGCTGACGACAGCCGGGCCCGCGATCTTGTCGCCGTGCCGGAAGTCGTCGCGGTGGTAGATGGCGTATTCGGTGACGCTGCCGTCCACCTCGACGACCGGCCGCGTGGTGCGGTGGGGGACCGTCACCCCGTCACGCCGCTCCTGCGGCGGCACATGGGGACGGGCCTGGTGGCCGATGGCCGAGAGACGCACCGCCACCACCTCTACCGGGTCAGGCATCGTGTGCCCGTACGCGCGCTCGTGCGCCTCTGCAAAGGCCACCTTGAGGCGGTCTGCCTCGGCCGCCGAGAAGTCCGCCAAGACGGGGAGGCGGACGCTGTGCTCCTGCCCCTCATAGCGCATGTCGATGGCCTTGAGGTAGCTCCGCGCCTCCTGCGCAAAGCCCTCCGCCAGCAGCGCGGCGTCGCCATCGGCCCGCATCGCGGTCAGGTGGCCCCGCACCGACTCGAGGTCAAGCGTGTCGATCTTGCCAATCAGCGTGCGCGCGTAGTCATGGCGCACGTCGGCCATAAGCATGCCGAAGGCGCAGAACGCGCCCGGGCCGGGCGGCACGATGACGGTTGAGATGGAGAGCTCGCGCGCGACGTCCACGCCCACCAGCCCGCCGCCGCCGCCAAACGCAAGCAGCGCAAAGTCCGCCGGGTTGCGGCCAAGCTCCACGGTGATGGAGCGGACCGCGCCCACAACCTTGGTGGTGGAGATCCGCAGCACGCCGCGGGCAACCGCGTCCACGGACATGTCAAGGGCACCGGCCGCCGAGGCCAGGGCCTGCGCAGCAAGGTTGCGGTTCAGGGTGAGGCTGCCGGCGAGCGCCATGTCGTTGCCGAGATAGCCCACGTGGAGCGCGGCGTCCGTAAACGTCGCCTGGGTCCCGCCGCGGCCGTACGAGGCCGGACCCGGTTCGGCACCTGCGCTGGCCGGGCCAACCTGGAGGTGATTGCCCTCGTCAATCCAGACCAGCGAGCCGCCGCCGGCGCCGATGGTGTGGATGTAGAGCGACGCGAGGTTGATGGGCAGCCCCTCAAACGAGGCATCGAAGTACGTCAGCGGCTCACCGTCCACAACCAGCGAGGCGTCAAGGCTGGTGCCGCCCATGTCGATGGTGATGAGGTTTGGCTGGTTTGCTGCCTTGGCGAACCACGCCGCGCCAAGGACGCCGCCCGCGGGACCCGACAGGATGAGGTTGACGGGCGCGTCTTTTGCGGTTGACGCGGTCATCGCGCCGCCGCCGGAGCGGGTGGTGAGGAACTGGCCGCCGAAGCCGCGCTTGGCGAGGGTCCCTTCAAGCTTTGACAGGTAGCGGCGGACGATGGGCTTGATGTAGGCGTCAAGCACGCCGGTGCTTGTGCGCTCGTACTCACGCAGCTCGCGCGACAGCGCGGAGCAGACGGTCACCTCAATGTCGGGGGCCACTTCGCGCAGGATGGCCGCCATCCGCTGCTCGTGCGCCGGGTTGACGTACGAGTGGAGGAACGAGATCGCCACCGACTCGAGGCCCAGGTCCACGACCCGCTGCGCCGCAGCCCTGGCCGACGCCTCGTCAAACTGAGCGAGGACGTTTCCCTCGAAGTCGAGCCGCTCGCCAACTTCGAGGATGTGCTGCCGCTCCACCAGGCTTGACGGCTTGCGATACCGAAAGTCGTACATCGGCACGCGGTTTGTGCGGCCCAGGAGGTAGACGTCGCGGAAGCCCTTGGTGGTGATGATCCCGGTCTTGGCTCCACGTCGCGTGAGGAGCGCGTTGAGGCCCAGCGTGGTGCCGTGGATGAATGTGGCCACGTCCGTCAACTGGACGCCACTCGCCGCAAACCCGTTCAGGACGCCCTCTTGGGGGTCGCTTGGGGTTGTGGGCACCTTGTCAAACCGGAGGGCCCCGGAGGCTTCCTCTAGCGAGACGACGTCGGTGAAGGTGCCGCCGACGTCAATCGCGATCCGCGTTCCAGCTGTCATGCGTCGCCCTCAGATGGTGGATTTGTTGCAAGTGTAGGTGCATCACCTATGACGCGTAACATATTACTCGCCAAATCCTGTAGCCTTGCGCGCACTCGCAACCTCGCAGCTCTGCGATGCCGGGCGCGGGTGTCAACCGGGGCAGA
>CAIYHO010000269.1 GCA_903925955.1 uncultured Chloroflexota bacterium
AGCCTGGCGCAGTTCGTGGAAGGACTGCCGAGAGCATCCGCCTCGTAGCCTCGGAGGCGGACCGGCCCTGGCGCACAGCTATCGGCGGCCGACGCCCCGCGGGCTGCCGCTGGTTGGTGGGGCAAACCCGCCGCGGCGCGCCGCCAGCACCTGCTCCAGCACCACGTGGCTGGGTGCGTCAACTGGGATCCAGTCGTTGAACGAGAGCCCGTCACGCTCATTGGCAACGGTGACCAGGCCGACGAACCGGATCTCGCCCTCGGGCTCGCGCCAAACCACCGGGTAATCCCAGCGCGGCCTGATCTGCTGGGGTGGTGTCGCCTCCCAGAGATCAAGCAGCGGGCCCACGGCCTGTGGGTTTGTGGCAGCCAGCGCGCCCAGCACCTTCTCGGCCCACGGGGAGGGGTTGTCCAGCGCGGCGGCCCCGTCTGGAATGCCCTTGAGCACGCTGATGACCACGCCAAGGAGCTCGTCAAAGTTGGCCACGTGCCCGGCAAACCAGCTCTCGGCCATCGCCGGGATGACATGGGCGCCTGCACGGTCCCGGCGCCGCAGTTCGCCCGCAACGTCCACACCCCACAGGTCGTTGGCGGCGCGGTTGGCGGCCAACACGTCCATCGCGCCACCGGTGACAAACCGAGGCCAGGACGAGCGTTCAATCTCAAGACGCGCCTCGGCAAGCGGGTACGCGTACCCGGTCAGCGAGTCGGATGGGACAGGACCGGGCTCGGGCACAAAGCCCGCGTCTGCGAGGATCTCGCGCACACGCCGCGGCGGCACGTGCAGCGCTTCAAGGATGTCCAGCAGGTGGCGACGGGTGGGCGTGCGTCCACCGCGCTCGTACTTGCGGATTGCCTCAGCGGAAAGACCTGCGGCGAAGCCGAGTTCAGCCTGCGTCAGGCCAAGGTGGGTTCGCTCGTGCTTGATCCGCAATCGCCACGTGGACTCTTGGGCAGGCACGAGCGGGACTCCTCCTCCGTCCGGTCCTCCCCTCAGAGTTGGACCAGATGGCGTACGCAGAAGACTCTGTCCACGAAGGAACGTCAACGGCGTGACCGGTACATTGTGTACCTATCCCTGCTTGGGCTTCCTGAGCCGGCTTTATGGGCCCAGTTGCGGCATGACCCGGTACAGGACGTTGGCGAGCCCGCGACTGTACGTGGCGGTGAGGTGGTGCTGGTCCCGATAGATCAGGAACCTGTCCACGATCACCGGGCACGGGTCCGTGTGGCAGATCCAAGCCGTTGGGTCAACCCAGATGGCGCCCGCGCCAACCGCGACGACTCCCTCGCGCGCGGTGTACGCCGGCAGCGTGACCTTGCTCCGCGGCATCGCGCAGGCAGTCGCGTTGTCCAAGTGCGCGGAGAGACAGACCGGCGGATCCGCGTTTGACCGTGGGGTGTCCCCAATCATCAGGACGTGGCTCGCGATGGCTGACAGCTTGGTGAGCATGCGGCCCAGTGCCGCGTCCCATGCATCAGGGACTTCGGCGATGGCAACGTCCGATCCCTTGACCATCATCCGGTAGCCCCGCGAGCTGGACACGACTACGAGCGCCGGGTGAATGGCGGCGATGCGGTTGTTGACCGCCAGACGCCACGTGTCGCACTCCGTGTAGGCGCGCAGCAGAATGGGGCTGTAGACGGTGGTGTCGGCCGCGGTGCAGGCTGACTTCGTCATGGCGATGAGCCGCCAGTGGTGCTCCAGGGCCAGACGCTCCAGGGCCGGAAACCACTGGGCAGCATGCGAATCGCCAATCAGGACAACCGTGGTGGCGGAGTCTCGGACGCCAAACACGCAGTCGGGCGGGGTGACGGTTGCCGCGTCGACATGGCAGCCGTCGGAGTAGAGGACGGGCAGATCGTCACGGGCTGCCACAAGAGACGGCACAAGGTCCGCCGGCACGGGCTGCGGCGCCAATGAGGGCCAGGGGGTAGCCGGCGTGGGGGACGCGGTGCCAGCCGTCCCGGCGCTGGGCACGGCTGACGACACGACGGGCGGCGCGGTGGGCACCAGCTCGGACGGCAGGGGGACGTCAAGCGTCTGGCCGCCAATCGCGGTCCCGGTGGCGCTCACGCGGGCTGCGGAGGCTGCGCCGAGGCCAAGGGA
>CAIYHO010000270.1 GCA_903925955.1 uncultured Chloroflexota bacterium
CGCAGGATCCACCGATCCGGACGGGTGTGACGCCCGAAGATGTAGATGTTGAATGCACGCTCCCTTGTGGACAACCTTGCCGAAGTGCTGGTTGTCCCCAGTTTTACCCGGCTGGGCTTCAACCTGCGCCGACGTCTGTACGACTGGCCGGACGCCGAGTCCTATCCCATGACGGGCCGGACCGTGGTGCTGACAGGCCCCACGTCTGGTCTTGGGCGCGCTGCCGCGGGAGCCTTCGCGCGGATGGGGGCAAACCTTGTGCTGCTGGGCCGCGACGCTGGCAGGCTTGAGCGCACGCGTGCCGAACTGCTGGCGGAAACGCCGGGGCTGGCGGCCCCCACCGTCGTGGTGGACATGGCGTCACTCGCGTCCGTCCGCGCCGCTGCAGCTCAGGTGCTGGAGGTCGCGCCGCAGATCGACGTGATCGTGGACAACGCCGGCGCCATGATCCCCACGCGCGAAGTCACGGCTGAGGGGTTTGAGCGCACGTTTGCCGCCATGACGCTTGGCCCGTTTGTGCTGGTCTCGCGCCTGCAGCAGCGCCTAATGGAGAGCCCGGATCCGCGCATCGTCGCGGTCACCTCAGGCGGCATGTACACGCAGTCGCTGCCGCTTGACGATCTCGCCTACGAGCGGGGCGAGTACCAGGGCGCCCTTGCGTATGCCCGGGCGAAGCGCGCGCAGGTGGCGCTGATCCGCGAGCGTGCGCGCCGCCTGCGCGGCACGAACGTTGTGGCCAACGCCATGCACCCGGGCTGGGCCAACACGCCCGGCGTCCAGGCGTCGCTGCCGGGGTTTGCCAAGCTTGTGGGCGACCAGCTGCGGAGCCCTGCCGAGGGCGTGGACACCATCCTCTGGCTGGCCGCTGCGCCCGAGGCTCGCGCCGTCAGCGGCCGCCTGTTCCTGGACCGCCGGGTCCGCCCGTTTGACCGCGTGCCGTCAACGCGGCTGTCGGCTGCGGATCGCGCGTTGCTCTGGGGCACTGTCTTGGCGATGACAGGTGAGCCGGAGCCCACCGCCCGGGGCTGAGGCCTCGGGGCTGGCTTCAGCCTCGCCGACGCGCCGTCCACGCGATGGCCGCCGCCAGCACGATGCAGACAAGGCCCACGCCAAGCCAGAACGACGAGCCGGTCATGAAGCTGCCCGGGATCACCCCGGCGCCCTGCCCGGTCCACACGAGACCCACCAGCAGCAGCACCACGGCAAGCGCCGCGCGACCCTTGGACATCAGTTCGCCTCCTGTGTGGCTTGTGTTGCGGCCACTCGGAGGGCCATGGCGATGAGTGTCGCACCCTCGGCCTCGTGGCCCTGGGATCGCTCCGCCGGCCAGCCGGCGGAGCCCGTCGCTTGGCCGCGTGCGCAAGGAGGATGCCCTCAGGCACCTCGGTCGGGAAGGCGATGGGATCGTTGCTGGTCTTCTGCGAAACGGCTCCTTGCGTCTGCGGGGCTCCGCCCGTGACGATTGCCACGAGCCCCGCGATGACGCAAGGGTGTCTGCTCCAACGCGTTTCGGCGCGTCCGCGGTCATTGCGACGCGTTCGAATCAGCCGCCGTTAGGGATAAGGCCCAACTGGCCGGCGAGGCCAAAGATGTCCGTGGTGTCCCACTCTTCGGTGACGACGCCGTTGGCCACTTCGCGGATGAACGTGCCCGTCAGGGCCATCGCGCGGCCCGTGGGCTCAACGCCCATGTAGGCGCCCTGGTGGGTGAACCGGTTCAGCCAGTGCACGCCCACGCGATTGCCGTCCGCGATCACGGGCTCAAAGCTCATGGCCATATCCGGGAACGCCTCGCCCAGACCAGCCATGAAGCCGATGTAGCCGTCGCGGTCCAGCTCCATGCCGGCCGCGCCGTGGTAGCGGAAGGCGGGGTCAAGCAGATCGGCGCCACGGGTGGCGATCTCGCGGGCGGCGATGGCGCGCGACACGGCGAGCGCGGCGTCGATGGTTTCGGTTCGGTCAGTCACTGTTGGTGTCTCCTTGGGTGCAAGCCGTGATTGGCCAGCGCTGGTGGGACGGTAGCGTTGTCACTCGCGTCTTGACTAGTACGCACTATTACGTGCCATACTCACCAAATGGATAGCATCATCGATCTGGACGCCGCCGAGCCGGCGGAGCTGACACCCCTTCCCGCGCCGTTCGCGCTGGCGGGGCGCCCGTACTACTGCCCGGTGAACCTGGCGATTGACGCGCTCACCGGCCGCTGGAAGACGCTGATCGTGTGGCAGCTGGTGCAGCACGGAACCGTGCGCTACGGCGGGCTCAAGCGCGAGGTCCGCGGCATCACGCACAAGATGCTCGCCCAGTCGCTGCGTGAACTGGAGGCGGACGGCCTGGTGGACCGCGTGGTGTTTGCCGTTGTGCCGCCGCACGTTGAGTACAGCTTGAGCGCCGGAGGTCTGGAGTTGATCCCGGTGCTGCAGGCGATGGAGCGGTTTGGCCAGCGCTACGCGGTGAGCGCCTGACGACGAGATCACCGACGGCGACCCGGGCTCCTGCAGCCCGGGCGAGGGCGCCTGGGCCGCGAAGTCACGCTCCGCATGGAGCAGGCGTTGGCGCCTGGGCCAGGAGGTCCGCGTCTCGGGCGCAACGTGGGCAGCCGCGGACAGCTGATCAGTGCCGCTGGGCGCGGCGGGCGGCCCGGTTTGGCCGCGGCGGGTTGGGCGGCGGAGCTGGCGGTGCCTCAATTGGCGCGATGTGCGTCCGGATGGACCGCCAGGTCTGGCGCGCCCAGTCAAGGTCATCGCTGGTGATCGTCACCACCAGCGCGCGCCCGTAGACCGCGAGCAGGCCGGTCAGCGCCCGTGACGCCTTGGCCGGAGGCTCCGTGTCGATGATGGCCGCGCAGCCCAAGAGCCCCGGCGGCAGTTCGGTTACGGGTTCGCCGTCCAGCGCCGGAAAGTGCTTTGCGATGGCCGCGGCCGGCACTGGCTCGCCGAGGTCCGTCATGACGACGCTCGTGAGCGAGACCGACCGCTCCCGATCCCACGCATGCCAGTACGAGTCTTCGCCGACGAATGTCTCCTCCATCGCCGAGGGGATATCGATTGACCACGCCGAGAACACCCGTCTGGTGACGCTGGACGGGATCAGCACTTCAAGCTGTCGCATGCGGGCGAGGCTAGCGATGGGCCCTTATCGGCCGCTCACCTCGCGCTTATCTGCCACTTATCTGCGTGCTTGGGGCAAGTCGGTCGCCTCATCACCGCTCGTGATAATTGCCAGCTAGTTCCCGGTCGCGCCGCTGCTCTGCGCCACTGC
>CAIYHO010000271.1 GCA_903925955.1 uncultured Chloroflexota bacterium
AGCTCGCGCCCGGCTGCGTCTCCCGCGGCGTACGCGGCGACGAGGGACGCGTCGTGCCGGTCGTGGGCGGGGCTGGCGGTGTGGGCGGTGGCCTCGAGACGCTTCATCGTGCGCCCCAGACGACCAAAGACCGCGTCCGGTTCCCCACGCCTATCAGCCGTCGGCGGCTCGGCGTGCGCTCAGGCGCACCGCAAGCAAAACCACCCCGACGCCCAGCAGGAGCGCAGACGGACCCGTCAGCGGTGACGTGGTGTCGGTGGCCTGGCCGACGGCCGGGGTGTTGACGCCTGTGACGCTCGGCACCGGTGTTGCGTCGGCACCAGCAGCGTTTGCCGCAACGGACGTCGCGGTGGCCGCGCCGGGCCCAACGCCGGCCAGTTGATCCATGGGCGTGATGGCCGGCGACGCCTCAGGAGCCAGAGCCGGGTTGATCGTGGCGAGCTTGGTCGGCGCACCGGAAGGCGCTCCGAACCCGGCGCCGGATCCCGCAGTGGAGGTGACGGGCGCCGCAGCGCGATCGCCGGGCGTCCCCTGTCCGCCGAGGCCCAGGCTGCCGAGGCCGCCCGAGAGCAGGATCCCCGCAAGGCCCAGGGCGGCGAGGCCGGCGCCGGCGGGGCCCGCGAAGGCGAACCGGGCCGCGGCGAGGGGCGAGAGGAGGCGGGCCAGGGCGCCGCGGGCGCCGGCGGGGCGGAGCGCGGCGGCCTGCTCGGGCGTGATGCGGAAGTCCGCGCCGCGGGGACGGGCGGGCGGCGGCATGGCGGGCAGCGCCGCGGCGATGGCGCGCAGGTCCCGGTGGAGCGCGGCGCACTCGGCGCAGGCGGCGACCAGCGCGGACGCCCCGGCCAGCTCGCGCCCGGCTGCGTCTCCCGCGGCGTACGCGGCGACGAGGGACGCGTCGTGCCGGTCGTGGGCGGGGCTGGCGGTGTGGCGGCCCTCCGCGCTCATGCCCCCACCTCGCGGAACAGCGACATGTGGTCCGTGAGCCGGTCTCGGAGCGCAAGGCGCCCGCGGTGGATGCGCGACTTCACGGTCCCCAGCGAGACACCCGTGAGGTCCGCGATCTCCTGATAGTCATAGCCCTCAACGTCAAACAGCACGATGGCGTGACGCTGGTCCGGCGTGATTGCGGCAAGGGCGCCCTGCAGCACGCGGGAACGCTCACCCTCAAGCGCCGTCCGCTCGGGATCGGCTTCGGGCCCCGCCGGCGGCTGCCACGAGTCGTCCTCAAGCTCCGGATAGGGCTGCGACGGCCGGCGCTTGCGGAGCCGCTGCTGGTCCATCGCGGCGTTGATCGCGATGCGGCTGAGCCAGGACCGAACGCTGCCGCCCCGAAACCCCGCGAGGTTCCGGTATGCGGAGAAGAACGCTTCCTGCACCGCGTCGTGCGCCTGGTCCGGATCGGGAACCATGCGCGCCACCAGCGAGAACAGGTGGTCCTGATAGCACTCCACGATGTCGTTGAAGGCGTCGAGGCTCCCGGCCTGCGCCCGCTCAATCAGGATGTGATCCCGGCGCCGGACAAGGTCATCGGCGGCATTCGCCGGACGAGCGTCCTCCACGACGAGATCGACCCTCCCTGGCGCAACAGCGGCGATGGTGAAGCCGGCCGAGTCTAGCATCGGGCAACAGCCTGAACGGCTCGACGGGCGTCGGGGCGGGCAACGAGGTGGGGGTGCATCGCCGTCCTGACGCCACTTCACGGCATGTGGTTCCGCCGCTTGGGGTCCGTGGCTTGGCTGGGCTACGATTGCGCCTCTGGCCGGAGTGGCGGAACGGTATACGCGGCGGTCTCAAACACCGCTGGCTGAAAGGTCTTGTGGGTTCGAATCCCACCTCCGGTACCAGGACTTGGCGCGCTACGTCTCCTGCAGCGCGAGCCAGTCCATAGGCGTGAGCACCCGCACCACCGACGCGGCGCGATCCACAACCTCGTGATCAAGCGTGATGAGCACGCTGCCCACCGCGAGCGCTGTGGCGACGTAGACAGCATCCGCGGCGCGCAGGCGCAGATCGCTGGCCAGCGTGGCGGCGCGCAATGCGGCAACCGCATCCAGACCGTGGACCGTCAGCCCGGGCATCGCCAGCGCAAGTTGGCCGACGCGGCGGGCGAACGCGCCGTCACCCGTGCGCCGAGCCGCTGCCGCCGTCACCTCCACAATGGCGATTGCCGGCTGGTGAACCTCAAGCCCGGACGCCATGATCAGCCGGAGCGCCTCAGCCGAGGCAGTGTGGGCAGGCTCATCACGCAGCGACGCCGCCACCAGGACCGACGCGTCAATCGTGAGCACTCAGCGACGCTCTGTAACGATGATCTCGCTTGCGGGCCGCGTGTCGACGGCCCTCACAAGGAGTTCGTCACCAAGCTCCTGCCAACGAGTTAGCCACTCCGCGCCGCTGGCCCGGCCGATTGGGGGCGTCCGCTGCGGAAGCTCCTCGCCCAGCCACTCCGTGTACAGCTCAATGGTCACGTCTCGGATGGCGCGCCCGTCAAGCGCCGCGCGGGCCTTCACGCGCCGATACAACGTGTCCGGGATGTCGATGGTTGCTTTCATGTTTCCTGTATACCTGTATCGCCTCGACGGGTCAACCGCGTGCATCGAGGCGCCTCAGGCCAGGCGCAGGTCCACGACGCCTTCGCCCACCCGGCGCTGGACCTCGGCGACAAGCTCCGAGTCGTAGGCGACACCGCGCAGCTCCATCGGCAGCGCGTCACCACCGGGGGCAGGCACGTGGACCACAACGCGCGTGGCGCCGGGACGCTCGCGCAGGACAAGCTTGAACGCCTGCATCGCCAAGACGACACGGTCGGCGCCCGCCTCCCGCGCAAACCGCACGTGCAGCACGGCGCTGGGGCCAGCCTCAACGGGGCGCGACGGCGCTTGCGCTGCCTCCACGGCGCGTGACCCGGCTTCTTCGGGCAGCGGCGGCTCCTCGCGGTTGTCATCACGCGCGCCAGACCCGGCGGAGAAGCCGGGCGGCTCGGCATAGGTGGGGACGGGCTCTGACGGGCGCTCGGCCATTGGACGTGGCGCGGCCGCCGGTGCCGATGGGGCGGCGACCACCGGGGACGCAGCCTGCTGGCGGGGCGCCTGAGGCTGGCCGCTCCCCTGCCCGTTTGGCCGACCCTTCCAGCCGCCGTTGCCGTTCCCGTTGCCATTCCCGCCGGACCCGCCGCCGTTGCCGTTGCCGCTGCCACCGGGACCACCCGGGCCGCGCCGGCTTGAGCGCTTGTCCAGCGCGCCAACTTCGCGAGCGAAGGCCTCGGGACCGCCCTCCACCACGACGTCCCAGTCCCACGCAGAGTCTGCAAGCAGCTGCACTTCGTCGCCGCGATGGTCAACGCGGCCCGCGACAAGCAGGATGGCTCCCTCGCGCCAGGTCCCGAGCGTAGTCTCGTACGTCTTGGGGAAGACCACAATCTCCACGGTGCCCTGGAGATCCTCGATGGTCACCACGGCCATCTGCGACTTCGCCTTGGTGACGATGGAGCGCACGCCGGTGACGATGCCGCCCATGACCAGGCGCTGGCCCTCAAGCGTCTCGTCCTTGAGGTCGCTCGAGTACGCCGTGACAAACAGGCCAACCTGTTCGGCAACCGATCCCATCGGGTGGTCCGACAGGTAGAGCCCCATGAGCTCCTTCTCCCAGCGCAGGCGCTCGCGGACAGGGGTCTCAGGCGTGATGGGCAGGGGCCGCTCCAGCGTTGGCCCCTCATCGCTGCCCATGTCAAAGAGCGAGGTCTGGCCGCTGATGCGGTCCCGCTGCGCGGACTGGCCCGCGGCCAGTGCATCGTCCAAGCCCAGGAGGATCTGCGCCGGGTGGCCAAAGGCCGCCATCGCGCCCACCCGGGCCAGCGATTCCAGCACCTTGCGGTTGGTCAGGCGCACATCCACGCGCGAACAGAAGTCCGTGAGGGACCGGAATGGCCCAGCGCCTTCGCGCGCCTGGATGATCGACTCGATGGCGCTGTCGCCAACATTCTTGACCGCCAGCAGGCCAAACCGGATGGACGCGCCCTCAACGGTGAAGCCCTGGCGTGACGTGTGGACGTCGGGCACGCGGACCTCGATGCCCAGGCGCCGGCACTCCGCAACTGCGGCTGCCACCTTCTCCGCGTTGTCGCGGAAGGCGCTCAGCACCGACGTCATGTACTCAACGGTGTAGTTCGCCTTGAGATAGGCCGTCTGGTACGCCACCAGCCCATACGTGGTGGCGTGCGCCTTGTTGAACCCGTACCGCTCAAACGGCTCAAAGGCCTTGAACACCGCATCAATCGTGTCGGCCGAGACGCCGCGCTCGGCTGCCCGCTCAACGAAGGTCTCCTTCATGGAGCGCAGCACCGACGACTTCTTCTTGCGGATGGCGTAGCCAAGCATGTCCGCCTCGGGGCCGGAGAAGCCGCCCAGCGCAACCGCGGCGGCCATGATGTCCTCCTGATAGACGAACACCCCAAAGGTTCGGTTCAGGAACGGCTCAAGCAGCGGGTGCAGGTACTCCACCTTCTCCTGCCCGTGCTTGCGGCGGATGTACATGGGGATGTTGTCCATGGGGCCCGGGCGGTAGAGCGCCACCATTGCCGCCAGGTCGTAGACGGATGTTGGCTGCAGCTCGCGGATGTAGCGGCGCATGCCCGCGGACTCAAGCTGGAACACGCCCGTGGTCTCGCCGGAGGCCAGCAGTTCAAAGGTCTTGGGATCGTCAAGGGGGATCTGCTCCAGATCCACCGCAACGCCCCGGTTCTCGTGGATCAACTCCACGGCCTTGCGCAGGATGGTGAGGTTGGCCAAGCCCAAGAAGTCAAACTTGAGCAGGCCCAGCGACTCGATGGCGTGCATCTCGTACTGCGTCATCAGCGCATCGGAGTTGGTGGCCTTCTGGAGCGGCATGAGCTCCGTGAGTGGCTCGCGCGAGATCACCACACCGGCGGCATGCGTGGAGGCGTTGCGCGCCACGCCCTCCAGCTGCTGGGCAAACCCAATCAGCTTGGCAACCTGCGGATCGCCGTCAAACATCTCCTTGAGCGGCGCGGACTGCTCGAGCGCCTCGGAGAGCTTGATGCCCAGCTGGTTGGGGACGGCCTTGGCAATCTTGTCCACGTCGGCGTAGCCCATGCCCATCACCCGACCCACGTCGCGGATGGCCGCGCGGGCCAGCATCGTGCCGAAGGTGATGATCTGCGCGACGTGGTCCTGACCGTATTTGCGGCTGACGTAGTTGATGACCTCGCCGCGCCGCTCGTCCTCGAAGTCGATGTCGATATCGGGCATCGTCACGCGGTCCGGGTTGAGGAAGCGCTCAAACGGCAAGCCGTAGTGGAGCGGGTCAACGGGGGTGATGCCAAGGGTGTAGGTGACGATGGAGCCCGGGGCGGAGCCTCTGCAGGAGGTGGCGATGCCCTGGGACTTGGCGTAGTTGACAAAGTCCGCCACGATCAGGAAGTAGCCCGCGTACCCCATGGCGATGATGACGCCCAGCTCGTACTCAAGCCGCTTCTGCAGCTCAGGCGTGACCGTGCCGTAGCGGCGCCGCATGCCAATCGCGCATTCCTTGCGGAGCCACGTCTCCACGGTCTCGCCGTCCGGCACGGGAAAGTGCGGGATGCGCAGCTCGCCAAGCGGGAGCTTGAGGTCACACATCTCGGCCACACGCCGCGTGTTGAGGATGGCCTGGCGCTGGTCCGGGAACAGCGCCAGCATCTCGGCGGCGGTCTTGAGGTAGTGGTCCTCGCCCTCAAACCGCATCCGGTTGGGCGTATCGAGGTTGCTGCCGGTGCCCACGCAGAGCAGGACGTCGTGCGCCTCGTGCTGCGCCTTGTGGACGTAGTGCAGGTCATTGGTGGCGATGAGCGGGAGGCCGGCCTCCGGCGCAAGCCTGAGGAGCTGCTCGTTGAGGCGGCGCTGTTCCGCCATGCCGTGGTCCTGGAGCTCCAGGTAGAACCGGTCTTTGCCAAAGATGTCGCCGTACTCGCCCGCAAGCTTGCGGGCCAACTCCCAGTCCTCAACCTCCAGGGCCCGCGGGATCTCGCCGCCCAGACAGGCTGACAGCCCAACGAGACCCTCGCTGTGCTTGGCCAAGAGCTCCCGGTCGATGCGCGGCTTGTAGTAGAAGCCGTCGATGTGGGCGTCCGTGACCAGACGGCACAGGTTCTGATAGCCGGTCATGTCCGTGGCCAGCAGCACCAGGTGGAAGGGCTGGGCGTCGGCCTTGCCCTCCCTGTCGCGCATCGCGCGCCGGGCCACGTAGGTCTCCACGCCGATAATGGGCTTGATGCCCGCCTTGGTGGCCGCCTGGTAGAACGCGACGCTGCCGTAGAGCGAGCCGTGGTCCGTGACGGCAAGGCTGTCGAAGCCGTGTTTGACCGATGTGTCCACAAGGTCCGTGATCCGGCCCAGCCCGTCAAGCAGGCTGAACTCGGAGTGGGTGTGGAGGTGGACGAAGTCGTTCGGGGCGATGGTCACGGGACGTCCATGGTAGCCGGGCGGGGCGGTTTGGGCCGCGTCTTGGCGGGGGCCGCCGGGGCCGCGTTTGGCCGCGTTTGGCGATGGCCAGACGACCTGTGTCACCTACGCTTGGGGAGCGTGGTATGCGGCGTCTGGTCTCGCGCTGGCCCCTGCTGAACGTGGCGCAGGGGCATGGTCGCGTCACTCACGCCGGGGCGGCGTGGGTGGCTGGGCTCCGGCGGATACCGCGCTGGGGCAGCGTAGGTGGTGCCGGACGGCCAATCGGGGCGCCCCGTGTAGAATCGGGTGGCCTGACGGTCCCTCATCTGCGCCATCAACGCAATCGCACCGGCCGGCCGCAAGGGTGCCCGCCGTCATGAACCCAGCTGATCTGACCGAACTCCTCGCCGCCCGCTCCCAGATGGCGTTCACCTTGGGGTTCCACATCATCCTCGCCTGCCTTGGCGTCGGGATGCCGACGATGGTGCTCATCGCCAACGCCATCGGCCTGCGGCGCGGGGACAAGGCCGCGCTCCTGTTGGCCAAGCGCTGGTCCAACGTGATGGCCGCCACCTTTGCGGTTGGCGCCGTCACAGGCACCGTCCTCTCCTTTGAGATGGGTCTGCTGTGGCCCGGCCTGATGGGCCGCTTCGGCGGTGCGTTTGGCATCCCGTTCGCCATCGAGGGCCTGTTCTTCTTCCTCGAGGCCATCTTCATCGCCATCTACATCTACGGCTGGCGACGCCTCTCGCCGCGGGCGCACCTGCTCAGCGGCGTGCCGGTTGCGCTGTCAGGCATCGGCGGCACGTTCTCGGTGGTTGCGGCCAACGCCTGGATGAACCAGCCAGCCGGGTTCACCCTCGGGCCGGACGGGCGCGTCATCTCGGTTGCACCGCTGGAGGTGCTGTTCAACCGGGCCACGGTCTACGAGGTCCCACACATGCTGCTGGCGGCCTACATGGTGACGGGCTTCCTCCTGGCCTCCGTGTATGCCGTGGGCATGCTGCGCGGCCACGCTGACCGGTATGTGCGCCTTGGGTTTGCCATCCCGTTTGTGCTTGCCGCCATCGCGGCGCCGCTCCAGGTGGTGGTGGGCGACATCGCCGCCCGTGGCGTCCTTGAGGACCAGCCCGCCAAGTTCGCCGCGATGGAGCTGATCCTCACCACTGGCCCGCACCAGGCCGAGACGATCGGCGGGATCCTGGTTGACGGCAAGATCGTGGGCGGCGTACAGATCCCTGAGCTTGCATCGCTGCTTGCGGGCTTCAGCCCCGACACCGTGATCACCGGTATCCAAGACATCCCGTTGGACGAGCGGCCACCAGCCTCGCTGGTCCACCTCTCGTGGGACGTGATGATCGGCGTCGGAACGGCGATTGTCCTGCTTGGCCCGTGGGGCCTGTTCCTGCGGTGGCGACGCCGTGACATTGCACGTGCCCGCTGGTTCCTCCGCGCCACCGCGCTCTCCGGCATCGGCGCCGTGATAGCACTCGAGGCGGGCTGGATCGTCACCGAAGTTGGCCGCCAGCCCTGGATTGTCTACGGGATCCTCCGGACGTCCGACGCCGTGACGCGGACACCGGGCGTGCAGGTGTCCTTCATCGCGGTTGTGGCGCTGTACAGCAGCCTGGGCGTGGTGACCCTGGTGGCGCTGCGGACCCTGCAGCGGCGCTGGGCGGTTGAGGATGCGGCCGCTGGCGGACGTGCCCTGTGACCGCCGCCGACATGACGGCCATCGTGCTGTGGCTTGGACTGACCGCCTACGCCGTCTTTGGCGGGGCTGACTTTGGGGCTGGCTTCTGGGATCTGCTTGCGGGTGACGCGAAGACGGGTCTCGGGCCGCGGGCGCTGATTGCAGACTCAATCGGGCCTGTCTGGGAAGCCAACCACACGTGGCTCATCTTCGACCTGGTCATCCTCTGGACGGCCTTTCCCGCCGCGTTCGCAGCAATCATGTCCACGCTCTTCGTGCCATTGAGTCTCGCCGCGCTGGGCATCGTGTTGCGCGGCTCGGCCTTTGCCTTCCGCCCGGTTGCGGGCGGACTCGGGGGACGACGGGCGGCAGGCGTGGTCTTTGCGGGCTCGTCGCTGGTCACGCCGTTCTTCCTGGGCGCTGCGGGGGGCGCCATCGCGAGCGGGCGCGTGTCCGGCAGCCTGGCAGCCGGGGACCCGGTGACCAGCTGGCTCAACCCCACCTCCATCCTGATGGGGCTCATGGCGATCTCGATCTGCGCCTACCTTGCCGCCGTCTTCCTCGTGGCGGACGCCCGGCGACGATCGCAGCCCGACATGGTGGCCTACTTCGGGCGCCGCGCGACGCTGGCGGCGGTGGTCACGGGCGCCATCGCCCTTGCCGGGATCGGCGTCCTTCACGCGGACTCCCCCGCCCTTGCGGGTGAACTCATCGGGCGCGGCTGGCCGTTGATCGCCGCATCCGGTGTGTTGGGCCTGGCCGCGCTGGTCTTCCTGCGGAGGGCCGCCCCGCTGGGAACCCGGGCGCTGGCCACGGGTGCCGTGGTGGCAATCATCTGGGGCTGGGGTCTTGCCCAGTACCCGGACCTGCTGCCGGGATCGCTCTCGATCAGCGCGGCGGCGGCTCCTGCTGGCGCACTTGACGCCCTCCTCGTGGTGTTCGTGATCGCCGCGCTTGTGATTGCCCCATCACTGGCGCTGCTCTACCGGCTCGATCAGGGCAGCCGTCTCGAAGGCCACGGGCTGGGTTCGGACTTCGAGGCGAGCTGACTGCGGCACGCCGCCGAGCCAGGCGGCGTTTCCCCGGCGCGGGCATTGGCGACGGGGCTTCGGCGGCGCGGGCATCGGCGCTGGCATCGGGGCTTCGGCGGCGCTGGCATCGGCGCTGGCGTCACCTACGCCCCGGGGGCGTGGTATCCACGGCGCGGGCGGCCTGCGGCCCGGGGTTGTGCACGGCCTGGCGTGCGGGTCTCGTCACGCACGCTGGGGCGGCGTGGGTGACGGGGCTCCGGCGGATACCACGCTGGGGCGGCGTACGTGGTGCCCGCGGCCAATCGCGGCGTGGGTGACGGGGCTCCGGCGGATACCACGCTGGGGCGGCGTACGTGGTGCCCGCGGCCAATCGCGGCATCCCGGAGCGGCGGGCCCACGCGCGAGGCGCGAGGCCGGCCGGGTCAGCCGGCGTCAGGCAGGGTCGCGCAAGATTGGGCAAGTCATGCAGTGGCCGCCGCCGCGTCCTCGCCCCAGCTCCGAGCCGTCCACGGTGATGACGCTGATCCCCGCGTTGCGCAGCCGCGCGTTTGTGGACTCGTTGCGCTCGTAGGCAATTACCACGCCGGGCTCCAGCGCAACCACGTTGTTGCCGTCGTCCCACTGCTCGCGCTGGGCCTGCCAGGTGTCGCCGCCGGTCGCCAACACACGCAGCTTCGGCAGCGCCAAGGCATCCTGGATGGCCCCGAGGAGGGAGGATTCGCGCCGAACATCTAGTTCGCCAGGACGATCCGATGGCCGTACGGACCACGCGGTGATCGAGTCCACCACCTTGGGGAACAGCGTCACGCAGTCGCGGTCAACAAAGGTGAACACCGTGTCGAGGTGCATGTGGGCGCGATCGCGGGTCATGCCCGCAGCGATCACGCGGTCGGCGGCGCCTGCGGCAAACAGGTTCAGCGCAATGCGCTCGATCATCTGGCCGGTGGTCCGCTCGCTCATGCCGATGGCCACCGTCCGGTTGCCGATGGGCATGATGTCGCCGCCCTCGGAGCTGGCCCGCCCAAACGACTCGCCCTCCTGCTCTCGGGAGTACCAGAAGGCAAAGCCCGCGTCGCGGAACTGCGGGTGGAAGCGGTAGACCGCCTCCAGGTTGAGCGCCTCAAGGCGACGAGCGGGCCAGTACATCGGGTTGACAACAACGCCGCCGTAGACCCAGGCCGACGGATCACGCATGAAGTAGCTGTTGGGCAGCGGGCGAATGACGAAGTCGTCAGGCTCCATGGAGGCGACAACCAGCGAGCCGTGGTCCGCCTCGCCGGTCTCGAGCGCATCGCGACCACGCAGGATGGCCGCCGCCTCACGCTTGGTGAGGCCGCCGATGAGGTGGTCAGCCAGCGTGACCGGCTGAACGCCGTCCAGATATGCGCGGATCTCGTCCGCCATGCCGGGCCCCATCGTGAACGGCGTCACGGCGCGGTCCAGCACCCACGTGCGGGCATCGGTCTGCGCCAGCGTCTCGGCCAGCAGCGTCTCGAGGTACAGCACGTCCACATCGTGGTCGCGCAGGACCGAGGCGAAGACGTCGTGTTGCTCCGTTGCCCGCTTGACCCAGAGCACGTCGTCAAACAGCAGCTCGTCGTGGTTGGCGGGCGTGAGGCGCCGCAGCTCAAGGTCCGGCCGATGGACCATCACACGGCGGAGCTTCCCCACCTCAGAGTGGACGCCGAACTGCATCGTCATCGCCCCACCTCGCGCTGCGTGACCGCGGACCCCGACGCGCCCATCCTAGCGGCCCCTGATGACACCCCGCACAACGAAACAGACCGCGAGCGTGTGCTCGCGGTCTGTTCGGGTGGGGCCCCGCGTCAGCGGGGACGCTGCGGGGACGCTGGCGGGGACGAGTGATTAGGGGTTGACGCCGTCGTCAGAGCCGCCGCCCTTGCCGGAGCCGCCGGAGCCGCTGCCGCCCTTGCCGCTGTTGGTCGAGCCGCCCTTGTCGTCCGGCGTGGCCGACGGGGAAGGGCTGTCGTCTGCACCATGGCCGCCGCTCGCGCCGCCCTTGTCGTCCGGGGTGGCTGAGGGCGAGGCGCCGTCGTCGGAGCCGTTGCCGCCGGTGAGGCCGCCGTGGTCGTCGGTGGCGTCGGCCGCGTCGTCGGAGCCGTTGCCGTGGTCGTCGGTGGCGTCGGCCGCGTCGTCGGAGCCGTTGCCGCCGGTCAGGCCGCCGTGGTCGTCCGTGGCGCCCGGGGTCTCAAGCCCGCTCAGGTCGTCCGTTGCCTGCGTCTCGCTGGAGACCTGCTCGATGACCTGGGTTCGCGGCGTCTGGAGATCGTGGGCGAGGGTGATGCCCCCGTACATCAGCATGCCGGCCACAACTGCGAAGGTGACGGTGGTGAGGTTTCGTGTGTTCACTGGTATCGCTCCGGTCTTGTTCTGCGGGGCCCTCCGTGGGCCGCGTCGCTGATACAGAGATTGCCGTCAGCACGCCGCCGCGACCATGGACCCCGGTTCCGACTTGTGACGGACCTTGGTCTGATGCCAGACCAGACCGAGGTCCCAACTCAACGAGCGCCACCCGGTCCTACAATCGCCGCCGACCCCCCATCGGAGGAAGCGGTGCTCAAGCAGCGGGCTATCGGACTACTCGCACGCGTGCGCGGTCTCTCCATGACCGGGCGCTACCTGCTCCTGAGCTTCGTCTTCGTGATCTTCGGCGGCGGCGCAGTAGCGCTCTCGCTGGGCCAGTTGATCGAGGGCAGCGCGATCAGCCGCACCACCGCGGTGACGGCGCTGTATGTCGAGAGCTTCGTCGCCCCGACGCTCCAGTCGCTGGCCACCAGCCCAACGCTGAGCCAGCCCGAGATCGACGCGCTTGCGGCGCTGGCCAACAACTCGCCGCTCACCGAGAAGGTGGTCTCGTTCCGCATCTGGTCCACCGATGGACATGTCCTCTACAGCCCGTTCTCCGACCTGGTCGGGCGCCAGTTCGACATGACGGGCGAGCGCGGCCAGGCCCTGCGCGGCGAGGTCATCGGCGACATCAGCGACTTGTCGGACCCGGAGAACGTGTTCGAGCGGCAGCGCTGGAGCCACCTCATCGAGATCTACCTGCCCGTGCGCGTGAGCGGCGGCTCGCGCGTCATTGCAGTTGCGGAGTTCTATCAACTGCCCGACGACCTTGAGGCCGAGGTCAACCGCGACCGGCTCATCACGTGGGCGATGGTTGCCGGCGCCACGTTCCTCGCGTATCTCGCCCTCGCGCGGGTTGTCCGCCAGGGCAGCGAGACCATCGCTCGTCAGCAGGGTGAACTCCAGGAACAAGTCACCGAGCTGTCGGCGCTGCTGGGCCGGAACGCCCGTCTCAGCGCCCGCATCCGGCAGGCAGCCGCCCGCACCACCGCACTCACCGAGCTTGAGCGACGACGCATCGGATCCGACCTGCACGATGGGCCAACCCAGACCCTTGCGTTTGCGATGCTGCGCCTGGACGCGCTGGACATCCCCGCGCCCGCTGGCGACGCGGCCGACCCTGCCGACGGGGACCTTGCCGCCGTGCGCGGCGCGCTTGACGACGCGATGCGCGACATCCGCGCGATTGCCGCAGGACTGCGCACGCCCGAACTCGAGGAGGCGGGGCCGGCGGACATCGCACGGCGAGCCGTGGCCGAACACGAGCGCCGATCTGGCTCTCCTGCCGCACTCACCCTGGGCGATCTCCCAGCCGAGGCGCCGCTTGCCACGAAGATCGCGCTGTACCGGATCCTCTCGGAAGCGCTCTCAAACGCGACCCGCCACGGCGCCGGGCAAAGCATCGCCGTCACGGTCACGGCGACGACGGGCGGCGATCTGCTGGCTGAGGTGTCCGACAAGGGTCCAGGGTTCGACACATCGCGCAATGTGGGGCAAGGCCACCTAGGCCTCGCTGGCATGCGCGAGCGGGCGGAGCTACTCGGCGGCCGCCTGGAGCTTGTCTCCACCCCGGGCGCCGGGACGACAGTGCGAGCGTTTCTGCCTCTGGCCGCGGACGTGGATGATGGATCATGGGCGTCATGATCCGCATCCTGGTTGCTGACGACCATCCCCTCTTCCTCGACGGCCTTGTCGCCACGCTCAACGCGGATGAGGACCTCGAGGTGGTGGCCACGGCGGGCGACGCATCGGCTGCCGTAAGCGCCGCACGCGACCACACACCCGATGTCGCCCTGCTTGATGTGGCGATGCCCGGCGGCGGGCTTGAAGCGGCACGGCGGATCACCGAGACCGCGCCTGCCACGCGCGTGGTGATGCTCACCAGCTCCGAGAGCGAGGACGACCTGGTTGCAGCGATGCAGGCCGGCGCCAAGGGCTATGTGCTCAAGGGCGTCGCCGGGCGTGAACTGCGCGGGATCCTCAAGTCCGTGCACCGCGGCGAGACCTACGTCGCGCCGTCACTGGCCTTCGGGATGATCCGAGGCCTCACGCGCCAGCGCCCCGTGGACCCGTTTGCGGACCTCACCGCCCGCGAGCGCGAAGTGGTGGAGCTGGTGGCGGGCGGGCTGTCGAATGCGGAGATCGGCGGCCGCCTCGGCCTCGCGGAGAAGACCGTGAAGCACTACATGACGGCCATCCTCGCCAAGGTTGAGGTGGGCAGTCGCGTGGAGCTTGCGCTGATGGCCTACAAGGCCGGGCTGGCCCCTGCTGCCCGCGAACCGCAGGACGAGTAGCCGCCGAGAGGCCGCCGGCCGCGGTGGCTAGCCAACAGGCCGAAGCTCTGAAGGGACCGCGCCGCGGACTTTGGGCATAGCCGGGTTCCTGGCCTGGAACTCAATGCATCTCCCAATCAGCGCGCCGTCAAGCACGAGAAAGCGCTCCCATGCCAGGAGCTCCTCGGCACCAAGGCAGCCCTGCGCCACCCAGTCGCTCTGGTCATGGCGCAGACGCGTCCCCGGTGGCAGCTCGACACCCGCTCGTTCCGGTTCGTCGGTGGTTGGCCAGGCGGTGACACGATGGACCACTTGCCAGAGCTCGGCCTCGCCATGGCGGTAGCCGATTGGCGCCGACCACAGCAGGTGGCGATGGCCGCAGCGGGCAAGCGGACTAGACGGCGGGTACTCCATGGGTGGATGCTGGGCGAACGAGCGTCCCTTCGCCATAGCCCGACGGTCCCAGAACGTTGCGCGCGCGCCACGGTTCAGCCGGTCGAGGATATGCATTGATACCCGATCTACTCTGCATATCCTGTGTCCATGCGTCAACACACCACCATCGACATCGACATGGAGCTGGTTCGCGAAGCCGGAACGGCTCTCGGCACGACACGGATGACGGAGACGGTGCATGCCGCCCTTGCGGATGTGGTCCGGCGGCGACGCCTGACGGACCTGCTGGGCTTCCAGCCCGCGCTGGACCTAGATGATCTTCGCGAGATGCGCGCCCATCGCTTCGCTGAGCGTCTGGAGCGGTACGGACAGGACGACGAGCCGGCCAGTTCGTGATGGAGCTCTTCGACACCAGCGCGCTGATCCTTGCAGCTCGCCTGCCAGCCGTGGCAGACGCGCTTCGTGAGGCGATCGATGGGCCCGGCCTAGCCGTCACCGACGTCATCGTCGTCGAGTACCTCAACGGCGCCCGCAATCTCCCGGAGTACGACCGGTTCGCGCGCGCACTCGATGCCGCCACGCTCCTGCGCGTGGAGGTCTCCGACTGGGAGCGTGTCCGCGACACGCACCGCCGGCTGGCCGCGCTCGGTGCGGGCCACCAGCGGGCCGCCTCCATCCCGGACCTCATAATCGCGGCCGTGGCGGAGCGGCACGGTGTCCTCGTCGTGCACTACGACGAGGTCTACGACCGCATTGCCGGTGTCACCGGACAGCCCGCGCGCTGGGTGGTGCCGCGCGGTTCGGCTGACACGGGGAGCCGCCGCGGCTAGGATGCCCGCCATGGGCACCATCGACGCGGCGCTGCTGGCGCGAATGGACAACCTGGCTGCGGCGGAACTCGCCCGCTCTGGCGCACCGGGCATCGCCGTTGCGGTGACAAGCCGCGACGGTGAGACCGTGGTGCGGACGTACGGGCTGGCCAATGCCGAGGCGCAGACCCCGGTTCGGGCTGACACGCTCTTTGAGATTGGCTCCATCGGCAAGACCTTCACGGCCATCGTGATCTCCCAGTTGGCCGACGAGGGGCGTCTGGACCTGCACGCGCCTGTGGCAAGCGTCCTGCCCTGGTTTGAGATGCCCGTGGTTGGCCGGCCGGTGACGTTCCACGACCTGCTCACCCACACGGCGGGGATCACCAGCGGCATCGACGGCACGCCCGAGGCGGCCTTCCAGGTTCACGCGCTGCGCGACCGCACGCCCGGGTCAGCGCCAGGCCAGCGGTACGCGTACTCCAATCTCGGCTTCAAGGTGCTGGGCCTGGTCATCGCGGCGGTTGAAGGCCTCCCCTACCCCGACGTCGTTCGGCGTCGCGTGCTGGAGCCGCTGGGCATGACGCAGACGGAGCCCGCGATCACCAACGCCATCCGGCCACGGCTCGCGGTGGGCTACGCCTACGAGGCGGACGACCGCATCGGCCACCTTGGGCACCCGCTGGCGCCCGCCACATGGCTGGAGACGGCCACAGCGGACGGGTCAATTGCGTCTACGGCCGGCGACATGGCGCTATTGGCACGCATGCTGCTGCGACGCGGCGAAGGACCAAGCGGGCACCTGCTCAGCGAGGCCTCGTTCACGCGACTGGCGGGTCCGCACACCCGGCCATCACCGGACTTCGGGTACGGCTACGGGCTCATGACCCGGGTGCTGAACGGGCGCACGTTCATCGGGCACACCGGCGGCATGATCGGCTTCGTCGCCGGGCTGCAGGCCGAGCCCGCGAGCGGCCTTGGCGTCGTGGTCCTCATGAACGCCATCTCGGGCGCACCGATGATGCTGGGACGCGCCATCCTGGGCCTCGAGCCGGCAGTCGATGATCCCGATGAAGAGGCGGCCGGCCGGGCGGGCACCTACCTGCCCAACCCTTCGGGCGCCAACCGGCAACCGCTGGTCATCGTCGCCGAGGAGGGCGGGCTGGCGCTGCACAGCGGCGACACGATGGTGTCCCTTGAGGCCCTGGGGGACGGTCGATACCTCGCGCCGCATCCGGCATGGGACAGGTTCGCGCTGCTGTTTGCCCCGGCCGATGGCCGCGCCGACATCGTCTGGCACGGCGGGGACCGATACGTGCGGGAGGGTGCCGTCGTACCGGCTACCGGTTTGCCTGACCCGTCAGTCGCCGCGATCGCCGGCCACTACCGCGCGCACAACCCGTGGACGAGCAACTTCTGGGTGATCATCCGCGACGGCGCGCCTTGGCTGCTCTTTACCGAGGCGCCGGACGGCTTTGAGAATGGGCAGCCCCTCATCGCTCGGCCAGACGGTTTGTACGCGGTGAGCGACGATCCGCGGAACCCGGAGGACCTCCGGTTCGACACGATGGTGGATGGCCGGCCTCTCCGGGCCTGGTTGTCGGGCTCGCCGTACTACCGGGTGGACTGACCGCTCAGCGCACAGCCGCCAGGATGGCCACGATCTGCTCGCGCACCGCCCGCGTCTCGGGCAGGAACCCAAACAGCGCCCAGTCGTGGAGCATGTCTGGCGTCTCACGCACATCCACGCGCCAGCCGGGGATCTGGGCCGCTCGGGCGGCGAGACGGCGGGCATCCGCAACGAGCCCCTCTGTCGTGCTGGCAAAGATGGTTGCAGGCGGCAGACCGGTCAGGTCCGCGAAGAGCGGGCTGGCAAGCGGATTGGCGACACCGGCCTCGCCCGCGTAGGCCTTGCCCGCGGCAAGGAGTCCGCGGCGCGCCAGTATGCGGTCGCGACGGTCGAGTTCCTCCGCATCGGGCGCAGTCATGCCCACGTCCAGCCACGGGGACAGCAGGATCAGGGCCGCCGGCATGGGCAGCCCGCGGTCCCTCGCAGCCACGGCAACGGCAAGCGCCAGTCCGCCGCCTGCCGAGTCCCCCATCAGCACCACCCCGCGACCCGCGGCCTCGTCCGCGGCGGCAGCGGACGCATAGACATCCGTTGTCCACGCCACGGTGTCGGCTGCCGTGTGCTCCGGTGCCAGCGGATAGTCGGCCACCCAGACGGATGCACCCGAACGGCGGATGAGGTCCTTGAGCAGCCACCAATGCGGCTGGCCCATGCCAACCACATAGCCGCCGCCGTGGAGGAAGACGACGAGCGGGGCGTCGGCCGTTGGGGCGAGGGGTTCAAGCCGCCAGATCGTCCGGCCTCGCAGTTCTTCCGCGACGACGCTCGCAACCCCGTTGAACAGCTTGCCGGGCTGGGCAGACGTGGCGCCGCCCATCCGCCCAAGCTGCGACTCGACCCAGCGCCGAAACGGGAGCACGCGGACGATGCCGTTGAGGAAGTGGCCGGATTTTACAAGAACTATGATTCCTCGCGTTTTTTGAGGGACCAATACTTGATCCGGCTCAAAAAACCGGTCACGGACCAAGCGCTCGGCGTCATCAACAAGCGTTTTCACGGCATC
>CAIYHO010000272.1 GCA_903925955.1 uncultured Chloroflexota bacterium
GCCGCATTCTCGGCCTCCAGCGCGTCGCGGCTCAGGCCTGCACGCGCAATCTTGAACACAAAGCGTCTGCCGCCAGCGCCATCGGCCGCATCAACGCGGTAGTTGCGGTCCTGGTGGCTGCCCAGCTCCGTGAGCGCACCGGTCACGCCAAAGGCGTCGCGCAGCAGCTGCGCGGCCTCGCCAACCGCAACCTCTGGGCGGCGATCGACGTGGCCGGCAAACGGGTTGGTCTCCATCGCGCCCATGGTGGCAGACCCGCGCGCCGATGACCGTGCCAAATGCGTTGACGTACCAATGCTTGGTATTCATACTCCGATGAGAGCTACATACCAGCGGAGGAACGCCCTATGGCGAATATCGTTGGCGAGCGGTTCCAGATCACCATCGACAAGGCTGTCCGGGAGGAGCTCGGCATCAAGCCGGGTGATCGGGCGATTGAGCGTGTCGAAGGCGGCCGCCTCGTGATCGACTTCATGCCGGCGCCGCATCACGAATCGATGCTGGGGATCCTCAAGCGGCCAGGGCAGCCGGTCATCACCGACTGGCAGGCGGTCAAGGACCGGGCGTGGGCCGCAAGGGCAGAGGAGATCATGGAAGTCCTGGCCGAGGACAGCCGCCGCCACGCGGGCGACCGATGAACGCCAAGCGCGTCTTCTGCGATTCCAGCGTCCTCATCAGGTACTTCGCTGAAGATGATCCGCCGCGCTCGTTTGCCGCGGCCGGTGTTGTGGATAGCGACGCGACGCTCGTGGTCTCTACAGCAGCGCTGCTCGAAGTCGTCCACGTCATGCGCGGCACGCACGGCTCCACGAACCCCGACTTGGGCGCCGCGCTGATTGGCTTCCTCACACGCGACAACGTGGAACTCGTGGATGCGGACCAAGGTGCAACCGTCGCGGCGATCCGCTGGTCACTGCGTGTCTCTGCTCGGCGTATCCCAGACGCGATCATCGCAGCCGCGGCCGAGTACGCCCGCTGTGACGCCATCGCCACGTTTGACGAGCACATGACCTCGCCATCGGTCCCGGTGCGCCTGCTCTAAGGAGCCGCACGATGGCGCGAGCCATCCACTCTGCATAGACGTACTGCATACTCTCCGACGTCATCACCGCTGGAGGTCCTCGTGAGCGTCGGCACCCCGTTCCATCCCAAGGCCGCGGCCCTGAATCGCAAGATGCAGTGGCGCGAATGGGCCGGATATTGGGCGTCGTCCGCCTACGCCGACTTCCACGACATCGAGTACAACGCCATCCGCGAGGCGGCGGCGGTCATCGATGTGAGCCCGCTGTACAAGTACCGGATCACCGGACCTGACGCCATCCGCCTGGCGGACCGCGTCATCACCCGTGACGCCACCAAGCTCAAGGTGGGGCAGGTCTTCTACACGCCGTGGTGCGACGAGCACGGGAAGGTGCTTGATGACGGCACCGTCCAGCGCGTGGGCGAGCAGGAACTCCGCTGGACCGCGGCAGATCCGCAGTACCGCTGGCTCACACAGAACGCCGCGGGTCTGGACGTCCAGATTGAGGATGTCTCTGAGTCCCTTGCCGCGCTGTCGCTGCAGGGCCCCTTGAGCCGCGCCGTCCTTGAGGCCGCCAGCGGCGAGTCCTTTGCGGCCCTTGGCTACTTCCGCCGCCGTGCGAGCAAGATCGCCGGCGTTGACATTGACGTCAGCCGCACGGGCTACACGGGCGACCTTGGCTATGAGCTCTGGATCCCGGCCGATGGCGCTCCCGCCGTGTGGGATGCGCTGTTTGCAGCGGGCAAGGACTACGCCATCCGGCCCGCCGGCATCTGGGCGCTGGACGTCACGCGGCTTGAGGCCGGGCTGATCATGGCGGAGGTGGACTACACCTCGGCCCGCCACGCGCTCAACCCGGACCAGAACTACAGCCCGTTTGAGCTTGGCCTGGGCAAGCTTGTCAGCTTTGACAAGGCGGACTTTGTGGGCCGACGCGCGCTCCTCGCAGAGCAGGCGGCGGGCGGCCCGGCGCGGCGCCTGGTGGGCCTGATGCTGGACTGGTACGAGATTGAGGCGCTCTACGCCGCGCAGGGTCTGGCCCCGGCCATCTCGCCCTGGGTGGACCGCTCGCAGACGCCGGTGTTCGCCGATGGCCGCCAGATCGGCCGAGCCACCTCACAGGGCTGGAGCCCCATCCTCAAGCAGGCCCTGGCGCTCGCGCTGGTGCCCGCCCGCTACGAGGCCGTGGGCACAAAGCTGCAGATGGAGTGGACCGTTGAGGGCCGCCGCGGCCGCGTGACCGCCGTGGTCAAGCCGCTGCCGTTCCTGGACCTGGAGCGCAAGCGCAAGTGACCGCCTCGGCCGACTCCGCAGCCTTTGCGGCGTTTGACGCGCTGGTCGCGTCGCGGCTGGCGGAATGGACGGCCGAACTCGTGGAGTACCTGGCCATCCCGTCCGAGGGCGGCGACGACGCGTCGCTGCGCGCTGCTGCTGACTGGACGGCCGCACGGCTGCGCCGGGCCGGGGCCACGGTTGACGTTGTCGAGGTGCCTGGCGCACCGCCGCTGGTGGTTGGCGAGCTTGGCGACGGGCCGCGCGTGATCAACGCCGTGCAGCACTACGACGTCCAGCCGGCCGCACCGCTGGAGCTCTGGACCACGCCGCCGTACCAGCCTGACGTGCGCGATGGGCGCGTGTGGGCCCGCGGCGCCACGGACAACAAGGGCGAGTTCCTGCCCCGTCTCTGGGCGCTGGAGGCCTATCGAGACGCCATCGGTCCCCTGCCCTGCCGTGTCCGGTTTCTCGTGGAGGGGCAGGAGGAGACCGGCAGCGGCGCTCTGGACGCGCTGCTGGACCTGCGGCCGCACTGGCGCGTTGCAGACGCCGCGCTGATCGAGGGCGGCGGGCTGGACCTCGCAGGCCGACCCGGTGTCGTGGGGGGCGGCAAAGGCATCGTGGTCTTTGAGCTGCTGTGCCACACCCTCGCCCATGACGCGCACTCCAGCCTGTCCGTGGTGCTGCCCAATGCGGGTCATCGGCTGATCGCGGCGCTGGCCACGTTCTGGGATGCGGAGGGTCGGCCCGCCATTCACGGGCTTGATGCCGGCAAGCGGCCGCCCACACCGGCCCAGCTGGCGGTCATCGCCGGTATGGACATGGCCGAACTTGACGACATTCGAGCGGACTGGGACGTGCCCGTGTTCTTGGGCGGGCTTGACGGGGCGGCCGCCCAAGAGGCGCTCACCTTTGAGACCACGCTCAACCTGCAGGGACTCTGGGCCGGCCACACCGAGACCACGCCCAAGACCGTGACGCCTGCCGAGGCGCACGCACGGCTGGACATTCGGATTGTCCCGGATCAGGACCCCGACGAGATCCTTGCGGCCGTGCGCCGGCATTTGGACACCCGCGGGTTTGCGGACATCACCATCATCCCGCGCGAAGGCGAGCGCGCCTGGTGGACGCCGCCGGACCACATCGTCGTCACGACAGCGGCGGCCGTGTCTGCGGATGTTGCCGGGATGACGGCCAGCATTGGCGTCTCGATGGCGGGGACCGTGCCCATGTGGCAGGTCTGCGGCCGCGATCGCGTGCCCGCCACCACGCTGGGTGCCGGGCGAGCGGACTGCCGAGCGCACGCGCCCGACGAGAACATCCGCATCGACGACTTGGCCGCGGCCGCCCGCATGATGGGCCGCTTCGTGGACGCGCTGGCGCGCCTGCCCGAGGTTCCGCGCGTCCCCTGACGCAGCGCCGCTAGGGGCCGGTGACCGTCGAGCCGCCGTTGGTCTTCACGTTCAGCGTGGCGGGCTGCTGCGTCAGCTTCACGGTGGAGCCGCCATCGGCTGTGCCCGTCAGGGTTGTCGCAACGGCCACCGTCACCGTGGAGCCGCCGTTGACGGTCACGTTCGCGGTGTCGGCGTGGAGTTCCTGCAGCTGCGCCGTGGAGCCGCCATCGGCCGTGAGCGTGAGGGCTCCGGCGCGGCCAATCGCGGTCACGGTGGAGCCGCCCGAAAGCGCCAGCTCCAGCGCGTTGGTTTCAATCTCCATGGTCCCCGTGGAGCCGCCGTCAAGCGACACGCGCGTCAGCACTGGCGTGGTTACCCGCACGATCACGGGCCTCGTTGTGCTGATGCCGGGCGCAGCAATGGTGATGGTCAGCCGACCTTCCACCACGTCCGTGTGGATCAGCGGCAGCAGGTTGCGCTGCGCGGTGAGCGAGACTGCGCGCTCAGCCCCGATGCCCACGACCACCTGGATGCCGCCTGTTGCGCTGATCGCGGTGAACGCGCCGGCGGTGCGGTCCTGCTCCGCGGGGTCGCCGATGCCCAGAACTGGGTTGGCGGTAGCCACGAAGGCACCCGACAGCCGAACAACCAGCATCACAACCAGGGTTGCAAGACCCAGGATCAGCAGGATGGCGAGAAGGATCCGCGGCAAGCGGCGCGTGGGCGTGGGCGTGGTGGGCATAAGGGTCTCCGGAGGGCTGGACGCCTTCTGCAGGATGGACCTTGCGCGGCGGTTCGCGGAGGGCCGGATGCGGCGCTGCGCCGGGACGCTGGTCGCAGGTTCGGGGGCCGGTCAGCCCCGGCGCGGGGGCCGTCGGGTGCGGAGCACGCTGATCCTGGTCAGGCCCGGGGCACGTCCGCGACCGACGCCAGCGCCGCAAACGCCGTGGCCACGTCCTCAATCTTGGTCCGCGGGATGCCAGCACCGCGCGCCACATCACGCCAGCCGGCGACTGCCTCGGCCACCTCCTCAACGATGTCCCTCGCGGCAGACGCCGTCAGGCCGAACCGCGGCCGCGCCGCCAAGATGTCGGAAGCGACCACCCCGGTCACTCGCCCGTTGACAGCAGTGGCGTGCTCGCGCATCTCGCGGGACGGGTTCATGTCGAAGGCGGGCGCCAGGCGCCACCCCGCGGCCGTCCGGAGAAAGCCGTGGTTGCGCAGGTGGTCGTCGCGGTTGCCGGCAAGCACGTTGAACGCCATCCGCCGGTACAGCTGCGCGAGATCCGCACGCACATGCGCCGGGGCAACCCAGGCGGTGATCGCCTGCGCGATGTCCGCGTAGTCGGCGTGGGCCGTGGTCTCGCGACCGGACAGCGTCAGCGCGGAGGCGTAGAGGCGCCGCCCGTTCCGCGTCCGGTCAAAGCGGCGCGTCACAAAGGCGTGCCCCTGACCGCCAACATCGAGCACCGCGGTGTCCGAAACCTCAATGCCCGCCCGGCGCGCGAGGTGCGCATAGACGTCTTCCCACGCGCCAACGTCGCGCCGGTCCGTCTTGGACGGGAACTTCGCAATCCAGAGGCTGCCGTCCGGCTCGCGGTAGTTTGCCTTTGGCCTAGCGCCGCCAAGCGATGAACCGGGGGCGATGAGCTGGGCGATCGCCGGATCCGTCGCCCGGACGTCGGGATCGTCTTCAAAGCGCCGCACGGCAGCCTGGAGCGCCCGCAGGCTGGTGGCCGGCGGGATCTCCGGATCGCGGTCCGACACATACGGACCGTCCACGCCGGCGCGGAGGCGAAGCGCTCCCATCCGGGTCGCATCGGCCACGCCAACCAGCAGACCCCAATCGTCGAGGTCACGGCCTTCCCGACGGCGCAGGAGCGCGGCGCCCCACAGGTCCGGCGACGTGTCGGCGAAGATACCGGGCAGCCTTCGCCCGGGCACAGTCGTGGCGTAGTCAACCAGCGGCAGCGTTGGGTCGATGGGGAACGCGGCATCGACCGCGCGCAGCCACGAGGCCGCGTACGCAAAGCCAACCGATAGCACCCGGCCGGGCCACCGTGTCAGGACGCCAACCGGGCGTGGCGGACCCAGTTCCGGTGCATCGAGGATGACGATCAGCTCGTCGCTAGAGCTCATCTGCCAGCCCTCGGGTCAGCGGCTTGTGGGGTCTTGGCAATCGGGCGTCGGCGAGCTGATGACCAAGATCGTCATGGGCTGCGATCTGGTCCACATCCCCCGCCAAGGCCAGCACCTCAAGCACGCGTACAAGCGTGACCGCGCTTACCGTGAGATCGCCCGCCTCCAGCCTGCGAAGCGTCGGCCTGCTCACCAGCACGCGCGCGGCCATCTCCGCCTCGCTCATCCTTCGCCGGAGGCGCGCCGCCTTCAAACGCTCGCCGAGGTCATCCGCCTTGCGCTGCGTATCGGGATTGAGGGATCGTTGCGGCCGACTCATGGCACATACTATTGACGCGATACATTGCTGATGTCAATTGTATGTTCTCCTGACCACGGGGCTTACTGACGCGCGACTACATGGCGTTCCGGCAAGGGCAGCGAGTCGTCGCTCACGTTCCCGACCAACGGCCCTTCGATACGAGGTAGATGCGCCGGTAGTGTCTGACGGTCGCGCGGGCGAGCGGCCCGCGGCATAGCGGAGGCGGGGCGGCTTGGTGCGTCAGATGTGGGACTGCCCCAAATGCCACTCGCTGAACCAGCCGAACTCGGCACGGTGTTACCACTGCCAAACCCTGCGGGGTGCGGCGGTCGCGGCCGACGGCACCGTGGTGGCAGGCGGGGCCGGGTCAGGCAATCCCAGGACGCGCGTGGGTCCGATCGGCATCCTCGCGATCCTCCTGGTGCTCGCCGTCGTGGTGGGCGTGGGGCTCACCGCCGCGCTGGGCCACATCGGTCCCGCAGCGTCCCCAAGCGCGCCATCGATGGCCGCAACGTCGCCCAGCCAGACGGCCATGGCGCCACCCACAGCCTCGCCGTCTGACCCCGCCGTTGCGCCGTCGCCCACGCCAACGCCCCGGGCCACGGCAGTCCCAATCGAGCAGGCTGCTGTCGTCCACTTCGGGGCCCTCATCGCGAAGAAGGACCTCGCCTACCACATGGAGGTGAGCGGGAGCTCGACTGCGGGCACGTTTCGCAACCGGTTCCGCTACTCGCTGGATGTGGTGGGCGGTGACTTCCGCGGCACGCTCACCACGCGCGATCTCGCTGCGACCTGCGATGGCGTGCGCAAGGCCGGCCGGATCTACGCCCGGTGCCCCGGTACGGCATGGGCGAGCCGCGACGACAGCGGCGGCAATTGGAGTTTCTGGCCGTTCATGGGTCTGGCGGACATCGGCAACCTCAACCCGCCCACGCTGATTAAGGCCAACGGCACCACTCTCGTCCATGTGACATCAACCGGCACATACTCCACCGGCATCAACAGGATGCTCAACTTCGCCAACGCTCAAGACACTGGCCTCCCAGTGAGCCTCGAGTTGTGGATCACCACTTCCGGGATCCCGGTCAAGGCCGTGTTCCGTCTGGGCGCTATCCAGACTGGCCAGGGGACGATGACAGGCAAAGGCACCTACGTGTTCACGCACGTCGGCCGCAAGGTCACCATCCGCGCGCCGAAGTAGTAGACGACAACGTCAGGCGCTCGCCATGCCGCGTAACGGGCGATCACCCGCTTGCCTCGCAATGGGTATGGCAATGTCACCCGAGATACCGCGGCGAACCTCCAAGGATCACAGGGTCGGCCGTGGCTCCTGTCCGTCCCGCCGAGCCACGAGCACCAGCCAGCCAACAACCGCGGGCATCAAGTAGAAGCCGCCGATCGTGCTGAGCAGCCCCAGCGCGAGAAGTGCCGCGATCCCGCTCGCGATCTGGCCTCTGCGGTCGAGGCCGGCGAGCGGTCGAAGCCACCAGACCAGCACGAGCAGGACGAGCCACCCGACCGCGAACGGCCAGCCGATGAAGCCGCTGCCGATCATGGGCAAGGCGAGGCCGACGACTGCCAGGGCCCACCGCAGGATCGGCATCCAACCATCGCGGTAGGTGATCACCATGTCAGTCTGGCATCCCGAGCCGGCAGGTCAAGTCGAGGGACCGGCCCCTCGGAAGATGTCGCCGCTTTCGCAATGCGTACGCGAACGACTCCAGGCGGCGCCTGGGTCGTGGACGACTCCGCGCCCCGCGGCGAGGCCCCAGCGGGCGCGGCGCCGAGTCAGCCGGCGCTGCAATCCACCCAGAGGATCGTCCCGTTCCCGCCGCTGCCGTGCCAGACCATCGCGCCGATGAAGTGGACCGACTTGACCTCGCCCGGCGTCGACAGGCACGCCGGCCAGCCAGAATCGTGGTACGAGCCGCTCGCGTCGCGCCAGGCCACCGAGGACTTCGCCCCGTATGCCGTGTCACCGATCCAGAGCGTGGCGACCTGCTCGCCCACCATCCCGTCGCCGACCGACACCGGCACCCGGACGCCCACGACGCCTGCCGAGCCGGCGGCCACCCCGACCGCGAGCGCCACACAGACTGCTGCCACGATCACCAGGGCCGGAACGAGTCTCGTACGCACGCTGCCCCTCGACGCCGCGGCGGCGGACACCGCCTGCACCGATGGTCGCGGCTCGCGACAGCGAAGTCAAGACCTGGGCTGCCCGCGCCCGACGCGATGTCCGAATGGTCGCAATGCGTGCGATCACCCGACCAGCGGGGACACCAACTACCGCAGCGTGCGGTCCGCGTACGCTTCCAGGCGCTCAAGGCCTGCGGGGAGGGACGGGCGGCCAAAGCCCAGACGGAAGTGGTTGCCCGGGTGGCCGAAGAGCGACGCCGGCGCCAGCAGCACGCCTTCGGCCGCCAGCAGCTCTTGGGCAAACTGGTCAATCGGGATGTCGGCAGTCAGCTCCGGGAAGCCGATGGACCCGGCCACCGGCCGAACCCAGCGGAAGCGCCCGGCCTGACGCTCGAAGAACGCATCGAGCAGCCGCATGTTGGCGTCCACGATGGCGCGCGACCGGGCCAGCACGCGATCCCGCGAGCGCAAGGCGATGAGCGACAGGATCTCCGCGGGCGCTGAGGCGCAGATGGTCGTGTAGTCCTTGAACCGCATCGCCTTGTCCAGCAGCGCCTGGTCGCGCGTGGCCAGCCAGCCAATGCGCAGCCCGGCCATGGCGAATGACTTGGACATCACGCCCACTGACGCGCCGTGGACGCCCGTGTCGGCGCCGGCCGGCAAGCGGATGGCTGGATCGGACTCCAGGAATCGGTAGACCTCGTCCGACATGAAGGTGGCGCCAGCCTCGGCGGCGATGTCCGAGACGGCGCGGTAGGCGGCGGCCGTCGGCAGAGACCCGGTGGGGTTGTGCGGCGCGTTCACGACGATCAGCCGGGTCCGCGGCGTGACCAGACGGCGCAGCGCATCGGGATCCAAGGCCCAGCCCTCGGACGCGTGCAGCTCGTGGAGCGAGACGTCCGCGCCAGCCGCCCGGGCCACGGCGTGGAGGCTCTGGTACGCGGGCCACACCACGATGGCGTGATCGCCAGGCTCCAGCGCCACGTTGGCGACGGTGAAGATCGCCTCCTCGGCCCCGCTGAAGACGACGACCTGCTCCGGCGCAATCGTGGAGTACAGCTTCGCAATCTCGGCCCGCAGCAGCGGATGACCGGGCGCCTCGGTGTAGCCAAGCGTCAGCCCGTCCCAGAGCGCGCGTGTCTCGGCATCGGCCAGCGCCAGCAGGTCCGCCATCGGCCAGCCTTCAACATCAGAGGCGCAGAGCAGGTGACGGACGGCGAACTCGTACTTGGCGAAGAACCGCTCAAGCTCGAAATCCTCGATGCGCATGGCAATGTCGGGAGGCGGAGGGCCTAGCCCGCAACCTCGGCAAGCGCGGCCGCAATGGCCTCAAGCCCGGCCTGGTCCATCCCGTGGCCAACGAGGAGCCACGAGGGCGATACGCCGCGGCTCACGACGATGGCCCAGCCGCCGTCATCAAGCGCAACGATCGTGCCGCTCATGGTGCCCAGCGGGGCGGTGCCGGCATCGGCCCCGGAAGGGACACACCCGTCAGCCGCGGCGCAGAAGAAGCCTTCGGACAGCGCGAGCGAGGCGCCAGCCGGTCCGGTGTACGTGATGAGGATCTTGCCGCCGCCCGCGAGTCGGGACGTGCCCTGATTGACCCACCAGCCCTTGGGCAGCACCGGGCATACCACTGGCCACGCCACTGACTGCGCAAGGCTGCGGTAGAAGCGGCGGTTGTCGTCAGTCCCGCTGCACGCATCGGCTGCGCCAGCGCCCGCCGATGACGTGGCCTGCGGTTCGCCGGATCCTGCGGGCGACGTTGGGGCAACGGTCTGCCCGGGCTCGGTTGGAGCGGGTGTGAAGGTTGGGGTGCCCGACCCTGCGGGCGCGGTTGGCGCCGGGGTGATAACCGGGGAGCCGGACGCGCCGGTGGGCGTTGCAGTCCCGCCGCAGGCAGCGGCGACGGTCGCAAGCAGCGCCGCCGCGAACGCCAGGGAAAGTGCCCGGGTACGAGTCACCGCCGTAGGTTACCCGGCCAGCGCCCGGAGTGCATCCCGCCCGCCGAGTTCCGGCCAGATAAGTGGCAGATAAGTGGCAGATAAGCGGCACCTGCCAGAGTGGCGCCCTCGCCTCCTCCCGCCCCAATCCATCCCGCCGGAGGAGGAGCTCTCATGGAGCTCGGTCGATGTGTTCGGTTGTTCGCGCCGTTCGCGATCCTCGCTGCGATGGCGGCCGCCTCGCCGTTGGCACCGCCGGGAGGTGCGGGCGTGCGGGCGCCCGTTGGCACATGCAGCGCTGGGACTGCCGCGCCCGTGGCAGCCGTGGCGCAGACGGCGTGGTACCGGCTGGACCCGGTGCTGGACGGGGGCGGCACCCTGGCAGCCATGCGCCTCGCAGCCGGCGTGGCGTCCGGGCCAACCTTCCGGGTGGACATGCCGGCGGAGTCCTTCGCCTCGGGGCCCGTCGGCGGACGGATCCTGGTGGGCGAAGACGATGGCGTGCGCTCGCGGCTGCGGCTCCTAGACACGGCCCGGGGCTGCTGGTCGCTCGTTGGACTCGAGAGCGCCGTGGTGCGGAGTGCGGTGATGGGCGCTGACGCATCGGTGATCTACGAGCACCGCGTGGACCGTGCGTCCCGTGCGGATCTGGGGGTGTGGCGGCGTCATGTCGCCTCAGGCCAGACGAAGAGGGTGCTGGAGCCCATCGCACGCGATGACGGCTATGGGCCAACGTTCACCACCGAAGTGACGGAGGCGGGCGATGGCCGCGTCATCGCCACGTCGTGCGGGGTGCGAGCGTGCCGGTCGCGGGTGCTGGAGGTGGCCACGGGGCAGGTGACGATGGTCCCGGGGATCGGGCCCGTCATCGGGCTTGCTGGTGACCGGCTGATTGCCATGGGGATCTGCGACGCGCTGCCGTGCCACGTGGAGGCGATTGACCTCCGCACGGACGCGCGGACGCGTGTGACGGACGGCGTCACGGCAGCAGCGCTTGGCGGCTCGGTGCTCGTGTGGACGGATGCCGGTGGATCCGTCTGGGAGACGCGGCTTGACGCGGGTCCCGGGGTTAGCGCGCGGACGGTTGCCGCGCCGGGGCTCACGCCAATCCGGGGCGCGTCGCTCGCGTCATCCGGCGCCGCGGCAGTGAGCGGAGCCGTTGTGCTGGCGCCGGGCGGTCGCATCGGCGATCCGAGCCTCCTAGAGGTGCTTGATCCCGCGAGCGTTCATCTGTCCCGCTTTGGGGAGGTTGTCCCGTGACGCGCCACCTGCTCCGCATGGCTGTGACCGCAGCCGCCACGCTCATCCTCATTGCGGGCCTCGGCCCCTCCGCGGTCTTCGCGGACGCACCGGACCCGGTCCTCGGGCCTGCATGGCCGCAAGACATGACCCTGGAGTTCCGCTGGGCGTCTGGCGGCGTGCCGCCTGCGGCCATTCGCACGGCCATGCTTGAGGGCGCTGCGGATGCCACGGCGTCCCGGGCGTCGCGGGCACCATCGTTTGCCTTTGATGCGGCGGCGGCCAACGACGCGGCGTACGGACTCGCCATGCCGTGCGCGTCCAACGCCATCGCCTGTGCCTACCGGGCCGTCCCCACCGGGTTTGACGTGTGGCTGCGGGAGAACGGCCACAAGTACGACTGGGGCACGCTGCGCTGGTGCGAGGTGACGGGCTTTGCCGCGGGGTGCTTCTCCGCGGAGACGCTGATGCTGGACGAATTGGGACACGTGGACGGCCTTGCGCACCACGTGAACCTGCCTGACGAGAGCGACTACACGGACTCAGTGGTCCAGGCGGGCTCCCACGCCAAGCCGCAGGCGGGCTGGAACGCAAGCGCGTTTGGCGTCTGTGACACAGCGACGCTCCAGACCATGTACGACGTGCCGTCGTGGTCAACGCCGTACAGCAGCTGTCTGGACATCCCGGCCACGCTGACGCTGTCGATGACACCTGCGGGGGCTGCCTCGGGCACGGTGACATTGGGAGCCGCGTTCCGGGCCACGGATGGCGGAAGGCTCAACGGCAATCCGCTCTCCGGGCGCCGCGTGGTGCTCCAGCTGCGTACCGGGCTCGACTGGACGGACGCAGGCGTGATGGCGGGCGCGCCCACCGCTGGGAACTACACGCTGAGTGTCCTCGTGCGCCCCGGGACGGACTACAGAGCCGTCTACCGGGCCACGGCCTCGGAGGGGCTGCGCTCCACGGCATCTGCGGTGATCACCAGCGGCGGCACATGCACCGGCGTGTGTCCGCTGGGGCCAACGCCGGCGCGTCCGGCCGTCACACTTGGCAGAGGGAGGTAACCAGTGAAGAGACGGGTTCTGCTGGCGGCGGTCGTCCTGATCGCCGCCTGTACCCCGGGGTCCGCCGCAACGGCAACCCCGGCGGCATCGCCAACCGCACAGGCGCCCACAGCTGTTCCGCCAAGCCCCACGCGGTCAGCACCAGCCACGGCGGACCCAACCACTGCCGCCACGGAGGTCCTCGCCGCTCCGCCCCTGGCCACCCTCTCGGGCGGTGGCATTGGCGCACAGCCCGGTGAACTCGGCAGCGTCATCTGGAACGGCCTCACCTCGGACACACCGTGGGTAGTGCCGCCCAGCGGTCCTGCGGTCAGCGCGGGCACCCCGCTCGCGGTCGTCACCGGTGGTGTCGCGCCTGACCGCTGGGCGGCCAGCTGGGCGCCCGTCTCGGGCAACCAGGCGGGACAGCCCCGCAGCGGCGGATCGGGCAAGGGCGGCGGGCCCATCAGGCTGACGGCGCCGGCGACGGCTGGCACGTGGGGCCTCCGCATCGAGGCGTGGTTTGGCCCCTACAACGCGGCCACGTGGTACTGGCGGGTGGAGGTGAGCTCGTAACGGCGGTTGGACAACCCTTGGCGGGCAGGCCGCGCAGGCAGCTCGCCGGTTCTGCGCCAGACATGCCGCGCCGCCGGTGCGTCTGGCGCAACCGGCGGCGGTGAGGCTGCGGCGGGTGGTTCGGGCGGCCTCCCGGGGCGGCCCGGCCCGTAACTCAGGCGGGGACGGCTGCCCCGCCGGCGGTGAAGATGGACGTCTGCGCGTCTTCCGGGAGCATCACTCCCAGGATCTTTTGGAGCGCTAGCAGGTGGACGCAGGATCCCCAACTCTCGAAGTAGTGGCACGTGCAGTGCCACGCACCGGCGTCAAGGCTGACGTGATGGGTGTCGTTGTCACCACGGAACGTCAGGGCGATTCGCTCGATCGAAATCCGATCAAGTTCCCGCGCGTAGCGGTTCGCCTTCTCGACCTTGCCGATGAGTGAGGAGTGCATCGCCGCGATACCTCCGCTCGCCCCAACAGGGCGTCCACGAGGCCGCCGTCCGACGGGGTCGAATGGTCGGTGATAGCGGCCGTACAACGAAGCCTACACCCGCGGGCCACCGGCCGGGGAGATCCTTGTTTGGCCGTCGAAACGGGCCGACGGGCCCGAAGTTTTGGCCGCCGCGTGAGGGCTCAACCGCCCCGAACAAGCTTCTCGCCGGTGAGCACCAGCTCGTCGCGAAGGGCCGGCGTGGCAGCCTCGGTGTAGACGCGGACCAGGGGCTCGGTGCCGCTGGTGCGCACGAGGAGCCATGACCCGTCGGCGAGGAACCACTTGTAGCCGTCGTTGGTGTCGAGGACCTGCGTCCGCACCACGGGCTGGCCGGCGAGTGAGGCGGGCGGCGCCTCGCGCAGCTCCACCATGACGCGCTGCTTGACGGCGTCGTAGACGGGACGCTCGAAGTGGACGTCGATCCTGCGGTAGGACGACGGCCCGGCAACCTCGTGGAATCGGCGGACGGCCTCCGAGGTGGTCTTCGCACCGCGGGCCCGCTCGCGCAGGAACAGGTCCAGCAGCAGGAGGTCGGCGTAGATGCCGTCGCGCTCCGGCAGGTGCATGCCAAAGCCAAAGCCGCCGGACTCTTCAGCGCCCAGCATGGCGCCGGTCTCGATCATCTTGGGGCCGATGAACTTGAAGCCCACCGGGACCTCGAACGTCTCAATCCCAAAGTGCTTGCCCAGCGTGGCCGCGGTGGAGGTGTTGTTGACGCTCACCACAACCGGGTCGCGCATCGCGCGGTGCTCAGCGAGGTAGTACATCAGCAGGCCAGTGACCTGGAGCTGATGCAGGAAGGTGCCCTGCTCGTCGGCCGCGCCGGCCCGGTCGGCGTCGCCGTCAAGCAGGAGCCCAAGATCGAAGCCGCCCTTGGCGATCATCGCGAGCGCCTCGTCCACGTTGGGGCGAATGGGCTCGGGGTTCACGCCGCCGAAGTACGGGTTGCGCTCGTTGTGGATCTCGGTGACGCGGATCTTGCCGCCGGCGAGCAGCCGCGGGATCCAGCCGGACCCGGCGCCGTACAGCGGCTCCACCAGGATGGAGACGTCTGCCGCCTTGAGTGCATCGAGATCCAACGTCCGTCGGACGTAGCGCTCGTACCCCTCATACGGGTCAAACCACTCGATCAGCCCGGCGGCTTCGCCATCCTCAAACGGGCGCCGCTCAATGAGGGTCCCGCCGTTGGCCGCAAGGCCCGCCTCCACCACCGAGATGATGTCGGCGCCGGCAGCTGCGCCCGTGGGCGCCTTGATCTTGAAGCCGTTGTCCGTCCACGGGTTGTGCGACGCGGTGATCACAACGCCGGCGGCCGCGCCACGCTGGACAACCTCGTAGGAGGACATCTGCGTAGGCACGGCGGTGCGGCTGATCGCCACGGGGATGTCGTGGGCCATCAGCACCTCGGCTGCGGCGCGGGCGAAGTGCTCGGACGCAAACCGGCGGTCATACGCAAGGACCACGCCCTTTGCCTGCTCGCCGCGACCCGCCACATAGCGGGCCACGCCGTCGGCGCAGCGCCGGACGTTCTCAAAGGTGTACTCGTCGGCGACGCGGGCGCGCCAGCCATCGGTGCCGAAGACGATCTTGGTTGGCGTGGGGGCCGATGCCTGATTGGTCACGAGCGGGTCTCCGCAGCTGCACAACGGTCGAGGAGCGCCTGCACCACAGGCAGATATGGGCGGGCGCCACGCAGGAGCGCGATTGGCTCGTCTGGCGTGATCGTACCTTCGGCGGCCTCGCGCGCCGCCAAACCGGCTGGCCCGTGGATGATCACCAGGTCGCCGTCAGCCGTGGCAGCAGATGCGCCAGCCTCAATCACCCCGCCGTCGATGCCGGGCGCACCCAGCACCTCAAGCAGTGCCGGCCATGTGCCAACGTCGGTCCACCCCACGTCCAGCGCCGCCATCACCACAAGGCCCGCAGCTGCGGCGGGCTCCATCACGGCGTAGTCGATGGAACGGCTGGGCAGTGCGGCGTATGCCGTGGCGATGTCGCCACTCGCAAGACCGTGGCGCACACCCTGGGCAACCTCGGGGGCAAACCGATCCAGCGCGTCAATGATCGCCTGACGCCGCCAGAGGAACATCCCCGCGTTCCACGCCACCCCGGGCATGGTCTGCAGCACGCGCGCCCGGTTGGCGGCAGGCTTCTCCTCAAACGCCTCAAGCGGGTACGCGTCCATGCCCAGCACGCGCTCACGCCGCGCAACCACCGGGCGCAGATAGCCGTACTCGGTAGCGGGGCGCGTCACCTGCACGCCCAGCGTGACCAGGGGCGACGCGATGCCAAAGGAACCCGTTGCAAGACCACTGGCAGCGTCGCGCAGGACGGAGCGGAACAGACCTTCCCGGGCGGGATCAATGCGATGGTCCGCAGGCAGCACAACCATCAGCCCATCCGGATCTGCGCCGGGCTGGAGCGCGGCCAGGGCGATGGCGGCAGCCGTGTTGCGGCCCTCAGGCTCAATGACAAGCTGCACATCGGGGACCTGCGCGGCAACCAGCGGCGCCCACCCAGCGGAGACGACAACGCTGATGCGCGTGTCCGTGCCCAGTTCCGCTCCACGCAGGCGCGCAACCGTCCGCTGCAACAGCGTCTCGCCCTCGGGAAGGAGCGGCAGGAAGGGCTTGGGCCGCTGCGCGGTGCTGACGGGGCGGAGGCGCGTGCCACCCCCGCCGGCCATGATGACGATGTCCATGCCGCCATTCTACGGAGCGGGGCTGTTGTGGCCCGGCGGAAAGCGGCAGGGCGTCCCGGATGCCGGGACGTCGCCTGTCCGCAGGGGGAGCACGCGCGGGAGCCGCCTACTCGTTCCTTGGCCCATCAGGCTGCGGCAAGACAACCACGCTGCGGATGATCGCGGGCTTTGAGCGGCCCACGTTGGGCGAGATCTACCTTGCCGGCGAGCCGGTCGCAGGCGCCCCGCCGTACCACCGCAACGTCAACACGGTCTTCTAGCATTACGCGCTCTTTCCCCGCTACCGGCGGCGCGGGGCGGCGGGGCGGTCCGTGACCGCTTGACCCGCGTGTGGGTCAGGACGGCACCCTGCGTGCACAGTCCGCACGCCGAAACGGCAATCCCCGGGCCGAACCCAGCGTGGCGCATCCCGTCCTGACCCACACGTGGGTCAGGGGCCGCGCGGGCGCGGCGCGCAGGGTCAGGGGCGGCTGCGCGGGGGCAGGGCGCGCGGCATGGGGCGGCGCGCCGGGACCAAGCCAAGGTCAGGCCGGGAGCGCCAGCCCCGCATCGTCCGCCAGGGTGGCCGCCATGTCGGTCCGCTCCCACGGCAGATCCAGATCCGGGCGGCCGAAGTGGCCGTACGCCGCGGTCTGCTGGTAGATGGGCCGCAGCAGGTCCAGCCGGTTGATGATGGCGCGGGGGCGCAGGTCAAAATGGCGGTTCACAAGCGCAAGGATGTTCTCGTCCGAGATACGCCCCGTCCCAAAGCTCTCCACCGAGAGGGACAGCGGCGCGGCGATGCCGATGCCGTACGCCACCTCGATCTCAAACCGGTCCGCAATCCCCGCGGCCACGATGTTCTTGGCCACCCAGCGCGCGGCATACGCGGCCGAGCGGTCCACCTTGGACGGATCCTTGCCCGAGAAGGCCCCGCCGCCGTGGCGGGCCATGCCGCCGTACGTGTCCACGATGATCTTGCGCCCGGTCAGACCGGCGTCACCCATGGGGCCGCCCGTGACAAAGCGACCGGTGGGGTTGACGTGCATCACCGGATCCAGACGCCGCAGCTCGGCAGGGATGGTGGGCAGGATCACGTGCTGGATCATGTCCGCGCTGATCTGCGCATGCTCCGCATCAGGGTCGTGCTGCGTGGAGAGCACAACCGTGCGCACCGCCACGGGCTTGCCGTGGTCGTACTCAACGGTGACCTGGGTCTTGCCGTCCGGTCGCAGATACGCGACGGCACCGGCCTTGCGCACCTCGGCCAGGCGCCGCGCCATGCGGTGCGCCAACGCGATGGGCAGCGGCATCAGCTCGGGCGTCTCGTTGCAGGCGAACCCAAACATCATCCCCTGATCGCCGGCACCCTGATCAAGGTCCTGTTCGCGGTCCACTCCCTGAGCGATGTCGCGCGACTGGGCCTTGACGCTGACCATCGTCC
>CAIYHO010000273.1 GCA_903925955.1 uncultured Chloroflexota bacterium
CTGCCGGTGGGCACGCTGGATCTGACACAGGCCGCCCTGGCCGCCCCGGAGGCCGCCGCCAGGCTCCGTGACGGCGGCAAGGTCAAGCTCAGCGCGCTCATCGCGGACCCCGACAAGCTCAAGGACGCGGCGAGACGCTGTCGCAAGATCCGCGAGAAGGCCAAGGAGAACCTCGAGGAGCGCGGCGTGGACACGCTGTACCTCGCGCGGAACATGGCCACGTGGACGCCGCCGCCCGGCTCGTCGGCCACGCCCGCTGCGCCCATCCTCCTGCAGCGGATCCACCTCCAGCCCATTGGCGCCGCTGCCGAGGACTTTGAGCTCACCGCCACTGCGCCTGCCGAACTCAACCCCACGCTCTTTTACGCGCTTGAGACCGAGTTTGGCGTCAAGGCCAACCTCGACGCCATCCGTGACGCAGCCGACGGCGAGGACAACGACCTTCCGCTGGACCCGGCCATTGTGGCTGCCGAACTCATGCAGGCGGCGGCGGGCATTGCCGGCTTCGCCATCACGCAGCGAGACGTGCTGGGCAACTTCAGCTACCTCAAGCTGCCGATGGTGGTGGACCTGCGGGCCAACGGCGCAGCACTCGAGGCCCACGATCTCATTGCCGCCATCGCCGGGGATCAGGCCGCCCAGCAGTACATCCGCAACCGGCGCCGCGCCGTGGACCCAACCACGCTGGACCAGGTGCCGCCGGCCGCGGAATTCCTGGTGCTCGACGCCGACGGCAGCCAGGAGGCCGCCATCGAGACCGTCGTCCGCGGCTCCGACGTGGTCATCCAAGGGCCACCCGGCACCGGCAAGAGCCAGACCATCTCCAACCTCATCGCCTCGGCAACGGCGCGCGGCCTCAAGGTCCTGTTTGTGGCGGAGAAGCGCGCGGCCATCGATGCCGTCATCGGCAGGCTCAACCGCGTGGGGCTGGACGATCTGGTGCTGGACCTGCATGGCGGGGTGCCGTCGCGGCGCAAGCTTGCGGAGAACCTGGCGGCGGCGCTGGCGTCCGCGAAGGCCGCCCTCCCGCCCAACGACGCGGCGCTGCAGAACAGCCTGGTGCTGCGTCGGGACCTGCTCACCGCGCACGCAAAAGCCGTCAACGAGCTGCGTGCGCCGTGGAACGTCAGCCTGTACCAGGCGCAGGGCCGGGCGATGGCGGCGGCCGATGTGGCGGGGCAGATCCGCCTGGCGCCAACAACGGTGGACGCCATCTCGGCCGAGCGGCTGGACGTGCTCAAGGAGGATCTGCGCGGGTACCTCGCGTCCGGCCCCGCGTTCATGACGCCTGAGGCAAACCCCTGGTCTGCCGCCGCGGCCGTGGACGAAGCGTCCGTGGAGGCGCTCTCGGACGCCACGATGGACCTGGCGCGCGACGCGCTGCCGGCGATGCGCTCCACGCTGGCCGCTGCGGCTGGCGAGGCCGGGGTCTCAGGCTCCGCTATGCCCGCGACTTATGCGCAAGCCGCCGCGCTGGCCGCCGCGCTTGGCGCCCGAGTGAGGCTGGCCGCCGACATTGCCGATGGCGCGTACCTCAGGGCCGCGGCACTCAACGCTGCGCTGGAACCGGCGCGCAAGGGCTGGCTGGGCCGCGCGCTCGCCGGACTGTTCAACGGTGCCTACAAGGCGGCGCTGGCCGAGGCGAAGACGCTGGTCCGGGAACCCGCCCAGCCCGTGGCGCAGCTGGCCGGGCTGGTGGCGCAGGCCGCCGCCGCGCAAGCCGTGTGGGAGCGGGCGAACGCGGGCGCACAGCCCGGCACCCCCACGCCCATCCCCGCCACCGCCAGCGGCCCCAAGGCTGAACAAGCCGCCGCCAGAGCAACGCAGCTCATCGGCACGCTCGCCGCCATCGCCAGGGCGCCATCGGCTGACACGGCCACCACGGAGCAGATCGCCGTTTGGGCGCAGACCCTTGAGGCGGACCTGGGCACGCTGCGCAAGCTGCCCGACATGCGAAGGCGCCAGGCCAGCCTGCAAGGCGCGGGTCTGGATCCCGTGGCGCAGGCCGCCATCGTCAACCGCTGGGTCATCGACGACGCCGTCCGCGCGCTCGATGGTGCCTGGGCTGCCGGTGTGGCGGAGCGCGTCATCACGCGTGACCAGAACATCGGCAGCCTTGACGCGGCCAGGCTCACACGGGAGGTCCTGGACTTCATCGGCCTCGACCGTCAGCACATCGGCAGCGCCAACGCCAGGGTCCTGCGCGCCTGGGCCGAGCGCGCCGTGGCCGCCCGCGACCAGTTCCCGGATCAGGACCTCACGCTCAGCACCGAGGCGAAGAAGAAGAGTCGCCACCTCAGCGTGCGCGAGCTGTTCGCCCGTGCGCCGGACGTGCTCACCGCTGTCAAGCCGTGCTGGGCCATGAGCCCGCTGCTGGTGAGCCAGATCCTTCCGGGCGATCGCCAGTATTTCGACCTTGTGATCTTTGACGAGGCCAGCCAGATCCTGCCGGCCGACGCCATCCCCAGCATCCTGCGCGGCAAGCGCGCCGTGGTGGCGGGCGACGATCTCCAGTTGCCGCCGACAACGTTCTTTGCCTCGCAAACGGACCGGGATCGGGCCGCTGACGGCGGGGCCGCTGACGGCGAGGACCCGGAAGCCGACACCGCGATGACCGGTGGCTTCACGTCCATCCTGGATATCGCGGACGCGCTGATTGGCTCGCAGCCGCTGCGCTGGCACTACCGCTCGCGTGATGAGCGGCTGATCGCCTTCTCCAACCTCAACATCTATCGGCCAAAGTTCCGCTCCTTGACCACGTTCCCGGCCGTTGTGGACGACGCCGCCGTGCGCCACGTGCGTGTGGCGCCGAGGCTGGCGGGGGCAGACGGCGTGTCGTCGGTGGAGGAGGTGTCGGAAGTTGTCCGGCTGGTGCTGGAGCATGCGGCGAAGCGGCCAACCGAATCGCTGGGCGTCATCGCCATGGGCATCAACCACGCGGAGCGCATCGGGGAGGCGCTGCGCCTGGAGCGTCTGAAGCGGGCTGATCTTGAGGCGTTCTTTGCCGAGGACGGTCGGCCGGAGCCGTTCTTCGTGAAGAACCTTGAGCGCGTCCAGGGCGACGAGCGCGACGCGATCATCCTGACCATTGGCTATGGGCGCACCTCAGACGGGAAGCTGCGCCAGAACTTTGGCCCCATCAACCAGGCCGGCGGCGAGCGGCGGCTCAACGTGGCCATCACGCGGGCGAAGCGGCGGATCACCGTGGTGTCCACGTTTGGCTCGGAGGACATTGATCCTGCGCGGTCCGCCGGGGAGGGGCCGCGGCTGCTTCGCGGCTACCTGCGGTATGCGGAGAGCGGCGGCTCCGACTTGGGCGGGGTCATTGACCCGCGTCCCGAGATGAACGGCTTTGAGCGCGACGTGTTTGCGGCGCTTGGCGCGGCGGGGATTGGCGCGGTGCCGCAGTTGGGGACGTCGGGTTACTACCTGGACTTTGCGCTGCAGCATCCGTCTGTGCCGGGACGCTTTGTGCTGGCCGTGGAGTGCGACGGGGCCAGCTACCACGCCGCGCCCAATGCCCGGGAGCGTGATCGGCTTCGGCAGCAGCAGCTTGAGGCCATCGGCTGGCGGTTCCACCGCATCTGGTCAACGGATTGGTATCGGGATGGGGCGAGGGAGTCTGCCAGGCTGGTTGCGGCGTACACGGCGGCGGTTTCCGCGTCGGATCTGGCCGCTGCGGCACCACCGCCGGCGCCCAACGTCGCGCCGCCTGCGGTTGCGCCGGTCGTCGAGCAGAAGGATCTCCCGCCCATCGCCATCGCCGTGGCGCAGTCGCCCATGGCGCCCATCCCGCCGGCCCCGCCCCGCGGCCCGCGCCCGCGCATCGGCAGCTACGCGTCCATCGACGAGGTGTCGCCGTCCAAGCTGGACGAGATCATCCGCTGGATCGTGTCGGACACGCAGCTGCGCACCCACGGCGAGATCCAGACCGAGGCCGTGGCCGCGCTGGGCTTCAAGCGCAAGGGCCCGCGGATCACGGCAGCCGTGGATGCGGCGATCAACCGGGTGGTCTGGGGCCGGCGGTAGGGGGCCGGGCCGGGCCCGCACGGCGCCCCGGTGCACGGCGCCCGAACCTCGCGCGCGCCCGGGTGCACCACGCCCCGCCACGTGGCATGTGCGGGTACTTCGGCGCAAGCCGAAGGAGTTGGGGCCACATCGCCCCGCCACGTGGCATGTGCGGGTACTTCGGCGCAAGCCGAAGGAGTTGGGGCCACATCGCCCCGCCAGCCGCTAACCCGCCCCACCAGCCGCTAACCCGCCCCGCCAGCCGCTAACCCGGCGCGTATGCACCCCATGTTTGCCTGCAGGGGAAGCGGCGCGATTACGTCTTTGCCGGGCCTGGGCGAGGGCGGGCCGGAACAGCCGGGGCCACGCCCGCCGGCCCCAGCCCCGGCTTCGGCGCTGGCGTATGCAACCCATGAATGCCGCCACGTGGATGGGCGGCCCGCAGTGCGTTGCCGAGGTCTTCCCGGGGCCTGCCGTCGGCTGGGTCAAGTCCCAGTGCGTGGTGTAACAGCGCGTCGTCCTCGCGCCGGATCGATCAGCTCGCCAGCATCAGCGCCGGGCCCACCTCCCTCAGGTCGATGACGGCGTCGATGAGCCCCATCGACTCGGGC
>CAIYHO010000274.1 GCA_903925955.1 uncultured Chloroflexota bacterium
AGCGCCACCTGCCCGACAAGGCGATTGACCTCATCGACGAGGCCTCCAGCCGGGTCCGCCTCCGCCACTCGTCCGCGCCGCCGGCCCTCCGGGTCGCGCAGAAGGAAGTGGACAAGCTGACCAAGGAGAAGGACGCCGCGATTGCCGCGCAGGAGTACGAGAAGGCAGCGACGCTGCGCGAGACCGAGGCTGCTGCACGCGAGACCGCCGACACGCTGCGCGCCGAGTGGCAGGCCGGACTCTCCGGAGACCTCCCCAAGGTGGACGAGGAGGACATCGCGCAGGTGGTGGCGATGTGGACCGGCATCCCGGTCACCAGGATTGCCCAGGAGGAGTCCAAGCGGCTGCTCGAGATGGAGAGCGTCCTCCATCAGCGGCTGATTGGTCAGGAAGAGGCGATCGAGACCGTCTCCCGCGCCGTTCGCCGCGCAAGGGCTGGCCTCAAGGACCCCAAGCGCCCTATCGGGTCGTTCGTCTTCCTTGGCCCCACGGGCGTGGGCAAGACCGAGCTTGCGAAGGCCCTGGCGGAATTCATGTTTGGGTCCGAGGACTCGCTCATCAAGATTGACATGAGCGAGTTCATGGAGCGCCACAACGTCAGCCGGCTTGTAGGTGCGCCCCCAGGCTATGTTGGCTTTGACGAGGGCGGACAGCTGACCGAGGCCGTCCGGCGCAAGAGCTATGCGGTGATCCTGCTCGACGAGATCGAGAAGGCCCATGCCGAGGTGTTCAACATCCTGCTCCAGATCCTGGAGGACGGGCACCTGACGGACGCCAAGGGCCGCCGCGTGGACTTCCGCAACACCATCATCATCATGACGTCCAACCTTGGGGCCGCCAAGATCCAGACCAACTCGTCGCTTGGCTTCCGCCAGCAGGGCGACACGGCGGAGACGCGCGCGGTTGCCTCGTACGACCTCATGAAGGAGAAGGTCCAGGCGGAGCTCAAGGCCAACTTCCGGCCCGAGTTCCTCAACCGGATCGATGCCACCGTCGTCTTCCGCAGTCTGACGGTTGCCGAGATCACGGTGATCGTTGACCTCATGCTCAAGCGCGTGCGCGACCAGCTCAAGGTCCAGGGCATGGACCTTGAGATCACGCTGGCCGCCAAGGAGCATGTGATCAAGCTTGGCTACGACCAGGCCTACGGCGCCCGGCCGCTGCGCCGCACGATCCAGAACCTGATTGAGGACCCGCTTGCCGAGCACCTCCTTCTGGGCCGCTACCAGCAGGGGGAAACCGTCTTGGTGGACCTTGATCCGGATGGCAAGGGCCTTGTGATCGGGGCGATCGTCGAGGCGAAGACCCCGGTCGAGGCCTAACGGAGCCGGGGGACACCCGTGGCCCGCGCCCAGAGCCGCTACGTCTGCCAAGCCTGTGGGGCTGCCGTCCTTCGCTGGGAGGGCCAGTGCCGCAGCTGTGGAGCGTGGAACACCCTCGTTGAGACCGTGATCCGCGAAGAGGTGCGTCCACGCGCCGTCGCAGCGCACGCAGCGGGCGCGGCGCCAGTGCCGCTTGCGCACGCGGAGACGGCCGCACCCAAGCGGCGGCCCACCGGCATCGGCGAACTTGACCGGGTGCTTGGCGGCGGGCTGGTGCCGGGTTCCGTTGTGCTCATCGGCGGCGAGCCTGGCATCGGCAAGTCCACCCTTGTGCTGCAGTTGGCCGCGGGCGTGGCCGTGGAGGGCGACGGCGTCCTGTACGCCACCGGTGAGGAGTCCACCGGTCAGGTGCGCCTCCGGGCCACGCGGCTGGGCTTGACCACAGGGAGGGCCGGCGAAGCCATCCGCGTTGTTGCGGAGACAGGCGCCGGGCGGATCACGGACCTTGCCAGGGCGGAGCGGCCGGCGCTGCTCATCGTGGACTCCATCCAGACCGTTGCGTCTGAGGAACTTGACGGGCCGCCCGGGAGCGTTGGCCAGGTGCGCGAGGTGACGCTGCGCCTGATGGAGTTCGCCAAGGGCGAAGGGATCCCGGTCATCCTTGTGGGGCACGTCACCAAGGACGGCTCGCTGGCTGGACCCAAGACGCTGGAGCACCTCGTTGACGTGGTGCTCTCTATTGAAGGTGACCGCACCGGCGGCCTGCGGCTGCTCCGCGCGGCAAAGAACCGGTTTGGCTCCACTGAGGAAGTGGGGGTGTTTGAGATGGGGGAGGCGGGGCTCACCGAAGTGGCCGATCCCGCCCGCGCCTTCCTTGCCGAGCACGACGCCCCGGCGCCTGGGAGCGTGGTTGCTCCGGTGCTTGAGGGATCGCGCCCCCTCCTCGTGGAGGTGCAGGCGCTCGTTGCGCCAACGGGTGCCCCGTCGCCGCGCCGGACCGCGTCAGGGATTGACCCCAATCGGCTCGCGCTCCTTGTCGCCGTGCTTGGCCGACGTGCGGGCATCGGTCTGGCCGGCCACGATGTCTACGCAAACCTTGCGGGCGGTCTGGATGTGGCAGAGCCGGGTCTGGACCTGCCGCTCGCGCTGGCCTTGGCGTCGTCACTCCGAGATCGACCCATCCGGCCGGGCACGGTTGCAATTGGCGAGGTGGGCCTGTTGGGCGAACTCCGCGCCGTGGGCGGGCTGGAGCGCCGGCTGCGCGAGGCTGCCCGTCTGGGCTTCACCCGTGCCATCGTGCCCCGTGCTGGCGGTCGCGAGCCCGTCGTGCTCCCCGGCGTTGAGATTGTCACGACGGGCTCTCTGGCTGAGGCGATCAAGCTGGCTCTCACAGACGGGCCCGCGGGGCGGGGCACCGGCAATGGCTGAGCACGTGCCGCCAACTTCGGCGCGTGCTAGGCTCGGGACTCTGGCCGACCCTGCACGCACCATTCACGTGCCCCCCGCGTCGGCCGCCGGACAAGAAGGACGCACGTGACCCGGACCATCCGACTGCTTGGGGCCGCCCTTGGCGCCTTCGTCGGCTTGGGCCTCTCCACGGCCGGCGGAGGGCTCTTCACGGGCGTCGCGTACTCCGAGGCGATTGTCGCTGCGTGGACGCTCGCGTGGCTGATCGTGGGCTTTGCAACGCTGCCCTACATGACCACCGTGCCCGCGATGTGGCTTATCTCGCAGGTCCAGCAGATGTCCACCACGGAGTTTGTGGCGTCGGTTCTAGGTCTGTTTGTCGGCTTGCTGCTGGGTTTGCTGCTGGGTCTGCCGCTTGCCCATCTCGACGGACCTCTCGGCACATGGCTGCCCGTTGGCATCTCGCTCTTCATGGGTCTGGGCATGATGGGCCTGACCGTGGCCAAGCGCATGGACCTCATGGCCGCCGCGGAGAACATTGGCGTCGTCCGCAGGTCCAGCGATGATCCGGCGCAGCGGGCTGGCATCCCGCAGATCGTGGTGGACACGAGTGTTCTCATCGACGGGCGGATTGCGGACATCATCGAATCGGGCTTCATCATCGGCAACCTGGTGGTGGGGCGGTTTGTCATTGAGGAGATGCAGCACATTGCAGACTCCTCTGACGCCGTCCGCCGCAACCGTGGACGTCGCGGGCTTGAGATCCTGAGCCGGATCCAGAAGGGCGATCGCAACACGGTGGAGATTGTTGATGACGAGGCACCTGCCATTGCCGAGGTTGACGCAAAGCTGGTGCACATGGCCCGGCGCCGCAGCCGCCTGATCCTCACCAACGACTTCAACCTCAACCGCGTGGCGGAACTCCAGGGCGTGCGCGTAATGAACGTCAACTCGCTTGCAAACGCGGTCAAGCCCGCCCTGCTGCCGGGCGAGGAGCTCCGCGTCAGGGTCAGTTCCGCCGGCAAGGAGCAGGGGCAGGGCGTGGGCTTCCTCGACGACGGCACCATGGTGGTCATCGAGAACGGCGCGCGCCTCGTGGACCGTGACGTGGACGTCACCGTGACCCGAGTGCTCCAGACCGTGGCCGGACGGATGATCTTCGCCCAGCCTCGAGCGGGCTGAGGTGGCCGCTGGCCCTGCCAGCCGGCCGATCGCCGATGTGGTGATCGTTGCCGCAGGCGCCTCGCGCCGCATGGGCGGTATCGACAAGGTGTTTGCCCCCGTCGGCGGCAAGCCGCTGCTCGCGTGGACCATCGAGGCGATCGCCGCGTCGCCCGCCGTGGACCGCGTTGTCCTTGTCGCGGCACCGGAGCGCGTGGCGGCACTGGCTGCCGCCCCCTGGCTGCCGGTCTCGGTGAGTGCCGTGACGGCTGGCGGTGCCACGCGGCAGGCGTCGGTTGCGGCCGGTGTCAGGCGGCTGGCTCAGTTGGACCCTGACGGTTGTGACCGCCCCGTGCTGGTTCATGACGGCGCCCGCCCGCTCGTGTCGCCCGCGCTGGTGACCGCGGTTGCAGAGGCTGTCGTGCGCCATGGCGCGGCAATCCCGGTGCTCTCTGTGGCCGAGACCATCAAGCGGGTGGGGGAGGGTCTTGTGCTGGAGACCGTGGACCGGTCCGCTCTGGCCACGGCCCAGACGCCGCAGGGAGCCCGGCGCAGTCTGCTGGAGCAGGCGTGGGCAGTCTTCCCGCCTGACGGCGAGCGCCAGTTCACCGATGAGGCTGCTGTCCTTGAGGCCTGTACCATTCCGGTCCATGCAATCCCCGGCGAACCCGCGAACCTCAAGGTGACGCTGCCCGACGACCTTCTCCGTGTGGAGCAGGCGCTTGCGCCCGCGCGCGCCCGCGTTGGCTTCGGCCACGACAGCCACCCGTTTGGACCCGGGTCCGGACTGCGCCTGGGCGGCGTTGAGATCGCCGGCGCGCCGCGCCTTGCGGGCCACTCGGACGGCGATGTGGCCCTCCACGCCGTGGCCGACGCGCTCCTCGGTGCCGCAGGTCTGGGCGACCTCGGCCGCCTGTTCCCTTCGGACGCCCGGACGCCCCTCGGCGTGGCCAGCGCAGACCTCCTGCGCGAGGTGGTGGCGCGGCTTGCCGCAAACGGCCTGCGTCCGGCATCGGCGGATGTCGTCATCATCGGCGCTCGCCCAAAGCTTGGCTTGCGCCTTGACGCCATGCGTGACGCCATCGCCCGTCTCCTGGGCGTCCCCGCAGACGCGGTGAACGTCAAGGCGTCCAGCGGCAATCTGGCTGGCGATGAAGGTGCCGGTCGATCGATGGCCGCGCGCGCGGTGGCCACTCTGGAGCCCACAGCATGACCACTCGCTTCCAGGACACGCTGACCGGCGACGTCCGCCCGCTTGAGCCCCGCGAGACCGGTCACGTCCGGATCTACAGCTGCGGCCCCACGGTGTACGGGCCCGCCCACATCGGCAACTTCCGCTCGTTTCTCTTTGCCGACCTGCTGGTCCGCTACCTGCGCTATCGCGGGCTGCGTGTGACCTGGGTGATGAACCTCACCGACATCGACGACAAGATCATCCGCGGAGCCGCCGCTGAGGGGATTACCACGGGGGCCCTCGCGGACCGCTACGCCGAGCGCTTCCTGGCCGATGCGGACTCCCTGGGGATGACCCGCCCGGACGTGTTGCCGCGCGCAACCGATCACATTCCGCAGATTGCAGATCTTGTAGCCACGCTCGTTGAGAAGGGCCACGCCTACCGCACCGATGACGGGTCCTACTTCTTCAGGATCGCAAGCTGGTCGGCGTACGGGCAGCTGGCCCGGCTGGATCCCGACGCGATGCGCGTTGGCGAGCGCGTTGAGGCGGACGAGTACGGCAAGGACGACGTCCGCGACTTCGCCCTCTGGAAGGGGCCCAAGCCCGGCGAGCCCTCGTGGGACACGCGGATTGGACCTGGCCGACCCGGTTGGCACATTGAGTGCTCCGCGATGAGCATGGCCCACCTGGGTCCGTCGTTTGACATCCACACAGGTGGCGTGGACCTGGTGTTCCCGCACCACGAGGACGAGATCGCCCAGTCCGAGGCGGCCACGGGCTTGCCCTTTGTGGGCACGTGGATGCATTGTGCCCACCTGCGCATGGGCGGCGAGAAGATGGCCAAGCGGACTGGCAACATCGCCCGCGTTGCGGACCTGATCGCCTCAGGCGTGTCGCCGCGCGCGCTGCGCTGTGCCCTGATCTCGGTCCACTACCGGGCGCCCCTCAACTACACCGATGAGTCGCTCCCCGCAGCAGCCGCCGCCGTGGAGCGTCTTGACGCTCTGCTCGCTGCGCTGGCCGCCTACTCCGAGGACCGGCCCGACGACGCCGGACTGCCCGCGGTGCTTGACGCGATGCGCGACGGCTTTGAGAGCGCGCTCGATGACGACCTGAACGTGTCTGCCGCCCTTGGCGCCGTGTTTGAGGGTGTTCGCGAGTTGAACCGCCGCCTCGATGCGCGCACGATGTCCACGGGCGATGCCGCCCGGGCTGCGGCGTCGCTGCGTGCGCTGGATGCGGTGTTTGGGTTCACCGCACCCGCAGATGATGAGTTGGCGCCAGATCTGGCGTTGATGCTTGAGGCGCGGGCGACCGCGCGTGCAACGAAACAGTGGGCGGAGTCGGATCGGCTTCGCGATGAACTGGCCGCGGCGGGTATCGCCGTTGAAGACACGCGCGATGGACAGCGCTGGCGAAAGGTGGCTCCAAGTGGCTGAACGACCGCGACCGCGCGGGGACGGCGAGCGTCCGTCATTCCGCGGCCCAGGCGGGTCCGGCGGCGCACGAGGGGGCCACAGCGGACCGGGTGGTCCGGGCGGCCCTCGTGGCGGCGGGTTCCGTGGTCCGGGCGGCCCCCGTGGCGGTGGCGGCGGGTTCCGCAGTCCCGGCGGCCCGGGCGGCCCAGGCGGCTTCCGGCGCCCCGGCGGACCGGGTGGCGATGATGCCGCCCGATCCGGAGACAACGGACCTTCGGAGCGCCCGAGTCGCCCGTGGGAGCGCGACGGCGCCCCTGCTCGCGATGCGCGCCCCGGCCCCGGCGGCTTCCGTGGGCCCGGCGGCCAAGGCGGCCATAGCGGCCCAGGCCACCCCGCTCCAGGCGGCTATCAGGGACCCGGTGGTGCTCGGCGTCCTGCGCCAAGCGGGGGCTTCGGCTTCCGGCGTGATGCGCCCGGCGGCGTTGGACGTCCCTGGTCTGACGGACCGCGCCCGGACTCGCGCGGACCGCGGCCCGAATTCCGCGGCCCTCGCCCGGATGCGGCAGCACCTCGTCCGCCCCGTCCGTGGGAGGGGCAGCCGCGCCAGTTCGACCAGGGCGACCAGCGCCCCCAGGCTCCGCGTCCGTGGGAGGGGCAGCCGCGCCAGTTCGACCAGGGCGACCAGCGCGACGAGTCCCAGCGTCCGCCGCGCCCGTGGGAGGGGCAGCCGCGCCAGTTCGACCAGGGCGACCAGCGACCCCAGCCTCCGCGTCCGTGGGAGGACCGCCCGCAGCGGGCTCCTCAGGGCTGGCAGCCGCCGGTCCGCGACGAGCGCCCCGCGTTTGACGAGGCCCCCGAAGTGCCCGACGACTGGGAGCCCCGGGAGCAGCATGACGCTCCGCGCCAGGACGCCCAACCCGATGGCGACGATGACTTCGGGCTTGCCGACAGCGGCGCCAGCCCACAGGCTGCCGAGCCGCCCCGCTTCGAGCGGACTCGCTTCGACCGTACTCGACCCGTTGGTGCCCCGTTCCGTCAGGACCGGCCGCGTTTTGCTGAAGGAGAGCGCTACGGGGCACCCGTGGAACGCACACGGCGGCAGGGGATCCCCATCCGCCCCGCGGTTGTCGCTGATCCGTCGCTTGCCCTGGGTGATGACGAAGAGCTGATTGCCGGCCGTCGCCCCGTTGAGGAGGCGTTTGTCGCTCGGCGTGAGTCAATCCGATTGCTGGTTGTCCCGCAGCGACGAATGGCGCTTGAGAAGCTCGTCCTCCACGCCACCAGCCTCCGGATCCCGGTGGTTGAGGTGGAGGGCGGCACGCTGACCGCCGTAGCCGGGTTTGACGGCCACCAGGGCATTGCGCTTGTTGTGGCGCCGCGCCGCTGGGCCGCCCCGGATGACCTTCTCGCCCATGCCTTGGCTGCCGGCCGGCCGCCGCTGGTCCTTGTGCTGGATTCGCTTGAAGACCCTCAGAACGTGGGAACACTGCTGCGTACGGCAGAGGCGTCCGGCGTTGACGGCGCAATGTTCCCCACGCGCAACCAGGCGCCCCTGACGCCATCAGCCGTCAAGGCGTCCGCGGGGGCAGTGGAGCACCTGCTGCTTGCCCCGGTGGACGATCTGCCCGGCGCTCTCGCGGACTTGCACGCACGAGGCCTGCGCATCGTGGGCGCCGACGGCGATGCGCTGCTGACCGCCCGCGAGGCAGACCTGCGTGGCCCCATCGCAATTGTGGTTGGGAGTGAGGGGAAGGGCCTCGGGCCCGCCGTGCGACGCCGGTGCGACCTGCTGGTGCGTATCCCGATGCACGGAAAGATCGACTCCCTCAACGCATCTGTTGCAGGCTCGATCCTCCTGTACGAGGCCGCCGCCCAGCGTCGGCTGCCGGAGAACATCCCCGCGCCCGCAGCGCCTGAGGCAGTGCCTGAGGAGGCTCCGGCGCCGGATCGGGAGGCCGTCGTCGCCGAAGCCCCCGCCGAAGCCGCCGCCGAACCGGCCCCTCCGCCGGTGAAGAAGGTTGTGCGGCGCAAAGCGGCCCCGGTAGCGGAGACGGCGCCCGAGAGCGTTGCCGAGCCCGGGCCCGATGACACGGAGCTGCTCCCCTAGGCGCCCGAAGCGGCGCTCGTCATCGGTGCCACAGGTTTGACGCACCGACGACGGCGCCGTATCATCCCCGGACTCGCGGAGTCCTACTCTTGTTTGACGCTGCGCGTTGCCGACGTAGCTCAATTGGTAGAGCAGCGGTTTTGTAAACCGCAGGTTCCGGGTTCGAGACCCGTCGTCGGCTCCAATAGGCACCAGCATTCGCGACAACGGGGCGGCCCTGACCGGCAGGCCGCAACGCACATCGGGCCCAGGTAGCTCAGCTGGCAGAGCACATCCTTGGAAAGGATGAGGTCTCGGGTTCGAATCCCGATCTGGGCTCCATCTCTCGTCGGTGCCGGTTGAACCGTGGCGGCGCGCCGCCCACAAGTGGAGTGAGAAGGTCCTGTGGCCAAGAAGAAGTTCGAGCGCACGAAGCCGCACGTGAACGTCGGCACGATCGGCCACATCGACCACGGCAAGACGTCGCTCACGGCAGCCATCAGCAAGTACCTGGCGCTGCGGGGCAAGGCGG
>CAIYHO010000275.1 GCA_903925955.1 uncultured Chloroflexota bacterium
CCGATCTTTGTTCAGGCCCAGCCGGTTGGCGATCGGCGCATAAATCTCCATCGTCTCGCGCGCGACGCGCTTGCGCTTCGCCGCCGGTACGGCGGCGAGCGTGCGCATGTTGTGCAGGCGGTCGGCAAGCTTGATCAGGACGACGCGAATGTCGTCGGCCCTCGCGAGGAACATCTTGCGGATGTTCTCGGCCTGCTGCTGCTCGTGGCTGTGCGTGCTGAACTTGGAGAGCTTTGTGACGCCGTCCACGAGATGGGCGATCTCCGCGCCAAACCGCTCCTCAACGTCGGCGAGGCTGTACTCGGTGTCCTCCGGGACGTCGTGGAGCAACGCGGCGGCAACCGCAACCGGGTCGATGCCAAGCTCCGCGAGGATCTGCGCGGACGCGACGGGATGCGTGACGTAGGGATCTCCCGAGGCCCGCACCTGCGACCCGTGGGCATCGATGGCCAGCGCGAAGGCCTTCTCGACAATCTCCAGATTGGCGCTCGCGTGGTGGCGCCGGACGGTTGCCAGCAGGTGGCGCTTTGCACCTTCACCGTCGTACGCCGCGATGGTCCTCGGAGGCGATGCGACAGGGGGCACGACGTGGGCGCCCGCCTTGCCCTTTGCGCCCGACGCACCCGCCGCTCCGGCGCGACCCGACACAGGCGCGGCAAGCGGGACTTCGGGGTCGCGGACGACAGGATCGGCCATATCGCGGAGTCTACCCGCCCGAGGGCCACCCCAGTGCCGCAAGCGCTTCCCGCGCCACAGATGCCTCATTCCAGGGCAGGGCGGCGTCCGCGTAGAGGATCGATGCCTCGTGACCCTTCCCCGCAAGCAGGACGATGTCGCCGGGTTGGGCCTGCGCAAACGCCTCAGCGATGGCGGTGCGCCGGTCCGGGATGCCAAAGACGTCCTTGCCGCTGGTCTTCCCCGCCGCCACGGCACCCGCCACAATCTCCGCCACGATCGCCGCGCCGTCTTCGCCGCGCGGGTCCTCGTCCGCGGCGATCACCAGACGGCAGCGCTCACCGGCGATCCGGCCCATGACCACCCGCTTGGCGGTGTCGCGCTCCCCAGCCGATCCAAACACCGCAACCAGGGACCCACCAGACGCCGCAGCCACCGGGGCAAGAAGGTCCAGGACGGTCTGTAGCGAAGCCGGCGAGTGGGCGTAGTCCACGATCACGCCAAACGGCTGTCCAGCATCGATGCGCTCCATGCGGCCGGGGACGCCGGCCAAGGCCTCAAGACCCGCGCGCACCGCAGCCGGGTCCAGCCCAAGCCCATCGCCCAGGGCCACGACGGCCAACGCGTTGTGGACGTTGAAGCGGCCCGCCAGACGCAGCGAGACCGAGCCTCGGCCCGAGGGCGCGTCATAGGCAATTCGAAGGCGCTGCGCATCCTCCTGCACGGCCGTGGGGCGAACCGCAGCGTCCGCGGCCACACCGTAGCCAACCACCCTGGCGCCAACTGCCTCCGCCGCACGGGCAAACCACGGCGCAGCGGCATCATCGAGGTTGATCACGGCCACCTTTGGCCAGCGTCGTCCGCCTGCGGTCTTGTCCGCGCCGCCCAGCATCGCAAACAGGCGGACCTTGGCCTCCCGGTAGCGATCAAAGGTTCCGTGGAGCTCGAGATGCTCGTGGGTCAGGTTGGTGAGCACCGCCGCGTCGTACGCGATGCCGGCAACGCGCCCAAGCTCAAGGGCATGTGACGTGGTTTCCAGCACCGCGACCTGGTCGCCCGCGTTTGCCATGGCGCGCAGCGTGGCCTGGAGCTCCGGAGCGCCCGGCGTGGTGACGTGGGCGGCGTGGCGCTCGCAAATGCCGCCCACGCGTGTCTCCACCGTGCCGATCAGCCCCGCGCCGAGACCCGCCGCCTCCAGCGCCGCAGCAGCGAGGAACGATGTGGTGGTCTTGCCGTCGGTCCCCGTGATCCCGATGACCCCCAACTCGCGCGACGGGTCGCCGTACCACCAGCATGCGGCCTCAGCCAACGCGGCACGAGCGTCGCGAACAACGATTTGCTGCAGTGCGGCGCCGTCCACGCGGTGCTCCACCAGGGCGGCGGCCGCCCCGGCCACACCTGCCGCGCCAACAAACCCATGTCCGTCAACGTGGAAGCCCGGGACCGCCACAAACAACTGCCCGCCACCAGCCCTTCGGGAGTCTTCCGTGACACCCGTGATCACCCCCGCCGCGGCCTCACCGGCACCATCTGCCGCCCCCGCGTCACGCAGCAGCCCGGCCCGCTCGAGCCGAGCCAGCAGGTCGCCCAGCGGCTTGGGGGCCGTGGGTTCGGCCGCCGCAACAAGCGCATCGATGGCGGTCTCGCTCGCGCCGCTCATCGGCGCCCCGCCATCGCCGCGGCCCGTCCGGTGACACGGCCAAGCCCGTAGCGCCATGGGCGCGCAATCCACTCGAAGGCGCCGGCCTGCTCCAGCCACTCGGCGCCAAAGGAGCGCTTGAATGCGTACAGGCCGTACATCGGCTCGCCATCAACGGGCGCGCGTCTGGCGCCGGCCACATCCACCCCGCCCAAGTCCACCTCGCCGATGCCCTCGCGGTGTGCCAACTGGATGGCGCGCCAGAGCTGCAGGTGGGCAACGCCCGGCCACGCACGCCGCAGATCGGCACGGTCGCCGGAGTGCGAATACGTGAGCCTCCCGCCGTGGCGGTAGAACATCGCCGAGCCAAGCACGTCGCCGGCCGGAGACACGGTCTCCAGCAGCGCCATCCGTCCGGCGGCAAGGCTGGCCAGCCCCCAGTCGCGGAACGGCTCCCGACGCCCCACGCTGAAGTCTCGTCTGGCGCCCGTCCCCGCCACAAACCCGTGGAGGCGGTCAAGCGCAGCAGCGGCGCCGGCCTCGCCTGCATTGCCGGCATCCTCGCCCTCGCCACGCGCCGGGCTGTCGAAGCCCTCGCCAAGCGGCGCCCGGCCGGGGCCGTCATAGCAGCGGACGCGCAGCCCCTTCTTCATGGCGCCGCGGATCCGCTGGCGTGTCGTCATGTCGGTGGCCATGAGCAGATCGTCTTCGCTGGCCGCGGCCGGCAGCAGGAGCCGCATCCGGTGCCGTGACGGCTGGAGTTCATCGATCTGGTGAAAGCCGTGGGTGGCGAGGGCTGTCTCGTAGCCCTGTCCGGCGGGGATCTCCGCGTCGCTCGCCACCGCGTCAACGCCATGGGCCGCAAGCCATCGTGCCACGGCCACCAGACGGCCGGCCGCAACCTCCGGCGTCGCCCCGGCCGCCACCGGACCCCGCGAGATGTAGACGCCTGCCCCGCCAATCCACGCCCACGGCCGCTGAAGCGCAAGCACCCGCGAGCCGTCATCGAGCGCGAGGAACCGCGGCTGCCAGCCGTGGCGGGCGCGGTACTCGGCCCAAGGGCGCGACTGGTACAGATCGCCACCGGGCACGTCCACCGTGTGAGCATCCCAATCGCCAAGCGCGTCAGGGCCAAGCTCGGTCACGCCAGGGAGGGTCAGCGGCTGGACCGGCGTCATGCGCCAGGCTCTGCGGCGTGAACCGTCCGCCCACGCAGGCGCTCGCGGATGTCGGCTGCGGTCCGCACAACCGGTGCCCCCACGCGGGCGAGGTCAAGCTCAAACCCGCCGATGTACCGGATCTCCCGCCCGCCAAATCCTGCCTTGAAGTGCGCGATGCCCGGGTTCACCAAGCCCCACATGTCGTAACTTGCGGCGCCGGCCAGACGGGAGCTCGTGATGGCCTCCCACTTGATCAGGTAGTTGGCCCGACTCGCCGCACCTGCCGCCGTCATGCCGCCGTACGGCTCAACCACGCGTGACCCGCAGCGGACGAGGACCAGCGCCGCCTGGGTGTCTCCCGCAGGCCCAATGGCAAACAGCAGGCGCGCGTCGCCGCCTGGCCGGAACGCGTCCCACACCGCGCGGTAGGACGCCTCGGTGCGGAACCCCATCCCGGTGCGCCCGGCGGTCTCCCGGACAATCGCGTGAAACTCGGGCAGACGCGACCCGTCGGCCTCAACAATCGTCACGCCGTCGCGTTTGGCCGCATTCACGTACTGGCGCCACTTGCCGCGGAAGTCGCCCCAGAGCACCTCCTCCGATGGCGCAAGGCTGATGACCCGCGACGCCGGCGGCTGGACCGGCGCCACCGGACGCCATCCGTTGCCGATGAAGGCCGCTCGCAGGGCGCCATCGGCATCGTCCGGGCCGTCCGCCTCAATGCCCGGATCCAAGCGAAGCGTGGCAAGTCGGCCACCGCCCGGGATGCCGCGCCGGAGGGCGTCGGTCAGGCTTGCAATCGCCAGTGGCGACCACGTCGTCGCC
>CAIYHO010000276.1 GCA_903925955.1 uncultured Chloroflexota bacterium
CCACGGCAGCACGTATGGCGGCAACCCGGTGGCCTGCGCAGCGCTGCTTGAGACCATCAAGCTGCTTGAGGGCGGCCTGATGGCCAACGCCGAGGTCCGCGGGCGCCAGATCATGGACGGCCTGCGACCGCTGGTTGACCGCTTCCCGGGTCTCGTCCGCGATGTCCGCGGCAAGGGCTTGATGATTGGCATCCAGTTTGACTCAGGCGACACCGCGGATGCTGTCCAGATGGCTGCGTTCAACCGCGGACTGCTGGTCCTTGAGGCCGGTGACGATTGCGTCCGGATGTCGCCGCCGCTGGTGGTGACCGAGGACGAGGCCGAAACCGCCATGCGCATCTTCACCGAGTCCGTGGAGCAGGTTGCGCTTCACCACGGGGCTCCGGTGGGCGCCGCGTAACTGGCATCATCGTCCCATGAGCACCAGCAAAGTTGCGTCGATGCACGACGCCGTGGCGGATCTTGTCCGCAACGGTGACACGGTGGCCATCGAGGGCTTCACGCACCTGATCGGCTTTTCGGCCGGCCACGAGATCATTCGCCAGCGCAAGCGAGACCTTGTGCTGGCGCGGATGACGCCAGACCTCATCTATGACCAGATGATCGCGGCCGGTGTCGCCCGCAAGCTCATCTTCAGCTGGCTGGGCAACCCGGGCGTGGGCGGACTCAATGGCATTCGGAGGCGTATCGAGCCTGCCAGCCTTGCCCCCGGTCAAGTTCCGCTTGAGATTGAGGAGTACAGCCACTTCGGCATGGTCTCGCGCTACACCGCTGGTGCCGCCGGGCTGCCGTTTATGCCGCTGCGGAGCTACTTCGAGACGGACCTGCCCAAGGCCAACCCGCTGATCCGGCCCATCCGCTCGCCGTTCTCGGACGAGACCATCTACGCCGTCCCGCCGCTCAACCCGGACGTCACGATCATCCACGCGCAGCGGGCTGACGCCAACGGCAATACCCAGGTGTGGGGTCTGCTGGGCTGCCAGAAGGAGGCCGCGTTCGCCGCCGATCGGGTGATCGTTGTGGTGGAGGAACTGGTAGACGAGGCGGTCATCCGGGCCGATCCCAACCGCACCATCGTCCCAGGGCTCATCGTGGACGCGGTGGTTGTGGACCCGTACGGCGCCCACCCCTCGTACGTGCAGGGCGCCTACGACCGCGACAACCGCTTCTATCTGGACTGGGACCCCATCAGCCGCGACGAGGCCGTCCTGCAGCAGTGGCTGCGCGACTGGGTCTACGACCTGCCGGATCGCGCCGCCTACGTGGAGAAGCTTGGCGCTGAGCGCATTGCGTCGCTCAAGCCGGGCTCCGCACCATCAGGGTCCGTGGAGTACGGGGATTACCGATGACCGACGCCGTGGTTGCCCCCGCCCCCGCCCCCGCCTTCTCGCGCTCCGAGATGATGATCGTGGCCGCCGCGCGTGAGCTCGCCGGCCAGCGCGTCTGCTTCGTGGGCGTGGGCCTGCCCAACATCGCCGTCAACCTTGCCAAACGGACGGTGGCACCGGAGCTGGAGCTGGTCTACGAGGCGGGAGTCTTCGGCGCCCAGCCGGCACGCCTGCCGCTCTCGATCGGGGACCCCACCATCGTCACCGGTGCTACGGCCGTTGTCTCGATGTTTGAGCTCTTCGCGTTCTACCTGCAGCGCGGGCTGATTGATGTGGGGTTCCTGGGCGCGGCGCAGATTGACCGGTTTGGCAACCTCAACAGCACCGTCATCGGGCCGTATGACGCGCCCAAGACCCGGCTCCCGGGTTCGGGCGGCGCCTGCGAGATTGCCATCAACGCAAAGAACGTCTTCGTGATCATGCGCCAGTCCGCGCGCTCCTTCGTCAAGGAGATTGACTTTCGGACCTCGCCCGGCAATCTCGGCGGGGCCGAGCAGGCCGAGGCGATCCGGCGCGCCGGCGGCTGGAACGGGCGCGGGCCGTCCGTCGTCGTCACGGATCTGGGGATCTGGCACTTTGACGAGACAGGCGAAATGCGGCTGGACTCGCTGCACCCGGGCGCAACGCTGGACGAGGTCCGCTCCACCATCGCCTGGGAGCCCAAGATCAGCGAGCACCTTGAAGCGACGCCGGCACCCACCGGGGAGGAGCTGCGGCTCGTCCGCGAGGAGCTCGATCCGGGCGGCGTCTACACAAAGTAGGGGAGCGGTCGCCGGGGTGGCGCCTCGCCGCCGTTGACGCGTCTGAGCCCGCCCCTGAGGCCTGCCGACGTCAAAGGACCCGGCCTTGCGACCGGGTCCTTCCGTGAGCACCGAAGTTGCGAGGGGCTACGCCGCAGGCGTCTCCCGCGGTCGGCAGACCAGCACAGGGCACGGCGCGTTGCGCACGACGTGCTCTGAGACTGATCCGAGGAGAAGGCGGCCAACGGCACCGCGCCCGTGGCTGCCCACAAGCACCATGTCCACCCGTTCAGCCTCTGCCGCAGACACAATCATGTCGCCTGGGTCGCCCGTCCAGATGAGGAACGAGACGACCAGACCGTCCCGCCTCCCGCGCTCAACAAGCTCTTGGGCCAACTGCTCGCGCCGCTCCCTGACCTGATCCACGCGGGCGCGGAACCGGCCACCGGGCAGCAGGAGCGAGCCGGGATCGATGACCGACACGATGAGCAGCGACGCGCCAAGCCTCAGCGCCAACTCGAAGGCTTCCTCTGTGGCCGAGAACGAGGCCTCGGACAGATCAGTTGCCAGGAGCAGCTTGCCCAACGTCGTCCGCGCGGCTGGGGCAGGAGCAGCGGCAACCGCAAGCGCGGGCGCCGCGGGCAGTTGCCCTGATGCCTTGCGCGCGCTCTGGGGAGCCGTCATGGTCATCTCCGGAGTCCCTGGTTCTGCGCTGCTCAGGCGAGCAGCGCTGCGACGATCGCGTCAACGTGGGCCTTCTCGGGCACCACGAGCAGCGTGCTCACCATGCCAAACATGCCGTCTGCACCCTCGACGTGCGGGAGGATGTGGCAGTGGAACGCCCAGACGCCCGGGCGATCCGCAACGATGTTGACGTCATAGCGCTCGCCGGGGTTGACGCCCAGCGTGTCGCAGTAGAACGACGCGCTGCCAAGGTCGTACCCGTCGCGCGCCACGACCTTCATCTTGTATCCGTGGAGGTGCCACGGATGCATCATCGTGCCCTCGTTCATGAACCGGACGCGCACGGTCTCGCCCATGGCGGCAAGCACCGGCACGACGGCCGGGAAGCCGTGGCCGTTGATGGTGAAGCCGCCGAGCGAGTCGTTGGAGATCCAGACGTACTCGCGGTCGTACTTGTCGTCTGCCGCGGGCTTCTTGGGGTCAACGATGAACGCGCCCAGCAGGCCGCGGCCAACCTGGTCGGTGGCGTTGTGGTGGGAGTGATACATCAGCGAGCCGGGCCGGCTGGCCGTGAACTCGTAGGTGTAGGTCTCACCCGGGGTGATGGGCTTCTGGGTGACAAACGGCACGCCGTCCTGGAAGAAGTCAGCGAACTCCACGCCGTGGAAGTGGACGCCCGTCGTCTCCTTGAGGTTGTTCTTGAAGACGACGCGGACCTTGTCGCCCTCGGTGACGCGGATGGTGGGGCCGGGCCACTGGGCGTTGTAGCCCAGAGCCTTCACCGGCGCCTTCATCTCGTCGATCTTCTGGTCAAACTCGTCGATTGTGAGGTTGAAGACCTTGACGTCGCCGTCCACCGTGGCCTTGAGCGGAGCCAGGAGGTCGTTGAGGACCACCTGCGGGACCTGCACGAAGGACGGCTTGAGGCCAAGCTCCGGGTAGTTGTCGCCGGCGCCAAGGATGTCCACGAGCTTCGCGAACGCGGCGTCCCCGTAGATGCCCTTGAGGGCCGGGGCGAGGTTGCCGATGTAGCGGCGTACGACGACGCGCGCGGCGACGTCGTGGCTGGTCCAGCCCGCCGGGATGTTTGGGTCAACCGACGGGGCTGCCGACGCCGACGGGGCAACCGACGGCGCGATTGTGGCCGCCGCGGACGGCGCAGCCGCTGTTGCTGCGGGAGCGCCGGGAGTGGCCGGGGCGCCAAAGCTCCAGGCCGGTGTGGTGGCGGACTGGCAGGCGGCAAGGCTGACCGCGACGCTGGTCAGGCCGGCAGCGCCGGCGACGCGGAGGAAGCCGCGACGGGAGAACGCGGCGCCCGCGGGCCCCTCGGTCTGCTCGAGCTCGACCGGGGACGCGGCGGGCGTGACGGGGGCAGTGGGCTCCACGGGCACGAGTACTCCATCGATAAGCGGGTATGGACTGGTGGATAGTCGCGGCTAACCACCCCTTGCAGGTAGTGACCAATGGCCCGAACGGCCGTGCCCCGTGACCCACGGTCTATCGCGGGCTGGTAGGCTCCGATGCGATGACCGCTGTGCCGATCGCCCCGAAGGCCGTCCCAAAGACCGTGAACGACCCTTTTCCGATTGTGGCTGCGCTCGATGCACTCGAGCGTTGGCAGCGGGATCCGTCGCCCGCCAGCCGTCGCCGTGTGCGCGACGGCCTCAGCGGAGTCCTCGCTGTTGCTGGCGCTCAGGGCGCCGTGCTGGAGATTTGCGCCGCCGGGTTGCCGGCGCTTGACATCGGCGTGGGAACCCTGGCCAGGATCCCCCCAGAGAATGCCCGCGGGCATCTGGCTCGGTTTCTCATCGGGTCCCATGAGGGGCACGAGGCCCTGGGCCGACTCTTCCTGGACGCGCCCGTCGGTGCGGTGAAGCCCGTGGTCCGCGCAATCGAGCTCATGGTGGACGCATGGTGGTCGCGGGCCGAGGTCCACGCACGCGCCGAGCGCCTCGCCGCCCTTGAGGACGCCACGCGGGCCGTTGCCGCAGAGTTGGACATCGATCGCGTCTTGAGCCTCATTGTGGACAAGGTTCGCGTGCTCATCGGCGCCCGCTACGCAGCGTTGGGCATCGCGGACAGCCGCGGCCGCATCGAGCGGTTCATCACCAGCGGGATGTCGCCCGAGGCCCGAGCGGCAATCGGTGCCGTCCCGTCTGGCCACGGGTTGCTGGGTCTCATCATCCGCGAGGGTCGCACTGTTCGTGCCCAGGAGATCAGTGCCCACCCCGACAGCTACGGCTTCCCTGAGCACCACCCGCCAATGGGCTCGTTTCTCGGCGCGCCAGTCACGGCCCAGGGCCGGTCCGTTGGCAACCTGTACCTCACCGACAAGCGCGGTGGCGGGTACTTCACCGAGGATGATGAGCGCCTGGTGGAGGTGTTTGCGCTCCACGCAGGCATCGCCATCGTGAACGCGCGCCTTCACGACCAAGTCCAGCGTCTGGCCGTGGTGGAGGAGCGCGAGCGCATCGGCAAGGATCTCCACGACGGCATCATCCAGAGCATCTACGGGGCGGGTCTCTCGCTTGAGGATGTCCCGGACCTGATGGATGACGAGGACGGCCGTGCAGACGCGGTGGCCCGGGTGGATCGCGCCATCGATGCGCTCAACCTCGTCATCGCCGACATCCGCTCCTACATCCTTCGTCTTCGTCCCTCCATGGGCGGTCCCGAGGACCCCGTCGAGGCCCTCGCTCGCCTGGTTGAGGAGCTTGGGATGCACGCGGTCATCGAACTGGACGTGGATCTCGAGTCTGGCGCCGGCCTCATGCGCTCGCTGCCGCCCGATCGGCGCGCGGATCTGCTCTTTATCGCTCGTGAGGCGCTCTCAAACGTCGCCCGCCACTCAGGCGCCACGTCCACGGCGCTGTCGCTCCGGGCAGACGGCGAGGATCTTGTCCTGCGGGTCGAGGACAACGGCCGCGGCTTTGATCCAGCGACTGTGCAGGGCCCGGACACCCTGGGGCGCCATCAAGGGCTGGTCAACATGCACGACCGTGCAGTTGGAATGGGTGGATCATTCACGGTGACACGGCCGAACGGCTCTGGCACGCGTATCATCGTGCGAGTACCAGCCACGTCACTTATGGCACCGGGCAGCGTCCTCCCGTCGTGATCGGAGACTACAACCAGTGACAGACCTCAACGCGCATCCTCTGCGCCTGCTCGTGGTCGATGACCACGAAGTGGTCCGGCAGGGATTGGTCGCGCTGCTCGACCGGCGCGAAGGGTTCCAAGTTGTCGCCGAAGCCGGCACCGCTGCCGAGGCCATCGAGCAGGCTCGCCGCTTCCAGCCCGACATCGTCGTCATGGACGTGCGCCTGCCGGACGGCTCGGGCATCGAGGCATGCCGCGAGATCCGGGCCGAGCTGCCCGGGACCCGCGTGGTGATGCTCACCTCGTACCCCGATGAAGAGGCGGTCCTCTCCGCCATCGTCGCCGGCGCCTCGGGCTACCTGCTCAAGCAGATCCGCGCCCGCGATCTCGTGGCGGCGCTGGAGAACGTTGGCCGCGGCGAGTCGCTGCTGGACCCGGCGGTCACCGAGAAGGTGCTGGAGCGCGTGCGGCGCATTGCCACCGGCGCCTACACCGACGAGATGGCGCAGCTCACCGCCCAGGAGCAGCGCATCCTGCTGCTCGTGGCTGAGGGCAAGACCAACAAGGAGATCGCGTC
>CAIYHO010000277.1 GCA_903925955.1 uncultured Chloroflexota bacterium
CGGCTTGCCGACCACGATCCGCTCCGCGAGGTCACCCACCCGGAGCCCCGGATCCGGGGCGGCCACCCGCTCACCCGAGAGCACGCGTGCCAGCGAGACGGTTCCCGCCGAGTGGCCGCCCTCCGCCAGCGACATCGGGCGCATCCGGAGACGGATGAACCTGCCCGCGCCTGAGTGCCGCCGCCCGTCGTCCCGGGGCACCGACGAGCCTGTGAGCACGAACTGCCCCGGCGCCCGCCGGTCGTCGACCTCGTGGCGCACGAGGTTCCAGAGGTCCGGCACCTCCTGCCACTCGTCGATGAGGCGCGGCGGGTCCCCCGCGAGCACGAAGTCAGGGTCGATCGCGAATGCCTGCCGGGCGTCATGCGTGTCCATCCGGATCTCGCTTGCCGCCGCCTGGCGCGCCGTCTCCGTCTTGCCACAGGCCCTGGGTCCCTCGATGACCACGGCTCCGGCCGCTCCGAGCGCCTCCCGGAGTTGGCCGTCCATCACGCGTGGCCGATAGCCGCCAATGTGGGTGTTCTCGGTCGTCACGCGGTGATTGTCGCGCGCGGCCGCAGAGGCGTCAATCCTAAGGGGTCCAATTGCAGAACTACTACGGGAGCGAACTGCAGTGCTCAGGGGGGATCCATTCGCACAATTGCATCGCCGCGCCGTCAGTGGTCAGACCAGTGACTGAACCGAAGATCGGCTCGGCACCCGACATGGCAGCCGCCACGTGACCGGGGCATTGAGGCCGCTGCTGGAGGCTTGAGACCTCTCGCCCCGACCAGACTCACGACGCGCTGAAGCCGGACCTCCGCGGTCCGGCCTGCTTGTTGTTGGCCCCTACGCGCCGCGGCCGAACCAGCGCGCCAGCCGCTCCGCGCCAAACTGCGCCTTGGCGGTTGTGTTGTCGTCGCCGGGCTCGGTGAACCAGCCCTTCGGCCGGCTTGGGTCGGCGAAGAAGTCCACGGCGATGTGGCCAACCTGGCCCGCCCCAAGCTCCACGAAGCAGGCACCCGTCCCGTCGTAGCCGGGCGGCTCTGCCTCGCCGCGGATCCGCGCCACGATCTTGTCCACCATCGCATCGGCGGCGCGCTCGGCAAAGACCCCGGCCTTCGGCGTGCCGACGCTGGTCACGTCGCCCACCGCGTACACATCGGGAAAGCGGGTGGCAGCCGACCCCTTGTCCACGGGGATCCACCCGTTCTCCGCCAGGCCCGATGCCGCGACCACGGCCGGCACGCGGTGGATCGGGATGCCGAGGAAGAGGTCGAACGGGAGCCGGGCGCCGTCGTCGAGGGCCGCATGTCGTCCACTGCCCGCCGACGCCTCAAGCGACAGGACGCGGTGGCCGCCCACAAACGTGATCCCGCGCTCGGCGTAGCGCCGCAGGATCGCCTGCGAGAGCTCCGGCGACGGCGGCAGGGGGACGCCCATCGGCACGACGACCGTGATGGAGCTGCGGTCCCGGATCCCGCGCTCCACCAACTGGTCGTGCAGGAGGAACGCGGCCTCGTTGGGCGCCGGCGGGCACTTGAAGCCCGGACCGCACACGCCGATCACCACGTCCCCGCCCTTGAACGCGGCCAGCGTGTCGCGCGCGGCGAACGCGCCGGCGGTGCTGTAGAACTCCCGGCCAAGCTCCGCGAGGCCAGGGGTCGCCGCAAGGTCGTAGTCGGCGCCCAGGGCCACCACGAGCACGTCGGCCTCGTAGACGCCCGCATTCGTGGTGGCGGTGCGCGCGACCGGGTCGATGGCGGTGATCGTCTCGTTGCGGAACTGGACGCGGGGCCGGGCGTAGTCCTCGTACCGGAGCCGGACGTCGTCAGGCTGCTTCCGCCCAAACATGACGTCGAGCTTTGAGAAGCCGAAGACGAAGGAGGGGGCCTTGTCGATCAGGGTGATCTCGACATCGTCGCCCAGCAGGTCCTCCAGGCGCGCACACGTCTCGAGACCGCCGAAGCCTGCGCCAAGGACCAGCACGCGGGTACTCACGGTTGGACTCCTCTGTTGTGGGGCGCCGCGCGTGAGGGGACGCTTCGCGCGTGGCGGAAGCCCCGGCGCCCAACCGGCCCGCCCAACCACTGTAACCGGTCGCGGCGATTTGCTCCCGGAGTACCGCGACTGGATCGCCCGGCGCATCGGCTGAGTCCGACGCTCACTCCCCGCGCGTCGGCCTGAGAGCGAGAGAACGAAATCCTCTCGCCTCGACCATCCCCAACAGTCACGTCGATCCGGTCAGGGATGGCCGCGGCGAACCCTGACCGCCGGGACCGTGCCCAGCCCTCACGGCGATCGGTTGGGCAGTCAGCGTCCCGGAAGGGAAAGGGTCCGAGATGAGCCAGGCGCACGAGAGTTGGCGTGGTTGGCCTCCCTTGTGGCTTGGCATCGTCAGGTCTGTAGCGGTCGGCGCGTGACCCACAGCGCGTCAAGCCAGTACCACCAGGCGGCGACGAACATCAACCCGAAGACGGCCATCACGATCAGGCCCACCGGATCCCCACTCCGCCAGGCCGATGCTCCAGTTGTGGACATCGACATCGACGGCGCGATCGTGATGCAGGTAAGGAGGCGGACGCCCTCCGAGCCGCGCCAGCCGGGCCGTGGCGCGATGCCTCGCGAACGTTCGCGCTCAGCACCAACCACGACGCCGAATAGCACAAAGATCGCGGGCCCAATCCACAAGTCCATTTGTTGATTCCGCCATGAGCGGCGACAACCGTCAAGGGACATCGGCCACCAGCGCGGCCGGCCCGGCGTCGCTAGGAGCCAGCACTCCCGCCATCAGGCTCCGGCAGTCGAGGCGACAGGATCCGCACGAGCTGCGCAGTCGTCGCCGCGACCACCCGGACCTCGCGATCGGTGGCGCGCTCAGCGGGACGGCAGGGCCGGCGCGTCATGCGCTGCGGAGCCATTCGGAAGGCTCCGGCGCCAACTGCGCCAACTGCGCCATGTAGTGGCTCGCCCCACGACCCGGGCCCGGAGAACCGCAGACAGCGCTGTCCGTCAGGTGACTGCATCCGAGGATTGAACCACCACCAGTGCGGCCCCGTTCGCGAGGCGCGCCCGACGGCGGGCGCAGTGGGCGACTTGCACTCCGCGCGGTCCTGAG
>CAIYHO010000278.1 GCA_903925955.1 uncultured Chloroflexota bacterium
CACCCGCGCCCTTGCCCGTCACATGCGGACCACGGGCTGTCAGCGCGCCATCCTCACGGCCCCGGGGACCACGGATCTGGAGCAGGCGCTCGCGCAAGCTAGGGCCGTCGCCCGCTGGGAAGACCAGGACTTTGTGGCAGCGGTGTCGCCCGCGGCCATCCGCGAGGTGGGGGACGAGGCAGACGCCCCCCTCGTGGCCATCGTGGACTTTGGCCTCAAGGCCAGCATCGTCAACTCACTGCGCCGCCGAGGCCTGCGCGTCCGCGTCCTGCCCCACACCACACGGGCCGAAGACGTCTTGGCCCATGATGTCTCGGGCGTGGTGCTCTCGCCCGGTCCCGGCGACCCTGCGCGGCTGGACGGCCCTGTCGCGCTGGCCCGCGCGCTCATCGCGGACGGTCGGCCGCTGCTGGGCATCTGCCTTGGCCACCAAATCATCGGCCGCGCGGCCGGTGCCGAGACCAGCAGACTGCGCTTTGGCCACCATGGCGCCAACCATCCGGTCCAGGACCTCGACACGGGCTATGTCCAGGTGACCGCCCAGAACCACGAGGTCCAGGTGGTGGGCGGCACGCTACCGGCAAGCTCTGGCTTCCGGGTGAGCCAGCTCAACCTGAACGACCGATCAGTGGAGGGGCTTCGCCACGCGGAGAAGCCCATCGAGACCGTCCAGTACCACCCCGAGGGTGCGCCCGGACCGCTCGATGCGCTGGCCGTCTTTGACCGCTTTGCCGATGCCGCCAAGCTGAATGCCAGAGGGGCCCGCCGTGGCTGACGCGCAGCCCACCGGTCTGGTCCCGCTCCCCGCCGAGCATCGGCCAAAGCCCAAGTCCGTCCTGATTCTGGGTTCGGGCCCCGTGGTCATCGGCCAGGCTGCGGAGTTTGACTACGCGGGCACCCAGGCCTGCCGCGCGCTCCGGGCGGAGGGCGTCCGCACCATCCTCGTCACCTCCAACCCGGCCACCATCATGACCGACCCCACCGTGGCGGACGCGGTGTACCTCGAGCCGCTCACGGTGCCTGCCATCGAGGCCGTCATCGCCCGCGAAAAGCCAGAAGGCCTGCTTGCGGGGCTTGGCGGCCAGACCGCGCTCAACCTTGCGATGGCGCTGTCCGAGGCAGGCGTCCTTGAGCGCCACAACGTGCGCCTGCTGGGGACGCCGCTTGAGGCCATCCGCATGGCGGAGGACCGCGAGGCCTTCCGAGACCTGCTCGACCGCCTTGGCCAGCCCTACGCGCCGTCCTGGATCGTGGAGGGAGCGGACGACGATGCCCGCCACGCCTCAGCGCAGAAGGCACTCAAGGAAATCGGCCTGCCGGCCATCGTCCGCCCCGCGTTCACCCTTGGGGGCACCGGCGGCGGCATCGTGGAGACCGAGGAGGCCTACTGGGAGCGCGTCAAGTCCGGTCTGCGGGCAAGCCCCATCAAGCAGGTCATGGTGGAGCGCTGCCTCGTCGGCTGGCAGGAGATCGAATACGAGGTCATGCGCGACCACGAGGACACGTGCATTGCCGTGTGCTCCATGGAGAACGTGGACCCGCTGGGCGTCCACACGGGCGACTCCATCGTGGTGGCCCCCGTCCAGACGCTCACGGACACCGTCCACCAGCGGCTCCGCAGCGCGGCCCTGGCGATCATCCGCGGGCTGGGCGTGGAGGGCGGCTGCAATGTGCAGTTTGCGCTGTCGCCGGACTCCACGGACTACGCGGTCATCGAGGTCAACCCCCGCGTCTCGCGGAGCTCCGCGCTTGCCTCCAAGGCCACGGGCTACCCGATTGCCCGCGTCGCCGCGCAGATTGCCGCCGGCCGGACGCTCGCGGAGATCCCCAACGTTGTGACCGGCACCACCGTGGCGGCCTTTGAGCCCGCGCTGGACTACGTGGTGGTGAAGCTGCCGCGCTTCCCGTTTGACAAGTTCCCTGGCGCGGACCGCCGGCTTGGCTCGCAGATGAAGGCCACCGGCGAAGTGATGGCCATCGACCGAACCTTTGGCGCTGCGTTGAACAAGGCGCTGAGGGGCCTTGAGCAGGCAGGTGCGGGACCGCTGGGCGAGGACCCCTCCTGGAAGCCCACGTTTGACTATCTGGCGTTGGTCTACGGCGGCGTGGCCGCAGACGATGAGGGCGACGGCGTC
>CAIYHO010000279.1 GCA_903925955.1 uncultured Chloroflexota bacterium
GTGAGAGGGCCATCGGATTGATCTCCTCGTCGTGAACCTTGGTCGGAACACGCTGAGGATCACACCGGTGGCCCCTGACTGTCCGGCTCAGCCGGCGCCAGGAGCCTCGCTCAAATCACACCACTCGGGGGGACACGCCTGGTTGGCGTGCAGGGTTCGCACCCCGAAGCGCCACCTAGGCGCGCCGACCATGCTGGCCGACACCCATCCTGAGTCTGGGCTGGGTCAGAGGCCGTCCGAGCCCGCCGCGACCCCTCAGCCCGCCGCGGAGCCGGTCTCAGCCCGACGCCAGTCCTGGCCAGCGGTCCCCTAGCCGTGCCAGGGCCGCTACAGCCCCGGCCAGCACGTCATCGGGCGCCCCGGCAGCGTCCACCACCACATAGCGCCCGGGCTCAGCAGCAGCAAAACCCAGGAACGTCGCCCGCACCCGCTCGTGGTACGCCACGTCGTGGTACGCCTCAAAGCGCGTCATCTCGTCGGACTTGCGCGCGAGACCCACCTCCACAGGCAGATCCAGCAGGATCGTCAGGTCTGGCAGCAGCCCGCCCGTGGCGAAGTGCTGCACCGCGCGCAGCTCGTCCATCGGCACGCCGGAGCCGCCGCCCTGGTATGCCAGCGACGAGTCCGCGTAGCGGTCACACAGCACCGCGGCACCTCGGGCGATCGCGGGGCGGATCACTTCCGCCACGTGCTGGGCGCGCGACGCCGCAAACAGGAGCGCATCGGCTTCGCCTGAGTGGTCAATCTTGGGCTCGGTGTCCAGCAGGAGCGCGCGGATCCGCTCCCCCAGCGGCGTGGAACCGGGCTCGCGCGTGGTCACCACGTCAAAGCCGCGGGCGCGCAACACAGCGGCCAGATGCGGCATCAGGCTGGACTTGCCCGAGCCGTCGGGGCCCTCAAGCGTGATGAACGGCCCGCGCGCGGCGGCCTGCAATGGGTGACTCACCCGGCGAGTGTAGGCGACCGCGGCCGGCCCAACCGCCTCAGTACTGCGGGACGTGTGCCAGCTTCTCGCGCCAGAGCGCCTCAAGCGAGGCGAGGTCCGCAGTGACCTGCGCCAGCGTCATCTCGGGCCGCAGGTCGATGACGTCAAGAACCACAAGCTCGATAACCGCCATGCCGTGGGTCCGCGCGTCCGCCGCCATCCGCTGGTCCAGCACGGAGGCAGAGCCAGTGGAGCGCCCAAAGTCAATCTTGTTGCGCACGCTTGCCAGATCACGCGATGAGTCGATGAGGATCTTGCCCGTCGCCTGGTTGCGCAGCATGTAGACGCCCGCCTCGGTGATGCGCAGGCGGTATACCTCGCCGTGTTCGCGCCGCCCATCGCGATCCGTCACGACTTCGCCTCCTCAGCCCGCTCGGCTCGCCCGGCCCGCATGGCCCGCAGCCACCTCAGGGCCATCCCGCTGGCAAATCCGGTGGCAATGAGGACCGGGAAGACGATGAAGATCGCCCCCCAGCCGTCGCCGGGCTCTTGGCCCACGGCAAGCGCGGGCACGTACCAGATGGCGAAACCGCTCACGGCGCCAAGCAGCGCGATTGGCCGACGCGCCGCCAAGGCAGCGATCAAGCCAAGGACAACCGGGACAAGGAGGAGCGCCTCGCTCTCGGGCCGGATCAGGATCACGAGGAACCAGCCACCAAAGGCGATGCCGAAGCCGAGCAGGAAGGGTCGCAGTTGGTTGCGCATGACGTGGAGCGTACCGGGGGCGGCGCGGTCGTCAAGGGCTCGCGACCAGGCCCCGTCTGCGCGCTGGCCCGCCACCTGCGGACGCCTGAGTCAGGCTGGACTCAAGGGGGCGGTCGGCGTGCAGGGGCCGAAGCGCAGAAGTGCGTATCGCGGCGCGGGCCACGCTCCGGAGGTGGCCCCTTGAGTCTGGGCTGACTCAGGCGCTGACTCAGGCGCCGGCTCAGGCGCCGGCTCAGGCGCCGGCTCGGTCAACCGGGGGCGTCAGCCTGCGGCCGCGTCCTCGCGCTGCCAGGTTGCGAGGTAGCGCAGCAGCTCCTGGATCAGCCCTGGGAACGCGGCGGCCACCGGCGGCGTGAGGTCCAGCCCCAGACCAATGACCAGCGGCTCAAGCCCGATCACGCGGACCCTGCGCGGCCACTGCTCCATCACGTAGAGCGCGCCAAGCAGCTCGCCTGCGCCCAAGTCGTGGACGCTCATCACCACGTCCTTGCGGATGACGTCCACACCGTCAAGGTCAATCAGGTCGCCAGGCTCACGGTTGTTGTTGATCACGTCAACAACCAGCAGCCCATCGAGGCCCGTCAGATACGGCATCAGCCCCAGGCCAACCGTGCCGCCGTCAATCAGCTCCACGGTGTCGGGCGCGGGCAGGCTGCCCAGCAGTGAGGCGTCGGTGCGGAGCTTCTCGATGACAAGGGCGCCAAGCGCCTCGTCCTGCTCCAGCCGGTTGCCAAGGCCAAGGACGCCATAGCGGCGGTCAGTCACGTGGGGACGCCTCCAGGGTGCGCGGGCCGCAGACCCGCTGATCGTGCGTGATAGGTGCGCGAATTGCCTAGGACCGGTCGAGGCGCCGAGGCCTACGCCCAGCGCATCACGGCTTCAATCTGGTGACCACCCTTGTCGGGCAGCGGCCAGCCGCATTCGGCGCAGAAGGGGTGTTCAGAACTGACCTGATTGGACACCTCGCACAGGAGGCACACCACCGGGTCTGCGATGACGGAGATCTCCACGTCCCCCAAGCCTCGGGCAAGCAGCGCCAGTTCGGCATGCATACGCGCGGACTCGGGCGAGATGTGGATGGGGTCGCGGACGATGATCTCGAAGGAAACAGGACGGGCCCCGGACGTGCCGGGGCCCGTTGATCCCTCCAGTCCGCCAGCCGCCAGCGCCTCAGCGACGGCAGCGGCCAGCAGGCCGGCTTCATGCATCAGCCGTTCTTCTCCTGCTCGCGGGCCTTCTCCTCAGGGGCATCGCCAACGAGGCCGCGGGCCTCGACGGTCTTGCCAATCTGAATGTTCTTGTAGCCGCTGAACATGGAGGACAACACGCCGTTTCGCTCCTCGATGTCCACAAGCACCGCGCTGTAGACGTGGTGGATGGCGAACGCGAGGAACAGGAACGTCAGGATGTTGTGGAGGAGTCGGACGGTCTGGATGCCGCCCGGAACGAGACCACTCCACCCGAAGAGCAGGTGGATGGGCCCGGTCTGCATGATCCAGCCAAACAGCAGGAGCCCGGTGATGACCTGGGCAAACAGGCCGACGGACACGATGGTGTACGCAAGCCCGGCCAGGTGGTTGTGACCCGTGTACGGAACCGGGTGCCGGCTCCGGAACGAGTAGTACTTCATCATCTGGCCCATCCAGTAGAACTGCTCGCGGCGGTGCGGGATGATCTGGCGCCAGCTGGCAAAGCTGTTGCCAACGAAGCCCCAGTAGAACCGCACAGCCACGGACAGGCTGAAGATGATCGCGAAGATCTCGTGCCAGTAGCGGACGGTGGCCATCATCGATGACGCATCCGTGGGCTTGGACGGCACCAGATACGGGGCGTGGATGTACAGGCCGGACGCGGCGAGCACCATGATCGAGATGACGATCAACCAGTGGGTGACCCGGACCGGGACCTCCCACACGTAGATCGGCATCGAGCCAATCACGCCCTCGGCATCAGCCGGCGGGTTGCGGTCAACGTGCTGCGGGATGGCGGCCATCACCGCACCTCGACGCGCACCCGCTCCGTGCCCGTGGCGTCCACAACGTGGACCGCGCAGGCGAGGCACGGGTCGAACGAGTGGATGGTCCGCAGCAACTCCAGCGGGCGGTCCGGGTCCGCAACCGGGGTGCCCTCAAGGGACGCCTCGTACGGGCCGGGTACGCCGTCAGCGTCGCGCGGGCCTGCGTTCCAGGTGGACGGAACGACCGCCTGGTAGTTCTCGATCTTCTTGTCCTTGATCTTGATCCAGTGGCCAAGCGCGCCACGCGGCGCCTCGTGGAAGCCCCAGCCCTCGGCCTCAGCGGGCCAGGTGGAGGGATCCCACTTCTCGCCGTTGTGGATGCGCAGATCGCCGGACTCGATGTTGGCGGACAGGGCGGCGAGCCACTCGTCCATCTTGTCAAGCATGTACACGGTCTCAAGCGCCCGGGCCGCAACGCGGCCAAGGGTTGAGAACAGCGCACCCGGCTCAAGCTTGAGCTCGGTCAGCGCCCCGTTGACGATCTCCTGCACCCGGGCGTTCCCGGAGGCGTAGGCGACCAGCATCCGGGCGAGCGGGCCAACCTCCATGGGCTTGCCGTCGTAGCGAGGCGACTTGAGCCAGGAGTACTGGGCGTCCGTGTTGAGCGCGTCGTACGGCGGCGTGGGGCCGGTGTACTTGGGGATGGTCTGGCCGTCCCACGGGTGCAGCGCCTTATCGGCACCCTCGTACGTGTAGTACGAGTGCGCGATGGCCTCGGTGATCTTCTTCTGGTCAAGCTTGACCACATTGGCAAGGTCGCCGCCGACGATGATGCCGCGGTTGAACGCGAACTTTGACTCGTCGGTTCGGTTGCCCGACTGCATCGCGCCGTAGGCGAGATAGTTCTTGTGGCCCGCGCCGATCTTCCACCACTCCGGGTAGAACGATGCAACCGCCTTGACGTCCGGGACGTAGACCTGCTCCACGAAGTCGCGCATCTGCTTGATGCGCTCTGCGATAAAGCCCATCCGCTCCCAGTTGATGACGTTGGGCGAGTTGGGATCAACGGCCGCTGCCATGCCGCCCACCAGATAGGTCTGGAGGTGCGGGTTCTTGCCGCCGAGGACCGCGTGGATCTTGATGACCTCACGCTGCCACTCGAGCGCCTCGAGGTAGTGCGCGACGGCCATGAGGTCCGCCTCGGGCGGCAGGGCGTAGGCCGGGTGGCCCCAGTAGCCGCTGGCCATGAGGCTCAGCTGACCGGAGTCAACCAGCTTCTTCACGCGCGCCTGAACGCCCTTGAAGTACTCCGTGGAGCTCTTCGGCCAGGGCGAGAGTGACTGCGCAAGCTTGCTGGTGGCCTCGGGGTCAGCCTTGAGGGCGCCCGTGACGTCTACCCAGTCCAGCGCGTGCAGGTGATAAAAGTGGATGACGTGGTCCTGGATGTACTGGGCGCCCGCGATCAGGTCCCGGATCAGCGCCGCGTTCGGCGGGATCTCGATGCCCAGCGCGTCTTCCACCGCGTACACCGAGGTGTGCGCATGGACGCTGGTGCAGACGCCGCAGATCCGCTGGGTCCAGATCCACGCCTCGCGCGGATCCTTGCCCTTGAGGATGAGCTCGATGCCACGGAACATCGTGCCCGAGGAATACGCGGCGGTCACCTTGCCGCCGTCAACCTTGGCCTCGATCCGGAGGTGCCCTTCAATCCTGGTGACAGGATCAATGACGATATTGGCCATCGTCCGCTCCTACGCGCTGGTGCCGGTGCCGGAAGACGGCGCGGCGGGGGTGGACTCAGGGACGACCGTGCCATCCGGTCCGATGGTGGCCTTGCCGCGCTCACGCGCCCGGCGGGCAATAACGCCGCCGGCGTGGGCCGCTGTGGCCACGGCCACAAAGCCCATGGCGCCCAGGCCGATGGTCTGCGCGTCAACGTCAACGCCAAACATCTTGACGCCGGGGAGCCGGTCGTAGAACGGGCTCATGCGCTCCCAGAAACGCGGGGAGGCGCAGGCGATACAGCCGTGGCCGGCCCCGATGGGCCAGTTGGTGCCCTCGTTCCAGCGCACGATGGGGCAGTTGTAGGTTGCCTGCGGCCCCTTGCAGCCCATCTTGTAGAGGCACCAGCCGTTGCGGTGGCCCTCATCGCCCCAGGTCTCAACGAAGCGGCCGGCGTCAAAGTTGGCGCGGCGCTCGCACTGGTCGTGGATCAGGTGGCCGTACGCAAACAGCGGGCGGTTGTAGCTGTCGAGGGCGGGTGCGTCGCCGAACGTCAGGTAGTGGACCAGCACGGCGGCCGTGTTGGCCGCGTTGTGCGGGCAGCCGCCGAGGTTGATCAGGGCCTTGTTGCCGATGACTTCGCCAACGCCCACGGCGCCCGTGGGGCCAGAGCGCGGGAAGCCGCCGTCCCAGGCGCATGCGCCCACGGCGATGACGAGCGCTGCTTTAGAGGCAGACTCCTTGAGGATCTCGAGGGCCGTCTTGCCGCCGATGGTGCAGTAGATGCCGCCCTCGGCGGTGGGGATAGAGCCCTCGACGATGACGACGTACGGCTCACCGCTGTTGATGACGTCCATGCGGGCCTTCTCGGCAGCAGCGCCGGCGCCCGCCATGATCGTCTCGTGGTACTCGAGCGAGATGGCGTCAAGGACGATCTCGGCGATGGTGGGGTGGCTGGTGCGGAGCATGGACTCCGTGTTGCCTGCGCAGTCCTGGAACTCCAGCCAGATGACCCGCGGCAGCCGCTTCGTCTCAAGGGCGCTGACGATCTGCGGCGTCATCGACGCCGGCAGGGCCAGTAGCGCGGCCATCGCCGATGCGAAGCCGATAAACCGGCGGCGGCTGATGCCCTTGTCAACGAGGGCTGTCTGCAGCCAATTGCTCTCTTCGGCAGGGGGCGCAGAACCCGCCAGTTCACGCGGTTCGGGGCTCCTAGTGAGCCCGCCGGCAACACCCATCTCGTCTCCTCCAGCCCTCGGCGCTGTGACGACGCGGCAACGTCGCTCTGCGCTCTCGCACGTGCCCGGCGGCTTGCGTCAGCGGCCACCCACTGGCCGCCGACGAACGCGGTCGTCGGATCTGCAAAGCCTCCGGGCCAACGGTCCCAAGCCGTAGTGTCATTCGGGGCCGTGCGAGGGGCCGAATGGCCTTCTCCCGATACAGGCGTAGGCATATGCCTTGGGCGCGTGAGTTCGCCAGGAGGTGCCGTTCGGCCGCCCGGCGAGGGTCGCCGTTCCGTAGCACTCACCCCGGTGGTGGTACGCCATGGTCGGGAGCGCCAGTCCAGCCAGCCGTTCCTTACCACTCACCCCCGTGGTGGTACGGCCCCAGTGCCCGCCCCGCCGCGGTGATTCCCGCCCTCCGGCGGGCGGCGCACGCGCTGGGGCCGGACCGGTCTGCCGCTAGCACTCACCCGGGTGGTGTTAAGGAACAGGAGGCCGCCGAGCTTGCCCGGCGCCGACGCTGATGGCGACTTGAGCCACGCACGGAGGTCCTTGCCGCGCATCGGGTAGACCGCCTCAAGCAGCTGGCTGAGACGGCTAACGCGACTGCGATTGCCAGAACTGTCCTCGACCACGAGGAGCCGCGCCACCACGGCGGGCCGGACGCCAAACCGCTCCAGACCAATCCCTGGCGCGAGCCGGACCTTGGTGTCATGGCGCCGAAGCATCTCCTCGGCCGAGGTGATCTCGGTCTTGATCTCCACCACCAACAGCGTCCGCGTTGCCGCGTGCCAGGCGAGCAGGTCGATCGACCCGCGTTCGCCGAACACGGCATACGTCACCTCCGGAAGCACCTCCCAGCCGTGGTCCAGCAGCTGTTCGGCCGCAAGACCGCCGACGGCGGCATGGCCCTCGTCCAGCAGCCGGTCAAGCATGCCGCCATTCCAGAGGACGTTCAGAAACACCCGCGCATCGAGTGCTGCAAACAGCGCGGCAACCGTGTCCAGCGACATCGAGCCGGCGCGACCACCCTCCAGCCGAGCCACGAGCTGCTGGCTGACACCGGCCGACGCCGCCACGTCCGCCTGCCGTTTGCCCAAGTGGATGCGGATTGCGCGGTGCGCGCGGCCCAGCCGGATGAGATCCATGGCGTGACTATGGCGCCGGCCGCTTATGCGGCGCTTATGCGCCGCTTACCGGACGCTCATCTGACACTTACCCGCACCTTGCTACCCTGCGCCTGTGCGAGATCTCACCAGCCGCGCCCTCGACACGGCAACCGCGCTTGGCGCCACGTATGCAGATGTGCGCGTGGTTCGGCGCCTCGAGGAGTCCATCCAGATCAAGTCCACCAGGGTGGAGGGTGTCAGCGCCGGCGAGACCGAGGGCTTTGGCATCCGTGTCCTCGTTGACGGCGCCTGGGGGTTTGCGGCAAGCCACAACCTGACCACCGCAGAAGCGGACAGGGTTGCCGGAGAGGCCGTCAGGATTGCCAAGGCCAGCGCCACCAGCACACGCCTGCGTGTCACCCTCGACAGCCGCCCGCCCGCCCATGGTCGATACGAGACGCCGTGCGTGGAGGACCCCTTCGCCATCCCGCTGGACCGCAAGATTGGCGACCTGCTCGAGGCGGACCGCGCGCTCAACAACATCAAGGGCATCGCCTGGTCCGAGAGCATCTACGCCGCCCAGCGCGAGTGGAAGACCTTTGCCGCAAGCGACGGGTCCTTCACGGAGCAGGTGATCACGCACATCGGCGCGGGGCTTGAGGCCAACGCCATCGACGGCGACGAGCACCAGCGGCGCAGCTACCCGGACAACGGCGGCCTCTGGGCGTCGGCCGGCTACGAGCACGTCCGCGCTATGCGTCTGGCGGAGAACGCGGAGCGGGCCGCGTCCGAAGCCGTTGAACTGCTCACCGCGCCGCCGCTCCCCGCGGGCACGCGCACCATCCTGCTGCATCCAAGCCAGCTGTACATGCAGGTCCACGAGAGCTGCGGCCACCCCACTGAGCTTGACCGCGCCTTTGGCACCGAAGCCAGCTACGCCGGCACCAGCTTCCTCATGCCCGACATGCTTGACGGCTTCCGTTACGGCTCGGACCTGTGCGACATCGTGGCCGATGCCACGGTCCCGGCCGGTCTGGGCACGTTTGGCTGGGACGACGAGGGCGTTGCGGCACAGCAGGTTGCGCTGGTCAAAGAGGGCATGTTCGTGGGCTACCTGAGCTCCCGTGAGACCGCGCCGCGGATTGGGCGCCAGTCCGGTGGCGCCATGCGGGCCGACGGGTGGAACCGCATTCCCCTGATCCGCATGACCAACGTGAACCTGCTGCCGAAGCCCGGCATGAGCTTTGACGACATCGTGGCCGACACCGATGACGGGCTGCTGTTTGAGACAAACCGAAGCTGGTCCATTGACGACCGGCGCCTGAACTTCCAGTTCGGCACGGAGATCTGCCGCGAGATCAAGGGCGGCAAGGTGGGCAGGCTGTTCCGCAACGGGACCTACACGGGCATCACGTACGAGCTGTGGCGCTCGATGGACGCCGTGGGCGACGCCTCGTCCTGGCGAATGTGGGGAACGCCCAACTGCGGCAAGGGCGAGCCACCCCAGACAGGCCACGTGGGCCACGGGGTCAGTGGCGCCAGGTTCCGCAACGTGCGCGTTGGGGTGTCGTCATGAGCGGCTCGGTTGACGGCGGTCTGGATCTGCGGGGGGCCGATCCCGAAGGCGCGCTTCGGCTGGCTGAAGAAGTTGTCCGGCTGGCATCGGCTGCTGGGGCTGGCGAAGCCGAAGCGCTGGTCATGGCAGGCGACTCGGCGCTGACGCGCTTCGCCAACTCAGAGATCCACCAGAACGTCGCGTCGTCTGAGGTCTACATCAACCTGCGGGTTGCGCAGGGCCGCCGCGTGGGCGTGGCGTCCACCGGGCGCATCGATGCCGAAGGGCTGCGCGCCGTTGTGGAGCGCGCCGTGGCCATCGCCGGTGCCGTGGAGGAGCTGCCGGACTGGGCCGGGCTGCCACCCGCCGGTGCGGGGCCTCGCGCGCCGCTGGCCAGTGCCTGGGCAGACGGGACCGCCGGGTTCACGCCTGAGCAGCGGGCCGAGGGTGCCCGCGCCGTGATTGCCGCAGCCGATGCCGCGGGCGTCACCGCGTTTGGGTCGTTCTCCATGGATGCGGAGGCAATCGCCGTTGCGTCATCAACGGGGATCCGGGCCGCTGAGCGGCGGACGTCGTCCCAGCTGCTCACCGTCACCATGGGCCCCGACGGCGGCTCCGGGTACGCCGAGCAGTGCTCCGTAGACGCCACGCGGATTGATGCCGCGGCCATCGGTCGTGAAGCTGCGGAGCGCGCGCGCGTCACCGCCAACCCCGTGGACATTGCGCCGGGCGACTACCCGGTGGTGCTCAACCCGTACGCCGTGAGCGACATCACGGACATGCTGGGGTACCTGGGCTTTTCGGCGCTGGCTGTGGCCGAGGACCGCTCGTTCTTTGAGGCGGGCCGCCGGGTGGGCTCAGACCTTGTGACCATCACCGACGACGGCACCGACGCCGATGGCTTCCCCGCAGGGTTTGACGCCGAGGGCGTGGCCAAGCAGCGCCTGGTCCTGCTGGACCGCGGTGTCTGCCGCGACCTGGCGTATGACCAGCAGACCGCGGCGCGCGCCCATCGCGCCTCCACCGGCCACGGCCTGCCCGCGCCCAACCCGTACGGCCCGTTCCCGACAAACATGGCGATGGCGCCCGGCTCAGCGTCCCTCGAGGAGCTGATCGGCGGCATGGAGCGCGGCCTCCTCGTCACCCGCTTCCACTACACCAACCCGGTCCACGGCAAGCGCGTGGTGATCACGGGCATGACCCGCGACGGCACGTTCCTGGTTGAGGGCGGGCGCATCGTGGGCCCGGTGCGGAACCTGCGGTTCACCATGTCGTACCTCGACGCGCTGGCTGGCGTTGAGGCAGTCAGCCGCGAGCGGCGGTGCATCAAGGGGATGCTCGGCGGCGCGGTCGTGCCGGCGCTGCGGATCGGCTCGTTCACGTTCACCGGCGCAACGGCGGCCGGCTGAGCGTGGGCATCGGGCAGAGCCGCGGCGGCGAGCTTGCGGTGATGGCGGAGGAGGACGGCACGATCGCCGTGGACGTCGGCTCGCGCTTTGTGGGCGTCAGCGACGACGAGCTGGAGCGCCTGCTGGACAACCTGGCGGCCGAGGGCGGCTCCGTGCGGCTGTACGGCGGCGCGGCCCGGCCGGACGACGGCGACGAGCCCGAGCGCGAGAACGACCCGGGCACGGGGGCGGCCGGCTGGGTCATGGCGATGGCGGCCCAGCGCGGGATCAGCGTGACCCGCGAGGCGTAGCGCAGCGGGCCGGTGATGGTCCGGACTGAATCTGGGCCATCACCGGTCCGTCGGCCTTGCAGGGAGACCTTGCCCCGTCGGGCGGTAGGGCGAGCGCGCTACACGCCACCAACGCCAGATGCTGGCTGAATCACGAACTCCTCAACGGTCGTGCCGCCAGCGGCTGGCACGAGAAGGATCCAGTAGGTGATCTGACTTCCCAACTCGGGAATGGGCTGGCCAGGTGTGCGCCACAGGTCCCCGCACGCCTGACCCTGTGCATCGGCGGGAGCCACGCAAATCCCGGTGCCCGCGGCGTTGATTGCCTGCACCGTGCCTGTTGCTGCCCCGATCACCTGTGGTTGGGTGATCTTCGCCGGCGCGAGGAATCTGCTCCCTGCAAGAACGGCGAGCGCGAGCGCCACGCATACAGCAGCGACGGCAAATAGCCGGACCCCTGTTGAGCGTTGACCTCCTGTCTTCATGCAGTACCTCCCCGACTCATGCGCGCGGCCGATCCGCACGGGCTCACTACCACGACAGGGAGTAGGTAGAGAAGTGAGACGTGGTAGTGGCCGCGGGAGGATTCTCGTCTGCCTGCACGCCACCCACTCCGACCGGGTCGTTATCGTGCTCGACGCCACTCCACAGGGCGCCAGACCTCGTGGCGGCGACATCCCACGGGATCTCCTTTGTGGGGCAGAGACCCCAGGTTTCAGTGATCACGATGGCGCTAAGCGTCACGTTGTTGCAGCCTGATGTCCCATAGATCGTGGTGTGGGGCTCCCAGAGATAGACGTTGTTGTGCGAATCGTTCCATGTCAACTTCCATCCGAGCCCCTTCACCCTCACAGGGAACAGACTCGTGTCGCTCGATGTAGCCGTGACCTGGTACTTGGTCTCAAACCACCAGTCGGTGCCATTTGCGGCGGTCAGATAGATCGTCGAGCAGCCGCGGCCCGTGATCTTTCCTGACACATAGGAGAGATTGGCACACTGCGTCTCCCAAGGGACCGTGGACGAGACGGCTGGGGTCGGCTGGCTCGGCGCTGCTGGTACCTTCATAGAGGCCAATGTCACGTTTGGCGCCGTGGCGCCCGTCGGGCTGTCAAAACTGCCGAAGTCACGCTTGGCGACGGCCGGGTCGACACCGAGGGCGATCAGCGACTCGACGGCAGACGCGCCGCGGGACTCATCGGCTCCCAGGACCGACTTGTCAATGGCGGGCGAGGTGATCGTCATGCTGACGGATCCGTGCGGGGCCTCGCCCTTGACCACGGGTGGTGAATCCACCTGAATGTCGACGACCATACCCGGTCGCCCGATCGTGCTGACCGTCCCGTCCAGGGATTTGAAGGTGGCAACCACTCGACCGTCTCCAAGCTCGCGCTGTTCGACAAGCTTGAAGCCGCCATTGCCCGTGACTGAGATGCCAGTCGCCGAACCCACGGCCGCCGGGCTGCTTGCCTCAGCAGGCAGCGCTGAAACCAGAAGTCCTGCCGCAAGAACGGCCAGAACCGTGCGAGAACGAGACATACCTGTCCCCCAGAGTGGTGCAGGGCCGACCCCCCCCCAATGGAGGCCGCACTCACTGTGCCTCGATCATGGCGGGCTCGCTCCCCATCACCAGTGCCGCAGCCATAGGCACACGGTACCTTTGGCCCTCGCCAAGACGTCACGTTGGTGGGCGAGGCCGGCCGCGCTTTGACGTGCTCGCGAAGGTGGACTCGGTGAGCCGCCACCGCCGGCTCGTCGGGGGATGATGGTTGGCGCGATGGTGTCCGCCCGCGGATCGGCTCACTCACGGGCGCAGCCGGCTGGGGCATGGCGATGGCTGCCCAGCGCGGGATCAGCGTGACCCGCGAGGCGTAGCGCAGCGGCGGCTCGGCCATGGGTTGACGTCTACCCTGTCTTGGGTAGACTTCTACCATGAGCCTCAACATCAAGAACGAGGAGACGGTGCGCCTGGTCAGGGAGCTGGCTGATGCGCTGCACGTCTCCATGACCGCCGCCATCACGGACGCGGTGGGGGCGCGCCTGACGCAGCTGCGGGAAGAGCCCAAGCTCGCGTTTGATGTCGAGCAGGCGCTGGCTGAGTGGGGTGAACTGGGCGATCGGCTGGGGCATGACTACCTGCGCCAGGACTGGGACTCAATCCTGTACGACGAGCGGGGGTTGCCGAAGTGATCGTCGACACGTCGGTCCTTGCGGCCGTGATGCTGCGCGAGCCGGATGCCAAACAGCTGCTCAAGCTCATGGCAAACGCACCAAGCAGGAGGATCTCGGCAGCCAGCTACGTGGAATTGGCCGCCGTCATAGATGGGCGCAGGGATCCCGTGCTCTCCGGGACCATCGACACGCTGTTGCGCAACCTCCAGATCGAGATCGTCCCGTTCACGCCAGCGCAGGCACGCCTCGCCCGCGTTGCGTATCAGCAGTTTGGACGCGGCTCCGGGCACCCGGCGCGCCTCAACATGGGTGGCTGCTTTGCATACGCGCTGGCTCGGGACCTGGGCGAGCCGCTGCTGTTCAAGGGCCGGGACTTCGCCCTGACTGACATCGAGCTGGTCACGGAGCCGGTCAAGGAGCGGCGGCTGTCAGAGGTTCTCGCGGGGTACGCGGCAGGCTGATCGGTGGCACCGATCGATTTCGCGTCCGGGCACCCCCACTGATCGGTGGCACCGATCAAAACGACGGCACCGGGCCAGTGAGGAGCCAAGTCGGCGGCAGATTGATCGGTGGTGCCGATCACTCGCACCCCTGCCGCGGAGAATCGATCGGTGGCACCGATCACTCGCGACGGCGGGCTGTAACGCTTTGGGCGCGATGGCCGTTGACGCAGCGAGGGGCGGTCGGGCACGATCGGCCGACGCGGGGGTGTGTCCGCACGGGGGAGCAGCGTGGATCTGTACGCCACCAAAGGGGCCATCAACGCAAGGCTGGTGCCGCTGGTTGACCGGCTGGCCGCCGCGGGCGTGACGCCGGACCAGATCACGCTGGCCGCCGTGCCCGTTGCCCTGATTGGCAGCGTCTGCCTGCTGTTCTCGCCGCAGGCGCCGGCCCTGCTGCTGGCCATCCCCGCGCTGGCCGGGGTGCGCATCTTGCTGAACCTGCTGGACGGCAACATGGCCCGCCGAACCGGCAAGATCCACCCGCGCGGCGAGCTGTTCAACGAGCTGGGCGACCGTCTGGCCGACACCGCCTTCCTCGCACCGGTTGCCTTCCTGCCGGGCGCCGACGCCCGCATCGTCCTGCTGGGCGTGCTGGCCGGGGTCCTTGCCTCGTACACGGGCATCACCGCCAAAGCCGCCGGGGCCGAGCGCCTGTACGGGGGCATCCTCTCAAAGCCCGGGCGCATGGCGCTGCTGGTGGTGTTCTGTATCTGGGCCTTCATCGCCGGACCTGCGCCGGAGATCTGGACGTTCCTCCCGGCAACGCACCCCACGGTCTGGACATGGTTTGGGCCAATCCTCCTGCTCGGCACCACCCTCACGCTGCTTGAGCGCATCGTCACGGCAGTGAGGCGTCTGCCGTGACCATGACGCCCGTGGACGTCGCATCGGCCGTTCTCCTGGGCGGGTCCGTCTTCGGGATCGTGGCGGCTGGGCTCTTCGCGCTGGCGCGGCGCGGCAAGACCACCGGCCTGACGCCGCGGACGGCGCTCACCCGTGCAGGCAGCTACGCCGCACTGGGTGTCCTCTTCCTGATCGCAGCAAGGCTGGGCACGCCTGGGTTGGCCGTCCTGTTTGGCGTCATCGGCGCGGCCGGGCTGTACGAGTGGGGTCGCCTGTTTGACCTGCCGATGCACCACCGGGTGGCCATCATCGGGGCCAACATCGTCATCATTGGCGCCATCGCCATCGGCGGCGTTGCAGCGGCCTACTGGCTTGTTGGCGGGCTGGTGCTGGTGGGCGCGCTGTGGCCGGTGATCCGGGCCAACACCGGGCGCGCCATGCGGGATCTGGGCTTTGACGCTGTTGGCGTGGCGATGATCTCCGTCATGCTGGCCCACGGCGTGGCGCTGGGCGTGGAGCACGGCGAGGCGGGCATTGCGCTGGTGCTGGCGCTGGCCGTCGCCTGCGCGTTCTCGGACGTGGGCGCGTTTGTGGCCGGCAAGAGCTTCGGCAAGACGCCACTCGCCCCCAGCCTCTCGCCCAACAAGACCCGCGAGGGCGTGTTCGGCAACATCATCGGCGCAGCCTTTGGCCTGATCCCGTTCCTGCCGGCCATCGTCCCAACATTTGGGGCGCCGTTCTGCGCGGTGCTGGTGCCGCTGGTGGCGGCGGGCTCCATCTGGGGCGACCTGCTCGAGAGCGCCGCCAAGCGCGAGGCAGGCGTGAAGGACGCGGGCCACTGGCTGCCCGGCTTTGGCGGGATCCTGGACCGGGTGGACTCGCTGCTGGTGACCGTGGCGCTGGGCTACTGGATCGCGAAGCTGTGGGGAGCGGGGTGACGGGGTGGTGAAGCCATGAAACCGACGCCGCCAAAGGGCTGGCAATTCTCCAGACCGGCGATTGTCGCCCGCGAGGTCACGGCCCGTCTGGTTGGACCCTTCCTTGGTTACTACCTGCGTGGACCCAAGGTGATTGGCGCGGAACACCTGGCAGAGCTTGAGGGTGCCGCGATCATCTGCCCCACGCACGCAAGCCACTTTGACTTCTCCGCCATCCGCCTGGCGCTGGGGCCGCGCTACCGGCGCAGGCTCTCGGCATCGGCCGCCGCGGACTACTTCACGGTCAGCCGAACCCGCTGGTTCTTCGCCGCCTGGCTTGGCTCGTTCGCCTTCCGGCGCCACGGCCGCGGTGATGACTCGTTTGAGGCTGCCGCGGGGCTGCTGGAGCAGGGCTGGAACGTGCTGGTCTTCCCGGAGGGGACGCGCAGCATGACCGGCACCATCGGCCCGTTCAAGCCGGGCGCCGGACTGCTGGCCACGCTCACAGGTCGGCAGGTGCTGCCCGTTATGATCGTGGGCATCGCCGCCGTGCTGCCCAAGGGTGCACGCTGGCCGCATCGTGCGCCGGTGGAAGTGCGCTTTGGAGCGCCGCTGCGGGCGCTTCCCGGCGAGCACGCTCGCGAATTCACCGCGCGGCTGGAGGCCGCAGTCCACGCCCTGTAGGCAGATACCAAGCACTCAGACACTCAATGGAGCACGCATGACCCCGCGGATTGGCTACATCGGTCTTGGCAGCCTTGGCCGCCACCTGGCATCCAGCCTGCTGCAGGCGGGGTTTCCGCTGACGGTCTACGACATCAACAAGAGCGCGGCTTCCGAGCTCATCGCGGCCGGCGCCGTCTGGGCTGACTCCGCCGCCGATGTGGCGCGCGCGTCCGACACGGTGATCACCTGCCTGCCGTCGCCCGAGATCGTCACCAAGACCGTGGAGGGGCCGGGCGGCATCCTCGAGGGGCTCGCCGCGGGCGGCACCTGGATTGACATGAGCACCAACGATCTGCACGAGCTCAAGCGTCTTGCGGCGCTTGCGGCGGCGCAGGGCGTGGCCACGCTCGAGGCGCCCGTGACCGGCGGCGTCCACCGCGCGGCCGCGGGGATGATCTGCGTGATGGTTGGTGGCGACAAGGCGGTGTTCGAGCGCCACATGCCGGCCTTTGAGGCGATGGGAGGCAAGGTCTTCTACATCGGCGAACTGGGCCAGGCATCGGTGATCAAGGTGATCACCAACATGCTCGCCTTCATCCACCTGGTTGCCGATGGTGAGGCCCTCATGCTGGCGAAGGCGGGCGGCGTTGATCTTGGGCTTGCGTGGGACGTGATCAAGGCCAGCTCCGGCAACAGCTTCGTCCACGAGACGGAGGGCCAACTCATCCTCAACGGCAGCTACCAGATCAACTTCACGATGGATCTCGCGCGCAAGGACCTCCACTTCGCGCACCAGATGGGCCGCGAGTTTGGCGTGCCGCTGGAGCTCGCCAGCATGACGGAGCAGATCTTTGCCCGCGGCCGCGCAACGTACGGCGGCGGCGCCCAGTCCACGATGATCGTCAAGCTGCTTGAAGACGCGGTGGGCACCGATCTGCGGGCACCCGGGTTCCCGGAGGAACTCGCGCCCGAGTGACCGGCGGCGGGCGCTGAGAGCGCCGGGTTGGAGGGGAGGGCTTCCATGTCCATTCGCAAGCTCAACGCCCGCGAATACCTGGTCAACCTGGTGGCCGTCACCGCGCTGATGCCCGTATACGGGCGGCGGGAACACGCCGCCCGGCCCGCGCTTGACGCCTTTGCGTTGCGGCGCGCCCGCGACATGGCGGTGTTGGCGGGGACGCGCGTTCCCGTATACCGCGAGCGCTATGCGGCGGCCGGCGTGGACCCGCGCGCCATCGCGAGCTGGGAGGACTTCCGGCGCCTGCCCCTGATGGACAAGGCGACCATCCGCGAGGGCTGGCCGGCCCGATCCGTCGCGGAGGGCTCCAACCTCGACAACTGCATCCTCAGCACGTCGTCCGGCTCGTCCGGCATGGTCATGACGATCCCGCACCTCGGCGACCGGATGTGGCCGTACCTGATCTCCGGCCAGCGGATGCTGCGCTGGGCCACCGGCGACAGGTACCCGTTCTGGTATCGGCAGGCCTACGTCTACACATCCGAGTACCCGTTGCTGCGCGTGCCCGGGTTCTACCCAATGACGTTCATCCCCACCGCGGCAGACCCGGAGCGGCTGCTGGACCAGCTTGAGCAACTGAAGCCGCACCTGCTCCACACCTACCCCACGGTGCTGCGGGACCTCATCGCGCTGGCGCCGGAACGCATGGCGGCGCTTCGGCTGCGCGGCTGCTCGGTGGGCTCCGAGCTCTCCACGCAGGCTGAGCGGGATTCGTGGGCTGCCGTGCTTGGCATTCGCGTCTGCGACGAGTACAGCTCCGAGGAGCTTGGCCGCATCGCCTCGCAGTGCCCGGAGGGCCGCTACCACCTTCACGAGGATGTGGTCTTCACTGAAACCGTGGACGACGACGGCCAGCCGACCACCGGCGTGGGCGAGGTGGTGGGCACCGAGTTCCACAATCGAACGATGCCGTTTGTGCGGTACCGCCAGGGCGACCTTGCGCGGATCATCAACGAGGGCTGTCCCTGCGGGCGTCACACACGGCTGCTGGTGGACCTGGTGGGCCGGCGCAACGACGGGTTCCTGCTGCGCGATGGCCGTCGGCTGCCGGCGGGCTTCTTGCTGGATGTCGCGTACCGGGCGATCCTAGGCGATCCGGACCTCGTCACCGCCTATCGCTTTGTCCAGCGTGACCCGGACACGGCGGTGTTTGAGGTGGTGCCGGGGACGTCATGGCGTGAGAGCTCGGCTTCGGCGGTTGTGGCGTCGCTGACGGCTGAGTTGCCCTCGTCGCTCACGGTGTCGGTTGCCGAGGTGGCCGAGATCCCGCGCAGCGCAGGCGGCAAGCGCCAAACCGTCGTGCGGGCCTTCTGAGCCCGGCCGGGCGCGACGTGGCGATCACCTTCACCCGAGCCTGGGAAGACGACCGGCTTGATGCCGAGCTGCTGGCGGTTGCGCCCGGCTCGCGCGTGCTGGTGGTGGCCGCGGCCGGCGATGCTGCACTTGCGCTAGCGGCCGATGGCGCCGATGTGGTGGCGGTGGATCTCAACCCGGAACAGCTCCGGCTGACCGCGCTGAAGCTGGCCGCGGCCCGGGCGCTGGACCCGGACACGCTTCACCGCTGGTTTGAGGTGGGCCGCGATGCGTCCGCGCCTGCGGTCTACCGCGAGCGGGTCCGGGCGTTGCTGTCGGCCGAAGACGCGGCGTTCTGGGATGCGCACATCGGCATTGTGGCGCGCGGGCTCCACGGGCACGGCGGTGTCGGGCGCCCGTTCCTCTGGCTTGGGCGCGCGGTCCGCGTTGTGCGGCCGCGATTGGCGGGGGTCATCGAGCGCTCAGAGGATCCGGCCACGCAGGCGGCGTTCTGGCGGCGGCGCGTGCGGCCGGTGATCTTTGGGCGGCTCTCGCACTGGGTGGCGGCCAGCACCAGCGTCCTCGCGCCCATGGCGCCGAACCCGGACGAACTGGAGCGCATGCGTCGCGGCGGCTGGTCGCACGGGCTAGAGGCAAGGGTTGATGCCGTAGTGGCCTCCACCCTTGTGCGGCGGCACCCGTGGTGGCGGCCGGCGTTCTCGGGGCGGCCGGCGGATCCGGGCGACGGCGCCGCCTGGCTGGACCCGGCCCGTGTGGCGGCGCTGGCAGCTGCGCCTTCACCGCGGCTGGAGCTGGTGCACGGCGACCTGGCGGCGGTGCTGCGCGCGCAGCCCCAGGCTTCGCTGGCGGCCATCTCCGTGTCCAACGTGCCGGACTGGCTGGACCGGGCTTCGACAGCCGCTCTGGCGGCGGCGGTCCGTGATGCCCTGGCGCCCGGCGGCCGCGTCCTGGTCCGCCGCGTGGTGGCCGATGTCACGGACGCGTTTGAGGCGGCGGGTCTCACCCGGGACCCGGTCTCGGACGGCCTCGCCTCACGCGACCGCACAGCGCTGTACGAGCGGGTGGACCTGTACCGGGCCTGACGGCGGCGCTAGCTCCAATACACCGCGTACAGCGCGACGTACGCGACGGCGTACACCGCGAGCACCAGCCGATCGAAGCGGCGCAGGAACGCGGGCGCCGCCGAGCCCAGGATCGCCATCACCAGCACCACCGGGCCCACGCGGGCGATGCGGTTGAGGATGACGCCGGCAACCAGCGGCGTGGGCACGCCCGGACCCACGGCCCACGCCCAGGTGTAGACCTTGAGCGGGGTGCCCGGGCCAAGCTGCGCCATCGACAGCGGGTCGCCTCCGGCCACGGCGGCAGCGGCGTCAGCCAGCATGGGCGGGTGGATCCCGGGCAGCGCGAGGAGCATTGCGTGGACGGCTTCGGGCGCCACGATGCTCGCCACCCAGAGGACGGCCGAGCCCGCCACCGCACCGGCGGTCATGGCCACGAACAGGCGCACCGCACGGCACGGCATGACCAGCGCCAGCAGCCCCACGATGACGTCCGGGATGATGGGCCACACGGTGGCCTCGGCGAACCCCCAGACGAACACCAGCACCAGCCCGAGGCGGCCATCCGCAAATGCCTCCAGGCGCCGGAACCGCTCGCGGGTGGCGGTGGCTGCTGTCACAACATCAGGCTCCCGAGACGCAGAACTCGTTGCCGGCCGGGTCAGCCATGACCGTCCAGCGCAGATCGCCAAGCGAGTGGTCCGCCAGCACCGTCGCGCCAAGCGCCAGCAAGCGGGCCACCTCGTCAGCGCGGACGTCCGCCCGGAAGTCCAGGTGCACGCGGTTCTTGCCCACCTTTGGCTCGGGCACCTTCTGGAACAGGATGGGCGGCTGGCCGGGCGTGGGTTCGCCATCGGGCGCCAGCGCCACGTATTGCTCGTTCACGGCGTGGCGCGTGTAGCCGAGGGCCGCGGCCCAGAAGTCCACGACGGCGCCATGGTCCGCGCAGTCCATCACCACCTCAGTGAACCGCAGGCTCATCGCCTCACCCCTCCTCAAACCCGCCCAGATCCACGCGCTTGACGATGTACGGATCGCCAACCTGGGCGGCGCCGATGCCGCTGTCGAACATGAGCCTCGCGAGGTCAGCGCCGTCGAGCGCCACCACGCGGGGCTGGACGCCGCGAAGCCAGGCACGCGCCTCGGGGTCCACGGTGCCAGTGGTGAGGTAGACGCCGCGGCTGGCCTGCTGGTCCCGGGCGGTGGCCACGAGGTCCTCCGCTGCCGGCTGGCCGAGTGGCAGCTCCCACTGGCCAGCGCGAACGAGGACCAGATCCAGACCGAGCTTGTCCGCGGCGATCAGGCCCTCGATACCGCCGTCGTCCGACGGGCCGATGGCGCGCGCAGCCTCGGCCCGCGTGCCGCCGTAGCCCATGGCGACAAGCAGCGCGACGATCAGCCGCTCGAACACGGGGAGGGCGGCGGTCCGGAGGCGGTCCAGAAGCTGGGCCTCAACGGCGGTTCGGAGCGCGGCGTACGCGGTCTCGAGCGCCTCTTCCGGCGTGAGCGGGGCGGTCTCCGCGGCGGGCTCGGGCGCGGCCTCGGCCGTGGCGGGGATCGCCGGGACGGATGCGCCGCTGCTCTTCTTGCGCGTGCCGCTGGTGCGGATCGCCCGGAACTCCGGGTAGCGCATGAGCTCGTGGATGCCCAGACGGGTCGGCGCCTCGGCCAGCAGCGCGACGCCTCGGTTCGTGACCTTGAACCGGCCGCGACCCGTGGCTTCAAGCAGGCCCGCCGCGCGCAGATACGTGGAAGACCAGGCGACGCGGTTGTAAAACGTCCGGGCGAGCCCGCTGGGGTTGCGCTGGTCCAGCTCGGCCGCGGTCAGGCCGAGATCGGCCGCCAGCGTGTCGATCGCGCCCGCCAGCGCGTGCTCACTCCCGTCGGCGGTCAGCCGAAGGAGCGGCAGAAGCAGCGCCTGGAACTCGGGGATCGCCATGCGCGAAGCCTAGCCGGTGGCCGCCGTGCCGTCGATATCGATGCGGCTTGCGGATATCGGCGCGGCTCACCCCATGGGTCTTCGCGCGCAGACGAGATCTGGTTGGCTCATGCGGTGAGCGGGCCGTGCTGGACGGACGCCTGGCGGCTGCCGCGTGCTCGGGATGACCCACGGGGTGAGCCAAATGAGCCTGCGTGCGCGCTATGACTCACGGGGTGAGCCAGGCGACGGCGGGGTGAGCCAGCGCGACGGGACCTGGACCGGGACTGCGCGTTACCGCCAGGCGGTCCGCGCCGCGTCCGGGTACAGGCGCACGCGACGGTACGGCTCCCGGCCGCGCGAGCGCGACACTAGGTTTGCCCGCTCCGCCAGCTGGTGCTGCAGCCGCCGGATGTACGCGTTCTGCGGGGCCAACTCAATGGGCTCCTGCATCTTGAGCACCATGCCGATGGCCTGCTCCGCCTCAGCCATCGCCGCCTCGCGGGGGTCAATCTCCAGGGCAAACACGGACGTCAACGATGCCTGCATCTGCGCGATGGTGTTGGCCTTGAGGACGTAGATGGGGATGCCGCGGTCCTCAACCTCGCGCAGACCGGGCGGCTTCTGGCGGTACTCCGAGCGCAGCGTCATGGCCACGTCGGCGTCGTCCGGGTTGCGGGCGATGATCACCGGCAGTTGGAGCTCCTTGATGGCCTGCTCCAGACGCCGGCGGCTGATCCCGTGGGGGAAGACGCGCAGCGTGGGCAGCAGACCGCCCTCCGCCAGGATCCCGTCGCCCAAGGGCAGGGTGCGGTCGTCGTCATCGTCGCGGTCGCGGTCATCGTCGTCCTCGGAGTCGGCCCCGTCATCGCGGGCCCCGTCGTCACGGGCCCCGCCCGCAGCGGCCCCGTCGCCACGGGCCCCGCCCGCAGCGGCCCCGTCGTACCGAGCGTCGCCCGGCACCATCCGCGCAATCCGCTCCTCTTCGGGCGCCGCAAACTGGGCCGCCTCAAGCGCGGCTGCGTTGACGGGACGTGTCCCCTCATCCTCGTGGAGCGTGTTGAGCGCGCGGGCCGCCTCGGCACGCCAGGCGCGCTGGCGGTCAAGCTCGCGGGCGTCGCGGGCGCGGACGTCGATGGCCGGACCCGACGTGCCGTCGGCGCGCTCCAGGGGACCGCGATCCGCAAACTGGCCGCTGACAAAGGGCGCCGTGGGCGACGCGGCAAACCGCTCCCCCGGCATGGCGTTCAGAGAACCCTGTCGGTCCCCCTCCGGGTTGCGCGAGCCGCGCTCGCCGGGGACGCCGGGCATCCCGCGGTTGGACCGCCAGCCGCCGGACTGACCGGGTCGATAACCGGGCCGGGCGGACGACCGCTCGTCGGGAGCCGGGAGGCCGGGCCGATAGGAGGAGGCGCCGCGCCAGCCTGGATCGCGACCCCACGCGCCGGCACCGGATCCGGTGAGCCCGCTAAACCGGTCGCCGCCGCCCCCGGAGGCATCACGCGGTGACGGCTTGGGCCGCGACTGGGAGCGGTGCACGCCCTCCTCGTCGCGCCAGCGCAACTCGGCCGCCACCGGATCGCCCAGCAGCATCGCGTCCACCGTGGCAGACACGTCGGCGTGGACAATGACCTTCTCGCGGTCCTGGATCTCCACAATCACGTCAAACGTGGGCGGCTGCTTGCGCTCCAGAACGCTCTTCTGGGAGCGGCGCCTTCGGGCCTCGTCGTCGCCCAGCGTGACGCTCTGGATCCCGCCAATCAGGTCGGACAGCGTGGGGTTGAGCATCAGGTTGTCGAGGTTGTTGCCGTGCGCGGTGCCAATCAGCTGGACGCCGCGCTCCGCGATGGTCCGGGCGGCCTGCGCCTCAAGCTCGGTGCCAATCTCGTCAATGACGATGACCTGCGGCATGTGGTTCTCGACTGCCTCAATCATCACCTGGTGCTGCATGCTCGGCGTCTTGACCTGCATGCGGCGGGCCTTGCCGATGGCCGGGTGGGGGATGTCGCCATCGCCCGCGATCTCATTGGAGGTGTCCACCACGACGACGCGCTTGCCCTGCACGTCGGCCAGCACGCGGGCGGCTTCGCGCAGCATGGTGGTCTTGCCGATGCCGGGCCGACCCATGATCAGGATGGACTTCCCGCTCTCGATGAAGTCCTCAATGATCTCGATGGTCCCGTACACGGCGCGCCCGATGCGGCAGGTCAGACCCACAACCTTGCCGGTCCGGTTGCGGATGGCGCTGATGCGGTGGAGCGTGCGCTCGATGCCGGCGCGGTTGTCGTCGCCAAAGATGCCGATATGGTCCACGACATATGCAATGTCGGCGTCGGTGATCTCGCGCTCCAGCAGCATCACTTCGCTGGCGGGGTAGCGCGCCTCCGGGCGACGGCCAAGATCCAGGATCACCTCGATCAGGGACTCGCGATCTGCCAGCGCGTCGATAGCCGCAACGATCTCCGGCGGCAGAGCCGCCATGAGCACGCGCAGATCATCTGGGGCGGACCGCTGCGGCTGGGATCCCACGCTTGCCGTTCCTCCGCTCGTGTATTCCGTGATCACCGCACCCCTGCCGGAACCAGGCGAGGCTCGGCAACGCGGACCATGGCTTCCTTGACCAAGAGCGTGACAGACGCGACGTCCGTGAAGCCCGCGTCCTGGAGCCGCCGGTCCAGCGGCGCCTCATAGGTGCGGACAGGGCTGATGATCCCATCCCTGCGGATTGAGTGTGGATCGGCCCGCTCGGCGATCACGCCAAGCGCGAAATCAAGCAGTGGCGCCACGTCAGCCTCAGGTCTGGCGATGACCTTGAGGTAGTGCGGCTGGTCAGCCTTGGCCACACCGATCTGCACAAAGGCGTCAAGCCGGGTGCCATCCTTGCCGCCGTCGCCGGCCAGAACGTAAGCGTAGACATCGGCAAAGCGCAGGATGGGCACCAGTGATGACCGCGGCACGCGCCAGTCGCGGCCGTGCTGCTCCCAGTCCCCAATGCGAATGTGCTCAAGACGCTGGACCGGCGCAGGGGTGACGGTGGCGTAGAGACGCGAGAGCGCAATGGCGTCCAGCGGGGTGGCCGGGCGAATACCGGCCTCGCGCGCCCTCGCCTCGGTCCACGGCGCGGGGATGGGCAGGTCCGCCGAACGGAAGAGGATGCACTCGTCGCCGTAGCGCACGAACCCCGCCTGCATAAACAGCTCCACGTTGTCGTGGGCATCGGCGCAGGCCACGTGGAAGCGGTTGGCGCCGCGTCGGGCGCCGTCACGCAGCAGGTGCTGCACCAGCCGGAAGCGGACATCGCCCGCGTCCAGCCCGCCAACGGCGTCCAGCTCCACCACGGTCCACTCATCGCGCTGGCCGTCGCGCTCCACACGCAAGAGCCCCGCGACATGGCCATCACGCTCAAACACGTACAGCGCGTCGTGCGGCTGGAAGGCGCCAAGCGGCAGGGCGAACAGGCTGAACATGCCGATGGGCGGACCTGACACCGGGAGGCCCAGCGAGCGCGTGGCGTCGCGGTCCCCCTGCGCCAGACGTGACAGCTCGCCCAGCGCGGCAAGGTCCGTCAGGCGGGCCGCGCGAACCGAGCCTGTGCTGCGCGCCATGGCTGCGTTACCCGGCCTGCGTCATGGCGATGTCCACCACCAACTGGTGGAACCGCGTCTCGCCGGCCAGCTCCGGGTGGAACGAGGTGGCCATCACGTTGCCCTCACGGACGGCGACGATGCGGCCATCCGGCAGCTGCGCCATAACCTCCACGCTGGGACCGATGCGCTCGATGACGGGCGCACGGATAAAGACCGCGTGGACGGGCTCAGCACCCAGACCCGGCACGGACAGCTGCGTCTCAAACGAGTCCAGCTGGCGGCCGAAGGCGTTGCGCTGGACCGTCACGTCCAGCAGCGGCAGGACGGGCGCCTCACCGCCGGCGATCTCGTTGGCCAGGATGATCATCCCGGCGCAGGTGCCAAAGATGGGGGCGCCGGTGGCGGCAAAGTCCAGGATGGGCTCGCGCAGCTCCCAGCGGTCGATGAGCTTGCGCATCGTGGTGCTCTCGCCGCCGGGCAGGACAAGACCGCCGAGGCCGTCAAGATCGGCTGGCAGGCGCACCTCGACAGGCTCCGCACCAATGGCACGGAGCGCCGCGACATGTTCTGCAAACGCCCCCTGCAGGGCGAGCACCCCAATCCTCATGGCGCGGACACCCGGCGAGCGCGGGAGCCCGGACGCCGCTCGGCCGTGCCGATGGCCGGCCGCCTACCAGCCCCGGGAGGCGAGCCGCTCGTTCTCCGGGATCGTGGACATCTCGATGCCGCGCATCGGGTTGCCAAGGCCCTTGGAGACCTCCGCGAGGATCTTTGCGTCTGCGAAGTGCGTTGTGGCCTGGACGATGGCCGCGGCCATCTTGGCCGGGTTGTCGCTCTTGAAGATGCCGGAGCCCACGAAGACGCCCTCGGCGCCAAGCTGCATCACAAGCGCCGCGTCCGCCGGGGTGCTGATGCCGCCCGCAACGAAGTTGACCACCGGCAGCTTGCCGTCCTGGGCAACCTGCTTGACCAGCTCGTACGGCGCCTGGAGCTCTTTGGCGGCGACGAAGAGCTCGTCCTCGCGCATGCCCTGGAGACGGCGGATGGCCGCCAGCACATCGCGCAGCTGGTGCACGGCCTCAACGACGTTGCCGGTGCCGGCCTCGCCCTTGGTCCGCATCATCGCCGCGCCTTCGTTGATCCGGCGCAGGGCCTCGCCGAGGTTTCGGCAGCCGCAGACAAACGGGACCTTGAAGTCATGCTTGCTGATGTGGTTGCGCTCGTCGGCCGGGGTGAGGACCTCAGACTCGTCGATGTAGTCCACGCCCAGCGCCTGGAGGATCTGCGCCTCGACGAAGTGGCCGATGCGCGCCTTGGCCATGACCGGGATGCTGACCGCCGCCATGATCCCCGTGATCATCTCGGGGTCCGACATGCGGGCAACGCCGCCGTTGGCGCGGATGTCCGAGGGGACGCGCTCAAGCGCCATGACGGCACACGCGCCGGCGTCCTCAGCGATACGCGCCTGATCGGGCGTGACGACGTCCATGATGACGCCGCCCTTGAGCATCTGGGCGAGGCCCTTCTTGGTGGCCCAGGTGGATGTTTCGGTCATGGCTGGTTGGGCTCTCCGAGGAAGCGTGAGGGGCCCGATCCTGCGGCTTGGCGCCAGGTTCTGGCCTATGTGTGCCGGTTCGGTCCGGCGACGCCGTGGAATTATCGCACGGAGCCCCGCGAGAGCCCCGCCGCCGTTCCCGCATCGCCTCCTTCGAGGCGTCCCTGACCCAGCTGTGGGTCAGACGCTGGGTTGGCACGCAGCGTTTGCATCCCCAGGCGCGGCTTCGGCGTGCGGACCGTGCACAACCCGGGCTGTTTTGACCCTGTCGTGGGTCAGGCCCCGTGAGCGGGGGTGCGCTCGTCAGCGCGGGCGTTGTGTTCGGCCACGTGCCGCAGCTGTTCGCCCGCTGCCGCAGGTATTCCCCCGGGGCATCGATTCGGGCCAGTTTGCGGCCAACCGTGTCGTCGTGATTACCCCGGGGCATCAACGCGACACATATCTGGCTCCGATGGGGCCGTTTCTGCTCCAACGATGCCCCGCAGGCATCACCGGAACAACGTCGGTTCGAAATCGATGCCCGCGGGGAATACCGCGGACATGCCGATAGCCGGTCAGCCGCCGTCGGCGCGGGTGCGCTCCAGCAAGTCGCGGATGCGGTCGTCCGCTCCGTGCGACCTGCGGCTACCGGGCCAGCGTGCGCACCACGCCGGACATCAGTGTTGTCGCGCGTCGCGCAGACTTGGGCGAGAGGCGGCTCAGCGCCTCCACCAGCTCCAGGACGTCGCGGTCCGGCAGACCATCGAGCAGCGAGATCAGCCGCAGGATCGTGTCGTCGGGCACCTCGCCCAGCAGGCGCAGACCGCGGGCAAGCTCGGTTGGCTCCAAACGGCTGACCAAGCCCACGGCCCGGTCGAACAGCCGCACAAACACGAGAAACGTGGCGAGCCATTCGCGCAAACGGGCAAGGTCGGGATCGCCCGGCGCGCGCTCAATGGCGGCGGTGGTGTCGGCCAACGTCTTCTCAAGGACCACCACGATGGGGTCGCCCTCACGGACCTTGCGCTCTGCGACAACGCGGCCAAACCAGCGCCAGTGGTCGCCGATGGCCTGGTACGCCACACCAGCCGGTCCGCGGCGGCCCACGCGGCGCGTCTCCGAAACGCGCTCCACAAGACCCCAGGCTTCAGCTTCGGCCAGCGCCAGACTGGCGGCGCGATGGGAGAGCCCAAGCGCCTCGCGAACCTCGCGCTCTGTCAGCGGCTCTTGCCGCGCCATCAGGTAGGCGTGGACGCGGGCGATCGCCGGGGCCACACCCCAGGCCGCGCCCATCTCGCCCCAGGCATCTGCCAACTGGCGGCGGATCTCCTCGGCGATGGGGCTGGAGGGCTTCTCGGGCTTGTCGGGCTTGTCGGTCACGGGCAGATGCTACTCCGCGGGCAGCGCGGTATCGTCACCCCATGACGCCGCGCAGCCTTGACCCTGTGGCGCTCGATCGGGCCTTCGCCGTGGCTCGCGGGCTGGTTGACGACGGCACGCTCCCGTTTGCGATCCTCGGCATCGCAAACGCAGCCGGGACCGTGCGGCTCGAGGCCGTTTCGGCTCCCGAACACGCTGCGGTTGATGTGAACTCGGTTTGCCTTCTGGCATCGATCACCAAGCCCATCGTCGCCACGGCCGTTGTGCGCCTGGCGGCGGAGGGCCGGTTCTCGCTGCAGGAGCCGCTTGCCCGATGGCTGCCGGAGCTGGGCGACGACGCCAACCGCTCGCGGATCACCGCTTGGCACGTCCTGACGCACACGAGCGGGCTCGAGGACGTGGACACCGCGCCCCTGCTGTTGCGTGGCGCGGCCCGTGAGGAGTTGCTCGCCCAGGTGCTTGCCCAGCCGTCGTCGGCGGCGCCCGGAGCCCGCTTCGAGTACGCGTCGCACACGTTTGACCTGCTCGCAGTGGCCCTGGAGCGAGGGCTCGGGACCCAGCTTGAGGCGCTGCTCCAAGAAACCGTGCTTGGGCCCCTGGGCATGCACGACACCTGCTTTGACCCAACTGTCGATCCGGAACTCGCCTCGAGGCTCGCCCCTGTGGCGGTGGGCCCCTGGGATCCGATGATCCCGCCTGCCGCGGTGGCAGACCCTGCTGTTGCCGCAGCGCTCGTCCGCTCGTATCGCAGCCTGCGGATGGCGGGCGGCGGTCTGTCCAGCACTGCCGACGACCTCCTCCGGTTTGGCCGGGCGATGCTCCGCGGCGGGGAACTTGACGGCAGGCGTGTCCTGGGGCCGGTCTTCGTTGACCTGATGACCCGTGAGACCACGGTGGGTGGGATTGGCGCCGCGGCTGATCCACTGGATGCCCACCACTACGCGCTTGGCTGGGGCAAGCCCGCACCGCACGACCCGGCGTCACCAAGCGCCTTCGGCCACAGCGGCGCCTCCTGCACGCGCCTGTGGATCGACCCGGCCCACGATCTGGTGGTGGTGTTCCTCGGTGGCTCATGGGGCAGGCCCACAAGGCTCATGGACCCCATCGTTGACGCGGTGTACGCCGCAGTCCGGTGAGGCAGCGTCATCGCCTGCTCACCGTGGGCCTTGTCCTGTGCACTGTCGCGCTGGCGGCGTTTGGGCTGGCAAAGATTGTGTTTCGACCGGCCACGCCGCCGTCGGGCCCCGGGGTGTCCATAGAGCAGCACCTCCGAGCAGGGCAGACGACGGCGACACTTGCTGTCATCGGCGATTTCGGGTCTGCAGATGCCGGCGAGGCATCGGTGGCGTCTCTTGTGGCCGAGTGGTTGCCCGACGCTGTCGTGTCCGTTGGGGACAACTACTACGTGGAGGCCGGCGGCACGGGTCTGGACCGTTACGACCGCACGATTGGCGCCTACTACTGCGCGTTCCTCCGCGGGGCGGCCACTGGCGCACGCTGCCCTTCGGGCGGAACTGCCGATGAGAACCGCTTCTGGTCCGCTACCGGCAACCATGACTACACCACTGCCGGCATCGACCTGTACGCGGGCTATCTCCCGTTCCCCGGCAACGAGCGCTGGTTCTCCGTGCGGATTGGTGCGGCGGAATTGTTTGTCCTCGATTCCGATCTCGCGCTGCGCGACAGCGGCGAGATGGCGGCCCAGCGCGCGTGGCTGGAGACTGCGACTGCCGCCTCGACCGCCCGCTGGAAGATCGCCGTCTTCCACCATCCGCCGTATGCCTCGGGCGACCGGCACGGCTCCACAACCGCGATGCGGTGGCCGTTTGCCGCGATGGGGATCAGCCTTGTCCTCAACGGCCATGAGCACTCGTACGAGCGGCTGCTGGTTGACGGTGTGACGTATGTGGTGGACGGCGTTGGCGGGGCAAGGCGCTACGGATTTGGGAAGCCGCTCGCCGGATCGATGACGAGGTTCGCAGCCAACTGGGGCGCGCTACGTCTGGACATCACTCCGGACGCCATCCGCGGCACGTTCAGCAGCGTGGACGGCGTCACGAGGGACACGTTCAGCATCACGCCGTGACGGCGGCGCCCGCGTCGGCGCCCGCGTCGGCGCCCGCGTCGTCACCTGCCGTGGCGCTCATTGCGCCGCGTGGCACCCGCGTTGGGCTTCTTGGCCTCCACAACGACGCCCACCATGTGCCCGAGCCCATCCATGGCGGCCCCGACGGCGCGGTCTGCCTCTACGCGCAGGAGGCCATCGAACGCGTCCGCGCGGATGGCCATCAAGCGTTCCCAGGCGCCTACGGGGAGAATCTCACCCTGCTTGGCGTGGCCTAGACGGCGCTTCGTGCGGGCAACCGGCTGGCCATTGGCGATGCCGAGGCCGGACTGCACCTTGAACGTGTGAAGCCTGCAACGACGTGCGGGACCATTGCCCACTGGTTCCTGGAGCGCCGGATCGCACGGATCAGCGCCAAGGTGCACCCCGAGGACGCTCGCTGGTACGCCCGAGTCCTGCGTGAGGGCGTTGTCGCGCCGGGTATGCCCGTGCTTGTGGAGCAGGGTCGCGCTACCGCTCCCTGACGCCTTCGCGCCATGTTGGTATGGTTCGCGGATGGACGGCGTTGTGCTTGTGCTGAGCCAGAACTACGAGCCTCTCAACGTCTGTAACGTGCCCCGCGCATTCCGGCTGGTCTTCGGCTCCAAGGCGGAGGTGGTTGAGTACGACCACCAGGAGATCCGGTCCATCCGCGCCATCCATCGGGCGCCGTCCGTGATCCGCCTGCAGCACCAGATCCGTCGGCCGCGCCCGCGTGTGAAGCTCAGCCGCCGCGAGGTCTTTGAGCGCGATCGCCACACCTGCCAGTACTGCGGCAAGGTGGGCCACGACCTCACGCTGGACCACGTCCTGCCGCGTCATCGCGGCGGCGCCCACACGTGGGAGAACCTCGTGGCAGCCTGCCGGCCGTGCAATCACCGCAAGGGCGGCCGGACGCCAGAGGAGGCGCGGATGCGGATGCTGCGTCCGCCGCACGAGCCCCGGAGCGATGTGTTTTCGCTGTTCTCGCCGTATCTGCAGGACACGCGGAACGAGGCCTGGCGGGACTACCTGTTCCTCGGCCGGAACTGAGCGCGGCGATGGCCGCTGACCCGGTGGCCGATGCCGCCCTAGCCGATGCCGCCGCCCGCGTGGCCGCTGCGGCGCCCCAGGTGGTCCTGGACCTGATCGACCAGCTGGTTGCCGGCGGCCATAGCGGCTGGGTGGTTGGCGGATCGCTGCGCGATGTGCTGCTGGGCCGGGCGCCTGACGACTGGGATCTGGCCACCGATGCCCTGCCCGAGCGCCTCGTCGCCCTGTTCCCGGGCGCCGTCTACGAGAACCGCTTTGGCACGGTTGCCATCCGGCGCAGGGACGAGCTGTTTGAGGTCACCACCTTCCGCACCGAGCACGACTACGCGGACTTCCGGCGGCCCCACCGCGTGGAGTTTGGCGAGGACCTTGTGGCGGACCTGGCGCGTCGGGACTTCACCGTCAACGCGATGGCGTGGGGGCGCGGGCCGGGCGCCGCCGATACGGACGGGACCGAGTGGCCAACGCTCGTTGACCCCTTTGGCGGGCTGGCGGACTTGGCGGCGGGGACGCTGCGCGCGGTGGGCGACGCACACGCCCGCTTCCGCGAGGATGCCCTGCGCATGGTGCGCGCGGTGCGGCTGGCGGCGGCCCTCGGGTTTGCCATTGAGCCCGCGACACTTGCGGCGATCACGGCCAACGCCGCGCTGGTGGGTCGGCTGTCCGGCGAACGGATTGGGGCGGAACTTGGCAAGATCCTCGAGACGCCCAAGCCATCGGTGGGTCTTGCGCTGGCCCAGCAGACCGGCCTGCTCGCGGTGATCTCGCCGCAGCTCGCGCTCCAGCGCGGCGTCCCGCAGAACAAGGCCCCAGGCGAAGACCTCTGGGACCACACGCTGCGGACCGTGGACGCGGCCCCGGCGGACCGGCCCGTCGTGCGGCTGGCCGCCCTGCTCCACGACATCGGCAAGGTGGAGACCCTCGCGGACGGCCACTTCCCGCACCACGAGGCCGCCGGTGCCGCGCGCGCCGACGAACTGCTGCGCCGTCTGCGCTACCCGCGCTCAGCGGCCGACGAGGTGGTCCACCTCATCCGCCACCACATGTTCGGAGCGGACCTGACCCTGTCCGACGCGGCGATTCGGCGGTTCATCATGCGCATTGGCCGGGACAAGCTGGACGCGCTGTTTGCGCTCCGCCGCGCCGACGATGCCGGGAGCGGCACCGCGGGCGACGATCCCGTGCTCACAGCGTTCATCGCACGGGTCCATGCGGAACTCACCGCGGACGTGCCGCTGGACCGCAACGCGCTGGCCGTGGACGGCACGGACCTCATGGGCGAACTGGGGATGACGCAGGGGCCGCGTCTGGGTCTTGTGATTGACGAATTGCTGGACCGCGTGGTTGTGGATCCGGGGCTCAACGAGCGCGGCTCGCTCCTCCTGCTGGCACAGGGCATCCTTGCCAACATGGACAAGGACCCGGTGGCATCGTGAACGAGCTGCTGCTGGCCGCCGAGCGGACGCTCTCCTACGGGCTGGCCGACGAAGCGGAGCGGCTCTACCGCCAGGCCGCCGCCGAGGACCCGACAAGCTCGCTGGCCATCGTGGGGCTTGCGCGCGTGGCGCTGGAGCGGGCCGACGACGCTGGCGCACTTGCCCTCGCCCGCCAGGCGCTTGCACTGGAGCCCGCCAACGAGGCAGCGTCGCGCCTTGTCGCGCGTCTGGAAGAAGTCCTCCGCTACCGTGAGGGAACGCACACCCCCGCACGTCCAGCGGCGCCACAACCTGCCGCGCCCAAAGGAGCCCCACACCCATGAGAGTCCTGGTCACCGGCGGGGCCGGCTATGTGGGCGGCGTGTCCGTTGACGCAATCCTCGCAGCAGGCCATCACGTTGTGGTCCTGGACGACCTGACCACCGGCCATGGGCCGGGGGTGAACGCAGGCGCCCGTCTTGTTGAGGGCTCGTACGCAGCCGAACAGGCCGTGCGCCAGCTGCTGCGCGACGAGCGGATTGACGCCATCCTCCACTGCGCCGCGCGCTCGCTTGTGGGCGAAAGCATGAGCAACCCGGCCAAGTACTACCGCGACAACGTCGCCGGCGGCATCGCCCTGCTTGAGGCGGCCCGTGAAGCAGGCGTTGGCCGGGTGGTCTTCTCCTCCACCGCCGCCACGTACGGCGTCCCGGACGCCACGCCCATCGCGGAAGATGCGCCGCTGCGCCCCATCAACACCTACGGGGAGACGAAGCGCGCGTTTGAGGGCGCGCTGCGCTGGTACGGCCACGCCTACGGGCTGCGGTCGGTGATCCTGCGCTACTTCAACGTGGCTGGCGCAACCGAGCGCCTGGGCGAGGTCCATCGCCCCGAAACGCACCTCATCCCCAACGTCCTGCTGGCAGCCGATGGCGGCCCTGCCCTCACCCTGTTTGGCGAGGACTACCCCACGCCCGACGGCACGCCTATCCGCGATTACATCCACGTGGCGGACCTTGCCGATGCGCACCTTGCGGCGCTGCTGGCAACCGATCCTGCCGACGCGCGAACCGGACCTGTGGGCGGTGGCCCAACGGAGCCGCTGATCTGCAACTTGGGCACGTCCACCGGCTTTTCCGTGCGCGATGTGCTGGCCGCGGCACAGGCAGTCGTTGGCGCGCCAATCCCCTATACGGTTGGGCCGCGACGGGCTGGCGATCCGCCGGTGCTGGTTGCGTCCAACGAGCGGGCCCGCAGCGTGCTGGGCTGGACGCCGCGTCGCTCCACGCTGCCGGAGATGATCGGCTCGGCCTGGGCGTGGCGGCAGGCGCATCCGGCAGGCTACGGGGACTGACAGCAGTACCCGGCTGGGACCTCTGCCGGGGTGACCTCATCGTCAGCGCGGTTATGCTGGTGCACGGACGCGCCGCGAATTGGCGTGCAAGGGGTGCTGTCAGGATCAGCCGGTAGCATCCCAAACGTGCACCGTGCGGTGCGCCACGCTGCGCTGGAGTAACGATGCTGGGACGCCGCCACGGATCACGGAGCCGGCGACGACGGACGCGAGGCCAGGCACTGGTTGAATTCGCGATCGTGCTGCCCGTCTTCATGCTGGTCCTGGCCGGGATCCTGGACTTTGGGTTCCTGCTGTTTGACCGCATGACGCTGATCAGCGCGGCGAGGGACGCGGCACGCGTTTCCATCAGCGTGGCCGACAAGACCACCATCCCCGCGATCGCTGCCAATTCGGTCAAGGGCAGCGTGACCGGCATGACCCCAAGCGCCGTATCCACAACCATCTCGTGTGTCGCAGGCACGGTCGGCGGCGCCTGCGCCTTCACGGGCTCTGCCTCAAGCGTCCCGCATCTGGCCGCGTCTGGGGACAGCGTCAGGGTGGTTGTGTCATATCCGTACCACTCGTTCTTCCCGCTGCTCTTTGGCCAGGTCATCACCATTGACGCTGCGGTCCAGATGGTGGTGGAGTGACGCCCGGGCCACGCATCCGGCGGCGCTCACGGGCTCGGCGCGGCGGCGCCCAGGGCCAGATCATGATCCTGTTTGCGCTGTGCCTGACCGTGATCCTCGCGTTTGGCGCGCTGGTGATCGACCTTGGGGTGCTGCGCAACAATCGACAGATCCTGGTCAACGCGGTTGATGCCGGGGTTCTGGCGGCCGGCACCAAGCTCCCGGTGACCGGCAGTGCTGCCGCCGCGGCGCTTGAGCAGCTTGTCCAGAAGACGCTCGACGCCAACTACCCGGGCGGGCTGGGCAAGGGCACCGACTACACCATCGCCTACCAGTGCGTGATCGGGGTTGCGGGTGGCGTTGCCGCTGTCTGGCGGGACGTGCCAACGGTCTGCAATCCGCCAAACGGGGTGGGCCAAAACCCCGTCCCAACAACCGCGTTCTCGGGCGCCGGTCCCAGCCGCTACGCCCCGTGCGCGCCAGGTCTTGGCGACACGTGCAACGCCATCCTGATCTCGGCGTCCACACAGACGCGGTTTGCACTGGGGCCTGTTGTGGGCGTCAACTCCGGCTCATCGGGCAGCGTCCAATCGGCCGCCTGCAGCGGCGCGTGCGGCATCCCGCCCAACTCGCCCGACGATGTAGTCCTGATCATGGACCGCACAGGGTCCATGAGCCCGGCCGCAATCGTTGCCATCCAGAAGGGCGCCTACGCGGTGCTGAGCGTGTTTGACCCGAAGTACCAGCGCCTCGCGCTGGGAACCATCGGCCCCAGCCGGGCAACGGAGGCAAGCTGCCCCAACACGGGTTCCCCCTGGTATGCGGGCACGGTGGGCGCAGCCAACGCGAACGTCCTTGGCGTGGGCGTGACGCCGGCGGGATACCCCGCGTCCTACGACACCACCACGGACCAGCAGCCATGGATCCCGGTGGGCTTCTCGGGGACAGACACGGCGCCGTTTGTCAGCCTTGACCAGCCGGAGGCGCGCGGCCATCGCGAGGCCTACTCCACCGGTGGTGCCGTCTCAACCAGTTCAGCCTTGTACAAGGCGATCAGCTGTCTGGTCACGTATACCAATGGCACCAACCTGTCCACGCCAATGGTGATGGCGACCAACTATCTGTCCGCCTATGGTCGCGGTAGCGCGGCTCCCAAGGTCATCATCTTCGAGACTGACGGCACCCCGGCAGGCGCAGGCCGGACATGCCAGGCCGCCTATAACGCCGCCAAGACGGCCAAGGACGCGGGCTACGAGGTGTTCACCCTCGGGTATGGCGGCGTGTCTACGCAGAAGTGCCCTGACGCGGCCAGCACAAGCCCGTCGATGGCAACCGCCGCGGACCTCCTGCGGAACATGGCCTCAACCGACACGCCCGACGTCAAGCACTTCTACCTGACGCCGGACGAGACCACCGTGGTGACGTCGTTCTCAGCCATCGCCCACGCCATCACAATGGGCAAGGGCCACCTCGTGACGCTCTACCCGCAGCCCTACATCACCAGCGTCTCGCCTGCCGCAGGACCATTCACAGGCGGCACCAGCGTCACCGTGACCGGCAAGTCGTTCCTGGGCGTCACCAAGGTGACGGTTGGCGGCGTGAATGCGGCGTTCGCTGTGAACAGCGACACATCGCTCACCGTGGTGGCACCCGGAGGCAACATAGGGAGCGCGGCCGACATCATCGCGTCATCGCCGGGCGGCAGCAGCCCCATCGTCCCGGCGGACGTCTTCACCTACCAGTAGGAGCGCCAGGCGAGTAGGGCGCCGCGGACCGGCGGGCCCGCCGCGCGAAGCAGCAGACCCGCGTTGGGCCCAAGTCAGCCCGGAACGTCAGCCCTCGCGCTTCTCCGGCACGGCCCGCACCAGGAACATGCCAATCAGCATCGTGCCCAACAGGGTGAGGATGCCAATCTGGTACGCCACGGTGCCCAGCGTGTCAAACAGCAGGAAGAGCGTCAGGCCGTACGCAAGCGCGCCCAGCACCTGGGAGCCCTTGCCCACCAGACCGTAGAGCCCATAGAACTCGCCCAGCCTGTCGGGCGGGCTGAGGCGGTACATGAGGACACGGTCCGCAACCTGCATGCCCGAGAACCCTGAGCCGATGACGATGCCGGCGATCAGGAACGGCACTTTCTCCAAGAAGAGCGCGCCAACGGTCAGGGCGACGGCCCAGGTGCAGAGGACGATGAACAGCGTCCGCTTCGGACCCCAGCGGTCGGTCAGCTTGCCCCACATAAACCCGGCACCGATTGCCGCGAGCGTGAGGAACAGGAAGACAATCTTGGACTCATTGATGCTGAAGCCCACGGCCTGGACGGCAAACACGGTCATGATGGTGATGCTGGTGTTGAGCGCGTCCGTGTAGAAGAAGCGCGCGGCAAGGAACCGGCCAAGCCCGGGGTAGTCACGCAGCGACCTGACCGTGCGGAACGTCTGGCTCCAGGCGGCGCCGATGGGATGCTGGACCTCGGCCCGCTTGCCGTCCTCCTTGAGCAACACGAAGACCGGCACCGCGAGGATCAGGAACAGGATGGGCGCCACCACAAAGGTGGTGGGGACGTCCATGCCCGTGATGAGCAGGATGGCCACGATGAGCACGGTGCCCATGTAGCCCACCGCGTTGCCAAGGCCGGACATCCAGCCGCGGTTCTCGGGGGTGCTCACCAGCTGCAGCGTGGCGTCGTAGTAGATCAGCGCGGACTGGAACCCGAAGTTTGCAACGCAGAACAGCGCAATCGCGAGCGGCACCGGCACGTACGGGATGGCAATTGCCGGGACGCACGCAACCAGAGTGAAGAACAGCAGGAACGGCAGCCGGCGCCCGTAGCGGTCGGAGATGGCGCCCAGAAACGGCGAGACAAGCGCGTTGATGCCAACCGAGGCCGCCACGGAGATCTGCAGCCAGAGGTTGCCCTGCGCATCCCCCAGCTTGTCCACGAGGAACAGGCCAATCGCAAACGAGAACACCGCGTACGACCACACGGTGTTGGCAAGGTCGTAGAGCGCCCATGAGCCGCGCCCGAGGCGGCCGTGGTTGCGTCGCTCGTTCGCGGACATGGGTGTGGCGGCTGCTGTCATGCGATGCCTCGTGGTGTCTGGTTTGGGCCCCGGACAGAGAGGACGCCGCCCGAGTGACGGCAGCGAGGCGGCGCCGGGAGGGCTCCACTCGTGCGCGGATCATACGGGCGCCAGCAAGCCCCGTCGCGACGCCAGAGCAGCACGCGGGCACGCACCGCAACTGCGGGCCGCCGCCGGAGTAGCATCCCCGCATGGCAGTCACCTCCGATCCACGCGACATCGCATCCGCTTGGGCGCCCCAGCTCCCCGGTCGCGTGGGGCCGCGCAACATCGTTGATGCCCTTGTGGAGCCCGATTGGGGCGGCCTCCGCATCGTGGTTGCCAGCACTGGGAGCGCCGTTGAGGCCCATCGGCCGGGCGCGCTGGTGCCGTTGCCGGACGTGCTGCGGGTAGCGCTGCGGGAGGCAACCAAGGGCACCAAGGCCGTCATCGAGGGCCACCTCACCACCATTGCGCTGAGCAACCCAGTGGTCATGGTGCCGCCCGCGCCAACAGTGCCGCGGTCCTCCACGTTCATCCCGCGCTTTCGCTCACGCAAGGACGACCCCTACATCCACGGGCGCAACCACCTGGCGCGGATGGAGAAGGACGTGCCCGCGGTCCTCGAGGCGATGGGTGCGGGCGAGCCGTTTGCCTTTGTGGCCACGGACCTGCTCTGGCTGGACGGCCGGCCGCTGCTGGAGGTCCCGCTGCTGGAGCGCAAGCGCCTGCTGGACGGGATCCTCACCGAATCGGAGCTGGTGCGCATCACCACGTTTGTGAAGCCCTCGGCCCACATGACGCTTGTGGGCTGGGGCGCCATGGGGTTCAGCGAACTCTCGTGGCGCGGCGCCAACTCGCGGTATCTGGCTGGCCAGGAGAACCCCGGCTGGGCTATCGCCAGCCCGCCCAAGTAGGCACCGCCACGCACATGCGCCAGCGTCCGCGGATGCCGCATCCGGCGCCGGATGGTACGGTGACGAGGTGCCTGCACCCGTCCTGACGCCTGTCGTCCGAGAGCAGATCGCCCGTCTTGGGCGCGCTGACATCATGGTTGGCATCCCCAGCTACAAGAACGCCTCCACCATTGGCCACGTCGTCCGAGCGGCGCATGCCGGGCTGGTCCAGTACTTCCCGGACCACCGCCCCGTCCTTGTGAACGCTGACGCCGGCAGCCCCGACGGCACGGGCCGCGTGGTGATTGAGACCGAGCCGCCGGACTACGTCGAGTCCATCCTGCTGGTCCGCCCCGCCAACAAGCTGGACCGCGTGACGCTCACGTATCCCGAGATTGACGGCGTGGGCGGCAAAGGCGCCGCCCTCCGCACAATCTTTGCGATGGCCGCCGCGCTTGACGTGGAAGCGCTGGTGGTGGTGGACAGCGACCTGCGCAGCATCGGTCCCGAGTGGATTGAGCTGCTGGCCGGGCCCATCCTCAAGGGCGGCTACGACTTCACGGCACCCCTCTACAGCCGCCACAAGCACGACGGCACCATCACCAACACGTTCACGTACCCGCTGACGCGTGCGCTGTACGGGCTGCGGATCCGCCAGCCCATCGGCGGCGACTTCGGCATGTCGGGCGATCTTGTTCGCAGCCTGCTGGCGCGCAATGACTGGACGCCCGATGTGAGCCGCTTTGGCATCGACATCTGGATGACCACCTCCGCCATCACCGGCGGCTTTGCGGTCTGCCAGGCGCGCCTTGGCGCCAAGGTGCATGACCCCAAGGACCCAGGCGCGGATCTGGGGCCAATGTTCCGCCAGGTTGTGGCCACCACGCTGCGCCTTGCGGTTGCTCACGCGGATGACTGGCTGGACGTCCACGGCAGCCACGACGTCCCGGCATATGGCTTTGAGCGCCTCGCTGACCCCCTACCGCTCCCCGTTGACAGCGTGCGGCTGCTGCGCTCGTTTGCCGATGGCGCGGGCGCGCACGCTGATCTCTGGCGGGCGAAGCTGGCTGGGCCCACGGCAGACGCGCTGCTGGGTTTGGCGCGTCTGGCGGCGACGGATGCCGGCGATGCAACGGTTGCCAACAGCTTCCGCCTCCCCGACGAGCTGTGGACGGCCACCGTGTACGACGTCCTGCTTGCGGCTCGCGAGGATCCGGCCGGGATTGACGCGCTGACCGACGCGCTGGCACCCGTGTACTTCGCCCGTGTCGCGTCCCTGGTGGGCGAGGCGCACGACATGGAGACCGACGAAGCCGAGACCTTGGTGGAGCGCCAGGCGCGGGCGTTTGAGACCGCCAAGCCGGATCTCGTTGCGCGCTGGCGAGACGGCCGATGAGCTCCCAGCCGCTCCCCGCCCGGATCCTCATCCCGGTGGCCAACCCCGGCAACGCGGAGGAGTTGATCCGTCTGGGGTCAGCGCTCCTGGATCCGCGCACGGGCGAGCTGACGGCGCTGGGCATCGTGGAGGTGCCGGAGGGCATGCCGCTCTCCGAGGGCGCCACCCGTGCCCGCCATGCGCGGCGGCTGCTGCAGAAGGTGCTGGACTACGCGCCCGAAGGCACGGTGATCCACCCGCTGGTGCGCATCGGCCGCCACACGGCGGCAGGCATCGTGGAGGCGGCGGCCGAGCAGGAGGCTGATCTCGTCATCTTTGGCTGGGGCGGGAAGTCCGGCGGAGGCCGCGAAGGCACAGCCGCTAGCCCGGCCATCTCGCCCACCATCGACGAAGTGGTCCGCGAGGCGCCCTGCGACATCGCGGTCATCAAGCAGCGTGGCGCCAAGGAGATCCGCCGGATCCTCGTCCCGGTCCGTGGCGGCCCCCACGCGGAGCTGGCTCTGCGCTTTGCTGATGCCCTGGCCCAGCGTCACGGCGCCGTGGTGGTGGCGCTCCACCTGGTCCCCGACGGCGTCACCGAGGCGGTGCGCGCCCAGGCGGAGCGCGCGCTTGCTGCGTTCCTCCGCCTCCACGTCACCGCGCAGTCCCTGCCGCTCCTGCGTGAGACCCGCAACGTCCGCACCGCGATCCTGCGCGAAGCAGAGCAGGCAGACCTTGTTGTCATGGGCGCATCGGCGCCGCCAGGCGAGCCCGGCGCAACCCTCTTTGGCTCGCTGCCGGAGGCCATCGCCCAGCGCGCCAAGTGCAGCGTCATCGTTGTCAAGACGCGCGAGGCCATCGGCCGGCAAACGTTTGAGTCGCTTGCCGCCCGCGCCGAAACGCTGGCCGCTGCAGACCGTCTGGCCGAGGAGTCGCACGCCATCCCGGCCCGCGTTGACCGCTGGTTTGCCGAGGCGAACTTCCACCACAGCGAGTTCAGCGATCTCGCCCGTCTCGCCGCGCTGAAGACCCAGCAGGGGCTCACGGTCAGCCTGATCCTGCCCACGCTCAACGAGGCGGAGACCATCGGCCCCATCGTCACGCGTGCAATCCGCGAGATGCAGGAGAAGGTGCCGCTGCTTGACGAGATCCTCGTCATCGATTCCGCGTCCACCGATGCCACCCGTGAGATCGCGGAGGCCGCCGGCGCCCGCGTGATCCAGCATCCTGACGTGCTCGATCGCTACGGCTCGTTTGTGGGCAAGGGCGAGGCGCTCTGGAAGTCGCTCTACGAGACCACCGGTGACATCGTGGTCTGGGCGGACACGGACGTCCGCGGCTGGCACCACCGGATGGTCTACGGGACGCTTGGCCCGCTCCTTGTGGAGCCGCGGCTGCAGTACGTGAAGGGCTACTACCAGCGGCCCATCGTGGAGGGCGGCGTCCTCACCGAGGGTGGCGGTGGGCGGGTCACGGAGCTTGTGGCTCGGCCGCTGATCAACCTGTTCTTCCCGGAGCTCTCGGGCTTCATCCAGCCGCTCTCGGGCGAGTACGCGGCGCGGCGCTCGCTGCTGGAGCAGATCCCGTTCTTTACCGGGTACGCCGTGGAGATTGGCCACCTGATCGACGCCGCCGAGAAGGTGGGCATCGACGGCCTGGGCCAGGTGGATCTTGAACGGCGCGTCCATCGCAACCAGGAACTCGAGGGGCTCTCCAAGATGTCCTTCGTCATCCTGCAGGCCGTGATGAAGCGGCTTGAGGAGCGGCGGCGGGCGCGGCTGTTTGCCGAGATGGGCTCAACGATGAAGCTCCCACGGTCCGGCAAGGGGCGGCTCTCGCTGGAGGTCCAGGAGCTGGCGGACCACGAGCGGCCGCCGATGATCCGCATCCCCGAGTACCTCGAGCGCCGGCGGGCCGTCCTTGAGGGTCGGGGCGGCTGACGCGTGCGCGTCCTGTTCGCGCCCGACTCCTACAAGGGGACGCTGACCAGCGTCGAGGTTGCCCGAGCGCTAGCCGCGGGGTGGTGGCGCGCGCGGCCCGGGGACACCCTGATGCACGCCCCACTCGGCGACGGCGGCGAGGGCACGGTCTACGCGATCGCCGTCTCCGGCGGCTGGGAGTGGCAGCAGAGCGGGGTGACGGGGCCCGATTTCCGGCAGGCCTCCGCCCGCTGGCTGCGTTCAAGCGACGGACAACGCGCCTACATCGAGCTGGCCCAGGCGTCCGGCTTGTCGCTTGTCGACCCCGCACGGCTTGAGCCAGTTGGCGCGACGAGCGAGGGGACGGGCGAGCTGCTCCGCTGCGCGATAGACCTGGGGGTGCGGCGCATCACGCTCGGGATCGGCGGGAGCGCCACAACGGATGGCGGAGCGGGTCTCCTGCGCGCGCTGGGCGCCCAGATGAACAACGACCGCACCTGGATCGATCTTTCCAGGCTGGACGCCCGTCTGGGCGAGACGCACCTGCGCATTGCCTGCGACGTCACCAACCCGCTCCTCGGCCCGACCGGCGCGGCCGCCGTCTACGGCCCACAGAAGGGGGCGACGCCGGCCCAGGTCATCGAGCTAGACGCACGACTGGCCGCCTTCGCCGACACCCTCGAGTCCGCGACCGGGCGCCGTGAGCGCAACACGTCGGGTGCTGGAGCTGCGGGCGGCGTGGGCTTTGGGTTGCTCTGCCTGCGAGACCGGTTCGCGTCGCTGGACATGGTCCCCGGGATCGACCTCGTCGCCGAGGAAACGGATCTGGCGGTGAAGTTGGCCGGCGCTGATCTCGTCATCACCGGCGAGGGCCGGATCGACGCCCAGACGGCGTTTGGCAAGACGGCGCTGGGCGTCGCGCGTCGGGCGCAGGCGGCGGGCGTGCGGTGCATCGCGGTGGGCGGCGGCGTGACGCCGGAGGGGATCGCCGCGCTGGCCGCGGTGGGCGCGCAGGCCGTCCCCGCCTCGGACCCGCCATTGCCCTTGGCCGACGCTATCGCCGCCGGCGCCGCCCCGCTGATCGCCTGCGGCGAGCGTCTCGCCCGGCTGGAGCCTTGACCTAGTCCACCGGTTAGTCCACTATCGCGGCATGGTGGATACCGTGGTCAACATCCATGCGGCAAAGACCCACTTCTCGCGCCTTGTGGAGCGCGCGGAACACGGCGAGCGGATCACGATTGCCCGCGACGGCGTTCCGGTTGCGATGCTCGTCGCAATCGAGGTCGAGACGACGCTGCGGCGCAGGCCCATCGGGATGGACCGCGGCAAGGTGATCATCCATGCGGGCTTCGATGATCCCCTCCCTGAACTCGAGGACCATGCGGATGATCCAATCGAGCCTGCAGTCGGCTCCGAGATGTGAGGTACCTGCTCGACACGCACGTCTTCCTCTGGGCAGCCGCTGGCGACCCGAAACTCTCATCCCGGGCGCAGGGCATCGTGAGTGACCCGATGAGCGAACTCTTCCTGAGCGCCGCGAGCGCGTATGAGATCGGCGTGAAGGTTGCGCATGGAGGGATTGAACTGCCGGATGAACCGGGCCTCTATCTCCTGACCAGAATGGCCGTGTTCGGGATTCGGTCCATACCAGTCACCACCGAGCATGCTGTGGCCGCAGCCGCGCTCCCGCGTCTGCACGCCGATCCTTGGGACAGGCTCCTCGTGGCGCAGGCCCGCATCGAGGACATGCCGATCCTCACGAGGGACGCACTCATTTCGCGCTACGAGGTCACGACAATCTGGTGAGCCCCAAGACAGTCGCAAAGCCCGGCGCAGCCGCCGCAAAGAAGCCCGCCGCAAAGAAGCCCGTCAAGCGCAAGCCGCAGGACCCCAACAAGCAGTGGGCCAACTACCTGCGCCGGTATCGGCCCGGGCTGACGCCCTTTGTGCTGGATGGGCTGGAAGAGCGCTACGGCCGCCAGGAGTGGCACCGGACGATGGACCCGGTGAGCGAGATCATCCTCACCATCCTCACGCAGAACACTGCGGACACCAATGCCGAGAAGGCGTACGAGGCGCTGCGCCGCGCGTACCCCTCAAACCTGGCGCCGGAAGTCCATACACCCGGCATCGGCTGGGGAGGGACGGGGCTCCCGGATGCCGCGCCGCCGGACTGGACGCTTGTGGAGCATGCCCAGCTGCCCGAACTGATCGACGTGATCCGCCCCGGCGGTCTTGCCCCGCAGAAGGCGCCCCGTCTGCAGGCCACGCTGCGGCGCATCCGCGAGGAGCGCGGCTCCTACAACCTGGAGTTCCTGGGCGACATGCCGCCGCTTGAGGCGCGCGACTGGCTGACCTCCATCGACGGCATCGGCAAGAAGACCGCGTCCATCGTGCTGGCGTTCTGCTTTGGCGCCCCGGTGATGGCGGTGGACCGTCACGTGGAGCGCGTGAGCAAGCGCCTCGGGCTGATCCCCGAGAAAGCCACGGCGGACCAGGCACACGACATGTACCTGGAGCTCGTGGAGCCGGAGCGGATGTACGCCGCGCACGTCCTGCTGATCCACCACGGCCGTGCCATCTGCCACGCCCAGCGCCCGGAACACGACATCTGCCCTGTCCGTGACCGATGCCGGATGGTGTCAGCCAAGGCGCCGTAGGCAGCCACGACATCGCGGTACCCGCATAGGGGGGTGCCTCGGAGCGTCCGCTCTCGCACAATCAGCGGCCTGATTGCCAACCACCCCGGCCCACCGCCAGAGATGACAACCCCCATGCGCACCCTCCTTCGAGCCCCGCTGACCGCAGCCGCGCTTGCGGCCGTCCTGGCAACGTCCTCGATGGCGGCAACCCCGCCCGCCACGCCAGCGGTGAATACCTGGTCCGCCGTTGGCCCCGCCACACCCGCGATGTTCAAGGCGGGCAACGTGGGCCAAGGTGTCTGGGACAGCAGGATTGGTCCCGATGGGCGCCTGTACGTCTTCGGTGACTTCATCAACGCCGGCGGGGACGAGACGGCGGACTACCTTGCGGTCTATGACCCGGCCACGCAGGGCTGGATTGGCCTTGGCTCCAACGGCGCCGGCAACGGCGCGTTCAACAGCGCGGTCCTCGACGTCGCATGGATCGGGAGCACGCTGTATGCCGGAGGCGTGTTCACCAATGCCGCGGGCAACGCGGATGCGGATTTCCTAGCCGCCTGGAACGGGTCCTCGTGGACGGCCAAGGGTTCCGCCGTCGGCGTCCCGGCGCTCAACGGTGCGGTCAGGTCGCTAGACGCCCAAGGCGGAAAGCTCTACGTCGCAGGCCAGTTCACCAATGCCGGGGCCGTGGCGGAGGCGGACCGCCTTGCGGTCTATGACGGGTATACCTGGTCTGCCTTGGGCAATGCTGGCGCAGGCATTGGCGCGCTGAGCAGCTTTGTCTACAAGGTGGATGCCCTCGCGGATGGCCGGGTCTTCGTTGGTGGCATGTTCCTCAACGCCGGCAACACGGCCACGGCGGACTACATGGCGTACTGGAATGGCGCCACGTGGAACCCGGTGGGCGACGGTCTTGCCACCAACCAAGCGATCAACGGCACGGTGGTGGACTTCGCGATCAGCGGGACAACCGTGTATGCCGTGGGCTCGTTTGACAATGCGCAGGGCAACGCCGCCGCGGACCGCATCGCGATGTGGAACGGCACGGTCTGGACAAACCTTGGCACCGCCGGTGCGAACGGGGTCTTCGCGGGTTCGTCGGAGATCGACAACGTCCAACTCTACGGATCCAACGTCATCGTGGCCGGCGTCTTCACCGATGCGGGCGGCAACGCCAACATGGACGGCGTGGCCGTCTGGAACGGGTCAAAGTGGATGGCGCTGGGGACGCCCAACCCAAGCTCAGCCGGCATGTCGGGCTTGGGCCTGCTGCTCTCCGGCCGCACGCTCTACTTCTCCGGCCTCTTCGGCAGCGTCGGCGGCGCATCCGGGACCCTGGGCTACGGCGCCTTTGGCCTGCCCGCTGCACCGTCAGCGCCGCGCGCCCTGAAGGGGACTGCGGGCTCGAAGAAGGTGTCGCTGGCCTGGACCGCCCCAACCACCGCCAACGGTGCTGCCGTCATCGACTACGTGGTCCAGTACCGCAAGGTGGGCACGACGCTGTGGAAGACCTTCGCCGACGGCGTCAAGACCACCCGAACCGCCGTGGTCACGGGGCTCACGAAGGGCGCAAACTACCAGTTCCGCGTGCTGGCCAAGAATGACTGGGGCACGGGGAGCAGCTCCGCAGTTGTGGTGAAGAAGGCAGGGTGACCATGGTTGATCCTCAGGCCGCGCCGGGACAGCGCACACCGCTGATCCTTGACGTTGACACGGGGATCGACGACGCCCTCGCCCTCCTGTACGCCTGTGCCAGCGCGGACGCCGAGCTTGTGGCGGTCACGGCGCTCGCGGGCAACGCAACCGCGGACAACACGGAGCGGAACACCCGCGCTGTGCTGGACGCGGCCGGGCGGGGCGATATCGATGTGGCTGTGGGGCGGCCGATGCCGCTGCTGCGGGCCCTGGAGATCACGCCCGAAACACATGGTCCGCGCGGCCTGGGCTATGCGGACCCGCCGGAGCCAGTTCGGCCAAGGTCAGCCGCCTACGGGCCGCAGGTCATCGTGGACGCCGCGCGCGCCCGGCCCGGCGAGATCACGCTGGTGACACTTGGTCCGCTGACAAACCTGGCCGTGGCGGTCCTGATGGAGCCGGCGCTGCCGAGGCTGCTCCGCCGCTGGATCGCCATGGGCGGCGCGTTCCGCGTGCCGGGCAACACCACGCCCGTGGCTGAATGGAACATCCATTGCGACCCGGAGGCTGCCCGCATCGCCCTACGCGCCTGGACCACGGCCATCGAGGCGGACGCAACGACACCCCGCGCGCTGCTGATGGGTCTGGATGTCACGGAGCGCGCCCAACTGATGCCCGCGCACCTCGACGCGCTGGCTACCCGCGCCGGCGACGCGGCCGATGGCCCGCTGATGACGATCACTCGCGACGCCCTGCGCTTCTATTTCGAGTTCCACGCCAAGTACGACGGCTTCTACGGCGCGCACATCCACGACCCGCTCGTGGTGGCTGCGGCGCTGGACCCCACCCTGGTGCGCACAGAGGCGGCGGCCGTGGACGTGGACGCGTCGGGCGGACCCGGCGACGGGCAGACCATCGCCGACTGGCGCCACGTCAGCGGCGCGGTCGCAAACGCGGACGTGGCCGTTGAGGCGGACGCGGCGGCGTTCATCGAGCGGCTCATCGAACGCGTCGGCGCCCTGGCCGTGGCGCGCGACGGGCGCTGACGGGCGCTGACCGGCGCAAGCATGACCCCGTGGCGAACGGCCCCCCAAGATGCCAACTGGTCCGACGGGGTTCGGGACGTTCGGCCGATCCAGCGCCAACAATTCGGCAGCACGATGAAGACTGATCGGAGGTTCCCCGATGCGACTCCTGCTCGCCGTTGACGGCTCGGTCTCCAGTGACCGCGCCACCGCACTTGTGGCCGGGCTCCCGTTGCCCGCTGATTCCCTGGTCCGCATCGTCGCGGTCCAGCAACCCTATGCCGATGCGCTGGCGCTCTCCTGGGCGTCCATCGGCGATGCCGCCGCCCCAAGCCTTGAGGAGGACGCGGAGGCGCGCCACCTGCGTGAAGCCATCGAGCGGGCGGAGACGTCCCTGCGGCCAGTCAAGGTAGAGGGCTTCCTGCTCCACGGCAGGCCCGCATCGGCCATCGTGGACGAAGCCGTCTCCATGGCCGCCGACCTTGTGGTCATCGGCAGCCGCGGTCACGGCACCATCGCCACCATGCTGCTAGGGAGCACGGCAGCCGAGGTTGTGGACCACGCTCCCTGTCCCGTCCTGGTTGCCCGCACGCCGCAGATGGGCAAACTCGTCTTCGCTGACGACGGATCCAACTCGGCCAGTGAGGCAGAGGCGGTCTTCACCAAGTGGCCGGTGTTCGCAGGCCATGACGTGGAGGTGGTGACGGTGGCCGAGACGGCCGTGCCCGTGGCCGCCGGGTTCACGCCGGGGCTCTATGACCAGGTCCTCGAGTCATACACCGAAGCCGTGGAGGAGGCCCGCCGCCAGGTTGTCGAGGAGTCGCAGACGGCAGCCCACAGGCTCGCCGCCGCAGGCTTCCGGACAACAGCGGTTGCCCTTGAGGGCGATGCCGCCTCCGAGCTTGTCCATTACGCGGGCGAGCACGAGACCGGCACCATCGTGATGGGCACGCGGGGCCACACCGGGCTCGCCAGACTTGTGCTGGGCAGCGTCGCGCGCAACGTCCTGATGCACGCACCCTGTTCGGTGTTGATCGTCCGGGAACACAAGCGCAAGTAGGGTCCTGCCGGGGCGCTCGCGGCTTCCGCGCCAACCAGGGTGCGCGGCGGCCGCAACCCTTCGCGCCGATCTGTGTGCGCGCCTATGATCCCGCCATGCCGTCTATGCGCCCAGATGAGTCACCAGCTCCAGCCCAGGACGCCCTGGAGCTGGTAGGTCGGCTGTTGGAAACCAACCTTGACCCAGCCCAGCGCCGGCTGGCCGAGGGGATCCGTGATGCCGCAGAGGCGATGCTGACCACGCCGGTTGCGGCCGTTCGCGGCACGCCCGCCGTTCGCGGCACACCCGATGGTGGGACCCAAGGTGATGATCCCGTCGACGCGCCAGTGGCCGGCGGGCGCCACTCCCCTGGTCGGGGGCGGATCCTTGTTGTGGATGACTCGGAAGGCAACCGCCGGGTTGCGCTGCTCCAGCTGGAGCGCCTGGGCTTTGACGGGGTGGCGGTGAACGACGGGTGGGAGGCACTTGAGCGCCTCTCCCAGGAGCCGTTTGACCTCGTGCTCCTAGACGGGATGATGCCGGGGCTCGACGGACCCGGGACCGCACGCGAGATCCGGCGCCGCGAGGCCAGCGCGCACGTGCTGCACATTCCAATCGTGGCGCTGACCGCAAGCATCCTGCCCGAAGACCGCGCCATGCTGCTCGACGCGGGCATGGACGACCATCTCGGCAAGCCCATTCGCATGGCCGAGCTTGCGCGGATGCTTGACCATACGCTTGCCGGGGCTCCTGCGCGGGGGGACACCCTGCTGCCCGCCCCCGTTGGCGATACGCCGCCTGCCGCGCCGCACAAGGATGCCGCCAGCGCGGTTGATGCCGCAGTCTTCGCCCAACTTGCGGACCTTGGTGATCCGCTGCTCACCGCCCGTCTCGTCCGCCTGTTCCTCGCCGATGCGGCGGAGCGCGTCCGCCAAGTGGACGCCGCGCTTGTGGCCGACGACACCGCCCGGCTCCGAACCGCCCTGGCAGCCCTCGAGGGCGCCTGCATCGGGATTGGCGCCGTGGCGCTCCGGCAGCGGGCGCACGAACTCCACGACGTGGCGGTGCTGATGGACCGCGATGGTCGCGCCGCCGCCCCCGCCTCAAGCGGGCTGGGCGACATTCTCCGCGACACGAGTGCCTGGTTCACCAAGGCCTCGCTGCTCGGCAGTTGACCGCGCTCGGGATCCCAACCGAGCCCTCAGGCGATCTCAACCGCCACTTCGTGCCGCACACCCCGGACAATCCTCCAGGCACGCAAGTCCGGCTCCGGGCCCGCTAGCGACACCACCAGGTAGAGCGCATCTGGGTGTGCCGCCATGGTCACGTCGAGACCCGAGGGCACGGCTGGCGTTGCCGGGTGCGAATGAACAATCCCCCAGATCTCGCCGCGGGTTGCGTCAAGAGCGGTGACGACGCCGAGGTAATCCTCTGGGTGCACCTCGAATCGCGTCCGCGACGCGGCGAGATTGCGGCACGGCACGTAGCGCAGGGGACGCCCGCCAGCGGCAGCGGCAGCGGTGCCTGGGATCAGGCCACACGCCTCAAGCGGTGTCTCTGCCCGAGCGTGCCCGATGACCTCCAGCGCGATCCCACGGGGCAGCCTCACGGAGCCCGGACCCGGGTGGGATGTCGTGGACGGGACAGCGTCGCGGACGCCGAGATCGCCCGCTTCGGCCACGCCACCGGGGCCGCCGTCAGACGCGGTGTGGCTGCTCACGAGACGCGGCGCAGAAGCCGAGGGTCAGCCGACGTCGCCAGTGAGCGGCTTCGCGCCAACCTCATCAAGTAAGTGCTGCAGCGAGTCAAAGCTCAGCATCGCGCACTTGAGCCGGGCAGGGCTGATCTCGATGCCCAGCAGTTCAAGCAGATCCGTGGCGCCCAGACCAACCACATCGGCAAGCGCCTTGCCCTTGACCTCGTCGGTCAGCAAGGAGGCAGACGCCTGGCTGATGGCACAGCCGCGCCCGGTGAAGCCCACGTCAGTGACGACGCCATCAGCCACTGTCAACTGCATGGTGATCCGGTCGCCGCACAGGGGGTTGGCGCCCTCAAAGGACGCTGTGGGCGCCTCAAGCACGCCAAAGTTGTGCGGCCGCCGGTAGTGCTCAAGGATGTAGTCGCGGTACAGGTCGTCCATCGGGGTCCGAGTGTAGCGCTCCCGCGAAAGGCTGCCCCGCAGCGGCATCCCCGAGCGGCATCGCGCTTGGCGGAGCGATGTGTTCACGTGTCGTTGACGTGCTGCTGACGCAACGTTGACCGAGGCTCCGGATTCACGGCGCCACCGATCGTCTAGGCGGCGTAGTATCCAACTCGCAACGTGGCTGCAATGCTGTCGCATGCTATGGGCTGTACCCAGCCCGCGGCAGCGCACACGAAGCGTTACCTGCTCGCGCAGGGTGCGGAAGCAGGCGGGGTCTGAAGGGCCCCGACCAATGGATGAAGGCCGGCGTTGGTCCGGCCAGTGGAGGAATTTCGCTCATGAAAATGAAAGCCCGGATGCTGATTGCCGTCGCGGCAATGAGCGTGGTCGTGGGGGCCTGCGGTGGCAGCGCCACGCCGACGGCCGCACCGACCACCGCCCCGACCGCTGGTGCGGCGACGGCCGCCCCGACCGCCGCTGCGGTTGACTGGAAGACCGCCACGTCCGCCGGTGCAGGCGGCGTTGACGCCGTTTGCGCGGCCGGCAAGGCCGAGGGCACCCTCAACACCATCGCGCTGCCGCCGGACTGGGCCAACTACGGCCAGATGATGACGGACTTCACCGCGAAGTACGGCATCAAGATCGCCAACGACCAGCCGGACGTGGACAGCCAGACCGAGATCAACACCGCCAAGCAGCTGGCCGGCACGGGCCGCCAGCCGGACGTGTTCGACCTCGCCCCGGTCGTTGCGGCGGCCAACGTCGACATGTACGCGGCCTACCAGCCCGTCGTGTGGAAGGACATCCCGGACGCCAACAAGGAGGCCACCGGCCTCTGGGTCAACAACTACTCCGGCTTCATGTCAATCGGCTATGACAGCTCGCTCGGCGACATCAAGACCATGGCCGACCTGAAGGACCCGAAGTACAAGGGCAAGATCGCCCTCAACGGCGACCCGCTCAAGGCGTCCGCCGGCTTCAACGGCGTCGTCATGGCCGCTCTGGCCAACGGCGGCTCCGCCGACAACATCCAGCCCGGCATCGACTTCTTCAAGGCCCTCGCCGAGAGCGGCAACTTCATCCCGGTTGACCCGGCCCCGACCACCATCGCCTCGGGCCAGACCCCGATCGTTCTCGACTGGGCCTACAACAACGGCTCACAGATCGATCCGCTCAACAAGAAGGGCATCGCCTGGAAGGTCACCATTCCTTCGGACGCGCCCCCCGTTGCCTCGTGGTACGTCGCCACGATCAACAAGGATGCCGCCCATCCGGCGGCCGCCCGCTGCTGGGCGGAGTACATCTACTCCGACGCCGGCCAGAACACCTGGCTGAAGGGCTTCGCGATCCCGGTCCGCGTGGCAGCAATGACCACCGCCGGCACGATCGACAAGGCTGCCCAGGCAGCCCTCAACCCGCCGGCCACGGCCCCGGTCCTGCTGACCTCGGCCCAGATCGACGCAGCGAAGGCCCTGCTCACCTCGGGCTGGAACTTCATCACCATCAAGTAGTCACGAACCTCGTCTGAGCGCGGAGGTGCCCGCATGACCGTCTCAACGGTCGGCGTGCCCGCCCCCTCGGAGTTGCCCGCAGCCGGTCCCGCCTTTGGCGGGGCCGGCTCGAGCCGCTTCAAGAGGGCCGGGAATTACGTCGCCCTCATCCCGTTCCACGCTTACGTAGGGCTATTCCTTCTCTTCCCGACGCTGGTGGTCGCGATCGGCGCGTTCACCACCAACAAGGGCCAACTCACGCTAGACAACATCGGTGCTGTCTTCGCGACGAAGGCATTCATCGACTCTTTCGCTGTCTCGATCCAGCTCGCGGTTGTCACCGCGCTGATCGGGGCGATCCTTGGCGCCCTCCTGTCCTGGGCTGTGGTCCGCGGCAACCCGAACGGCGCACTGCGCCAACTGGTGGTCGCCGCCTGCGGGGTCCTCGCCCAGTTCGGCGGCGTCATGCTGACGTTCGCCTTCCTGGCCTTTGTTGGCTACGAAGGCATGCTCACGCTGTTCATCCGGGACAACATCACCCACACCAGGATGGACATGTCCTGGGTGTACTCCCTGACGGGCCTGATCATGCTCTACGCCTACTTCCAGATCCCGCTGATGCTGATCGTGTTCCTGCCCTCGCTCGACGGTCTGCGCCAGGAGTGGTACGACGCCTCGGCCAGCCTCGGCGGCGGCGCCTGGTCGTTCTGGCGCCACGTGGGCGGCCCCATTCTCGCGCCCAGCTTCCTCGGCGCGCTGCTGCTCCTGTTCACGAACGCATTTTCCGCGTACGCAACAGCGCAGGCGCTGATCAGCCAAGGCTGCGGTCTTGTTACGCAGCAGATCGCCTGCCAGATCCAAAGCGAGGTCATGATCGGCCGCGAAAACGTGGGCAAAGCGCTGGCGCTGGGGATGATCATCATCGTGGCGACGGTGATGCTGCTGTACGCCTACATCCAGCGGCGCGCGTCGAGGTGGGTCAAATGAGCGGGTCAGTCAACACCCAGCTTGGCGCTGCGGCGCCCGGAGGAGGGGCGCTTCTGGCCCGGCCCAAGGGCGCAGGCAGAGGCCGCAGGTCATCGCGCAGCCAGACCATCGCGCGCTACCTGATCCTCATCTTTATCCTTGGCTATCTGATCGTGCCGCTCTTCGCGTCGCTTGAGTTCGCGACACGGGGCGACTTCGACAAGACCACCAAGACCTTTGGCCGCAGCCTCGCGTCGTTCGCGGCCATCTTCACCTATCCAAACCTCATCGACAGCATCGTGGCGTCGCTCCAGATCGCGGCGCTGACGGTGTTCGGGATGCTGCTGCTGCTCGTCCCCACGATGGTGTGGACAATCGTCCGGGTGCCACGGATGCGGCGAGTGGTTGAGTTCCTATGCCTGCTGCCGCTGGCGATCCCCGCGATCGTGATTGTGGTGGGCGTCGGGCCCATCTACCGCTGGATTGGCCAGAACCTCGGCGCCGTGGGCGCATCGCCGCTCACGCTCGCGTTGATCGACATCATCCTCGTGTTGCCGTACTCGTACCGCGCCCTGGACTCCAGCCTCCGCGGGATCGATACGGGAACGCTCTCTGACGCTTCGCGCAGCCTTGGGGCCGGCTGGCCGCGAACCATCCTCCAGGTCATCGTGCCCAACATCCGTGGTGGCATCCTCTCCGCCTCCGTGCTCGCCATCGCGCTTGTACTCGGCGAGTTCACCATCTCGTCGCTGCTCTCGTTCAACACCGTCCAGGTGGTCATCTTCCTGCTGGGTCACCGAGACGCCTACGTGGCGGTTGCGGTGTCGCTGACCGCCCTGTTCTTCGCCTTTGCCCTGCTGTTCGCCATTGCTCGGTTCGCCCCAGGGGCCGCAAGCCGCGCCCAACGAGTCGTCGAGGAGCCCGCCGCATGACCGCCACGACCCCTGAACCCGCTGCCAGCGGCCTTGGCGTTGCCGTCGTCTTCGAGGAGATGCACCGCTGGTACGGCCCGGTCCACGCCCTTGACGGGCTGTCCATCTCCATCGCGCCAGGCGAGCTGATCGCCTTGCTCGGTCCGTCTGGCTGCGGCAAGACCACGGCCCTTCGGGCTCTGGGCGGTCTTGACGAGGTAGACCATGGTCGGATCCTCGTTGGCGGCAAGGACGTCACGGGCGTCCCCACCAACAAGCGCAACATGGGGATCGTCTTCCAGTCGTACAGCTTGTTCCCCAACATGACCGCGCGCGACAACGTGTCGTACGGCCTCCGGCTTCGGGGCGTGGACGCGAAGGCGCGCAAGAAGAAGGCCGAGGAGACGCTGGATCTGGTTGGCCTCGCCGTGCAGGCCGATCGCTACCCGCACCAGATGTCCGGCGGCCAGCAGCAGCGTGTGGCGCTGGCGCGCGCCCTCGCGATTGAGCCAAGCGTGCTGCTCCTTGACGAGCCGCTCTCGGCGCTCGACGCCAAGGTCCGACGCCAGCTCCGCGAGGAGATCCGCCGGATTCAGATCATGGTTGGCATCACCACCCTGTTCGTGACCCACGATCAGGAGGAGGCGCTGGCCATGGGCGACCGTGTGGGCGTCATGTCGGCTGGCCGTCTCGAGCAGATCGCCGCGCCGGTGGAGCTGTACGAGCGCCCGCAGACCCGGTTTGTCGCCGAGTTCGTGGGCCTCACCAACCGCATCCCGGCGAAGACCGACGGCACCGACGTGGACGTGCTGGGTCGCCGCATCCCGCTGCTCCCCGGGGCCAGCGATCGCGGCGTGGTCCAGGCGCTTGTCCGGCCGGAGAACGTCCGGGTGACCCCGGCGGAGAACGGCAGCAGCCGGGTTCTTGCGGTCAGCTTCCTCGGCGCGCTCTGCCGTGCCCAGGTGGCGCTGCCGGACGAGACCATCGTGGTTGCCCAGATGGCCGCGTCCGAGTCCAGCGGGCTCTACCCCGGTGTCGCGGTTGACCTGGCCGTGGCGCCCGCACCAGTGTTTGTCGTAGCCAACTAGAGCGCCTCGCTCCACGCCGGGATTATCCTCGGCGCCAATCGCCGCGGAGTTTGTTTCGTCATGTCCTCAGCTGACCCTGCCACGATCCGCCACATCACTGAGCCCGCCCGCGCCATCGACGTTGTCCACGAGACCGATGTCCTTGTTGTGGGTTCCGGCCCCGGCGGTCTTGGCGCGGCGCTTGGGGCGGCTCGCGCCGGTGTCCAGACCACGCTCCTGGAGCGCTTTGGCTGTTTCGGCGGCAACATCACCGCCGTTGGCGTGGAGAGCTTCGCCTGGTACCGGCACGAGAACACCGTGGATTCGGTGGGCATTGGGTCCGAAATTGAGGCGCGCGCCCGGGCCGAGGGCGCAACGTCCGATGAGAGCCAGTCCATGAGCCAGGCGTTTGACGCCGAGCGCTTCAAGGTGGTGGCCGACAAGCTGGTGGAGGAGGCCGGGATCCACCCGATGCTCCACCGCACCTTTGTGGCGCCCATCATGGAAGGCGACACCATCCGCGGCGTGATTGTGGAGAGCAAGGCCGGCCGCGAGGCCATCCTGGCGCGCCGTGTGATTGACGCCACCGGCGACGCCGATGTGGCCGTGCGGGCCGGCGCACCGTGCCGGAAGACGGCGCGCGAGAAGATGTTGTCCGTGTCGGTGGCCTTCTCGATGACCGGCGTCAACAAGCGCCGCTTCATGGAGACCATCAAGGCGGACGCGCCCAAGTACCGCGACTGGGCCGGCAACTTTGAGTGGGATATCGAGACGTCGGGCAAGGAGGACGAGATGTTCTCGCCGTTCCTGCGCAAGCCGTTCAAGAAGGCCGTTGAGGCGGGGCTGATCCCGGGCAACCTGATCACGATGGCCGGCACCTACGGCACGGTCCACGACAACGGCGACCTGACGTACCTCAACCTGATCCACCTAGGCGAATTTGACGGAACCTCCCCCGACGACCTCACGCGGGGCGAGATTGAGGGGCGCAAGCAGGCGATGTACGCCATCGAGGCGCTGCGCCGCTTCATGCCGGGCTGCGAGGACGCCACGCTGCGCAACTTCGGCATGACGCTTGGTATCCGCGACACCCGCAAGATTGACGCGGCCTACAACCTCACGGCCGATGACGTGCGCGAGCAGGCGCGCTTTGAGGACTCCATCGGGATCTTCCCAGAGTTCATCGACGGCTACGGCGTGCTCATCCTGCCCACAACGGGCCGGTACTTCCACGTGCCGTACCGCTCGCTGGTGCCCAAGGGCGTGGAGGGGCTGCTGGTGGCCGGCCGGAGCATCGGCGGCGACGAGATCTCGCATGCCGCGGTGCGCTCGATGATGTGCTGCACGGTGTCCGGCCAGGGCGCAGGCGTTGCGGCGGCGGTGTCCATCCGCCAAGACGAGGCCGTGTCGCGGATTGACGTCTCCAAGGTGCGGACCGAACTCGCACGCCAGGGCGTCCGTCTGGACTAACCTCTCGCGGTCCGCGCCGGCCGGTCGCGCGCCGCCTCTCTGACGCCTCCATGGATGAAGACTTCATCGGTTCGCCCCCGTGGTGCCGAGAAGCATGGAGTTGGGGCTCGATCTTCATCATCTCGCCCGCGTGGAGCGTGGGAACATCAAGTCTTCATCGGGACGCGCGTCACAGAGTTATGGCCCGGCGGTCTAGACCAAGGTGTGCGCCAGGCGCTCCTCGTCCAGGTCAAAGCCAAGCCCCGGCCGCTCGTTCAGCACAATCATGCCGTCCGCATCGATATCCACCGGCGTCGTCATCGGGTAGTCGCGGCGCTCAAGGGTCCAGCCCGGCGGGTCAAACGGGAACTCCACGAACGGCGAGCCGGCCAGACCAGCCGCCAGGTGGAAGTTGGCCAGTGCGCCAATGCCGTTGGTCCACGCGTGCGGCGTGAACATCAGGTGGTTCTCCTGCGCCATGATGGCCACGCGGCGCAAACCCGAGATGCCGCCGCACCAGGTGACATCGGGCTGCA
>CAIYHO010000280.1 GCA_903925955.1 uncultured Chloroflexota bacterium
ATGGGTGGCATCGAGGGACTTGCGTCCCCATCGCCGGTGCCGGCGAGTGGCCCGGTCAAGGCGGCAGCGGTTGTAGCTCCCGGCGAGGGGGTCATGCCTCCTGTCACCCGCGCCGGCTCTGAGGTTGTTCGCCAGAACGCCGCCCATGGGTCCTTGGCACTTGACCAGGTGCTAAGCGCGCCGACGTCCTCTGCCACCGCAGAGGCCCAGACGACGGCAGCAGTCAAGATCGCCGTCGTCAAGGCGCAGCCAAAGGCCCAGCCCGCCAAGGCGGCACAGGCCGTGGCCAAGCCCGCGGCCAAGGTTGCCAAGCCCGCCCCGGTCCTTGCAGGCACCAACCACTTCTGGTTCCCTGCCCTCGGGATCTCCAACAAGGTCCACGAGTTCAACTGCGCAGGCCCGGACACCATCCCCAGCGGCATCTGGCATTTCGGCTGCAACGGGCCCCGAAACATCTACCTGATGGCGCACGGCTGGAGCGACTTCAAGGCAGTGCGCGTGGCGTACCACAACGGCGCCCTCTCCAAGGGCATGACCGCCTACTACGCGGGCCCCGACGGCACCGTGCAGCGCTACAAGGTGGCCTGGGTCCGCCACGTGCCGGTGGACGAGTTCAATGCCAGCTACTGGGAGTGGGCCATCAACGACGTGCCCGCCGTGACGCTGCAGACCTGCGACGGCGCGCACAGCGAATACCGGATCATCGTCCGCCTCGTCCCCGGTTGACCCGCGCCCCCCTCGGGGGTGGCCCAGACACCCTGGGCACCGGCGCATAATGGAGCGCCCAGGCCAGCGAGTGGTGCGTGGACGGCCACTGGTCGTTGCGGCGCCCGTGTCATCGCGGCGAGCCGGCGAGCCACGACAGCAGGGATTGCGGCATGACCCAGGGAACCGGCGCTGCCCTCGTGGTGAACGGCATTCCGTTCGAGACCAACGCTTCGCCCGATAGCCGTCTGCTTGAACTCCTCCGCGAGGACCTCGGCCTCCTTGGAACCAAGGAGGGCTGCGACGACGGCACGTGCGGGACGTGCACCGTGACGGTGGACGGGCGAGCCGTCCGTGCGTGCCGGACATCCGTGGGCGACGTGGCCGGACGAGCAGTCGTGACCATCGAGGGTCTGGGGACCCCCGAGGCGCCACACATCCTGCAGCAGGCGTTTGCCGCGGCCGATGCGGTCCAGTGCGGCTTCTGCACGCCGGGCATGATCATGGCTGCGGCTGCCCTACTGGAGCGCAATCCCCAGCCGACACGCCCGGAGATCGTCCGCTGGCTTGGCAGCAACCTCTGCCGCTGCACGGGCTACCACAGCATCGTGGACGCCATCGCGTGGGCCGCCAACGGGCAGCAGGGACCGGCCCGGGCATGGCCAGTGGTCCAGGCGGGGGGCTGCACTGTTCCGGAACCGGACCTCAGCGCCCAGCCGGGCCTCGTCACCCGCGCCGACGCACTGGACAAGGCAACGGGGCGAGCCCAGTACGCGGCGGACCTGACGGCTGAGGGCATGCTGCACGCCCGGGTCCTGCGCAGCCCGCACCCCCATGCCGACATCCTGCGTATCGATACAGATGAGGCGCGTGCGCTGCCGGGTGTCGAGGCAGTGCTCACCGCTCGCGATGTCCCCGGCGAAAACAGCTATGGCCGCAAGCTCAAGGATCAGCCGGTGCTGGCGGAGACCCGCGTTCGGCAGGTGGGCGATCCCGTTGCCCTTGTCGTTGCCGTTTCGCCGCAGGTTGCCGCAGCAGCGCTTGCGCTGATCGAGGTGGAGTACCGCCTGCTGCCCGCAGTCCTGACGGTCGAGGACGCCCTTGCCGATGGGGCGCCGCTGATCCATTCGGGCAGCAACGTCCTTGCGGAGAACTGGCTCCGCTCGGGCGATGTCGCCGCAGGCTTTGCGAGCGCCGACGTGGTTGTCGATGCGGTCTACACGACACCCTGGAATGAGCACGCCTACCTTGAGCCCGAGGCGGTGTTCACCTTCTGGGACGGTGACACGCTGGTTGTGCGGACGGCCACGCAGTACTCGCACTACAAGCGGGCAGAGGTGGCCAGAACGCTGGGTCTCCCGGTGGAGCGCGTTCGCGTTGTGCCAACGGTGGTTGGCGGTGCGTTTGGCGGCAAGACCGAGATCTCATGCCAGGCCCTGGCGGCCTTGGCCACGTACAAGACGGGTCGGCCGGTCAAGATTGTCTACAGCCGGGCCGAATCGTTTGAGACCACGTACAAGCGCCATCCCTACCGTCTGGCCGTGCGTGCCGCGGCCACCCGTGACGGTGACCTGGTTGCCCTCCAGGTGGACATGCTTGCGGACACCGGCGCCTATGCGTCCTTTGGGCCGGGCCTCATGGTGAAGACATTTGCCTCCGCCGCCGGGCCATACCACTGGCCAAGCGTGGAACTGCACGGGCGCGTGGTCTTCACAAACAACCCCACCGCCGGGTGCATGCGCGGTCCCGGAACGACGCAGGTGGCATTTGCGGTTGAGTCGCAACTGGACACGCTTGCCGCGCGCCTTGGCATGGATCCGCTCGAGTTCCGCCTCAGGAACCGCCTCACGCTGGGTGACCGGCTCCTGTCCGGGCAGGTGCTTGCGCGTGAGCCCTCGTATGCCCTGACGCTCGACGCCGTTCGCCCGCACTGGGTTGAGGCTCTGGACCGGTGCGCGGCTGCCAACCAGGGCGCTGGCACCCGACGGCGCGGCGTGGGGGTGGCGTCTGTGTGGTACGGGATTGGCGGCGGGGGCGGCGGTCCCATCCCGGGTCAGGACCCGGCACTCACGGTGGGCCGCGGGCCCGGGCGTGCGGTGGTTGCGCTTCTCGCTGACGGGTCAGTTGTGGTGCGGACCGGTGCCATGGATCTTGGCCAGGGGAGCGCCACGGCGATGGGCATCATCGCCGCGGATGAGCTTGGCGTGGCGCGCGAGCGCGTGAGCGTTGTGTTTGGCGACACGGCGTCGTGTCCCGATGCCGGACCCGCGGTGGGCAGCCGCCTCACGTTCTTTGTGGGCAACGCCGTGCGCAACGCGGCGGCGGACCTCCGCGAAGCGGTGCTTGGCACGGCGGCGGGGATGTTGGCGACGCCCGTTGGCGAGCTTGCGCTTGTTGACGGACAGGTGCGGATCCGCGGTGCCGCGGCGGACGGTGCCTCGGCCGCGGATGGCGTCTCGCTGGCCGTCATTGCGCAGGCCAGAGCTGACGCCGGCTGGGCGACCGAGTTTGCCGGGGAGTTTGACGCCGACGTGCCCGCCTACCAGGTGAGCCCGGAGCGGGGCGAGCCCTACGCGATGTACGTCAGTGGCACCCAGATGGCCGAGGTGGAGGTTGACACCGCCACCGGAGACGTCCGGGTCCTGCGCGTGGTTGCCGCTCACGACGTGGGCAAGCCCGTGTTCCTTCAGGGCCTCGTGGGCCAGATTGAAGGCGGCATCGCGATGGGCCTTGGGTTTGCCATGACCGAGGAGTTCCTGCCGCGTGAGACGCGGGGCTTCAAGGACTACCGGATCCCGCGGTCAAGGGACATGCCTGAGATGGTGACGATCCTTGTTGCCGGAGCCGGCGATCCCCCGGAGCTTGAGGCCAAGGGCGTGGCTGAGTGCTCCAACATGGTCATCGCCCCAGCCATCACCAACGCCATTGCCCAGGCAACGGGGCAGCGGGTCCTCGCGCTCCCGGTGTCGCTGGACGCTACTCGCTGAAGCGCTCTTCCTTCCAGGGGTCGGCGTCGTTGTGGTAGCCGTAGCGCTCCCAGAAGCCGGGCGCATCCTGGCTGAGGAACTCCAGACCGCGGAGCCACTTGGGCCCCTTCCAGAAGTAGCGCTTAGGGATGATCAGCCGTAGCGGGTAGCCGTGCTCGGGCGTGAGCGGCTCGCCTTCAAAGGTGTCGGCCAGGATCACGTCGTCGTCCGCAAGCACGTCCACGGGCACGTTGGCCGTGTAGCCCTGCTCCGCGTGGCCAAGCACGTGGGTGGCTGACGGCCGCACCTGCGCGCGCTCCAGAATTGTCCGGATCGCCACGCCCTCCCAGTGCGTGTCCAGCTTTGACCAGCGGGTCACACAGTGGATATCGGTTGTCAGCTGGGTGCGCGGGAGTGCCTGAAACTCGGCCCACGTGAGGCGGAAGGGGGCGTCCACCTCGCCTGACACGGTGAAGTCCCACGTGGCCAGGTCTGCCTTGGGGACGGAGCCGTAGTGCAGGACCGGGAACTTCTCGGTGACGTATTGGCCGGGCGGGACGCGGCTCGCCGTCGCCGGATCGGAGGCGCGGTTGCCAAAGAGGCGATCGAACATGCGCGGATCATGCCCCGATCCGGCGCAAAACGCTTTCGGCCAGCCTGTTGTCGCTACCGCAACACCGGTGGCGCGCGCGCACGGGGTATCGTTAGCGCATGCCCGACGCACCGCGCATCGTCATCGTCATGCCCGCCTACAACGCCGCCAAGACCCTTGAGCGGACGTACGCGGACATTCCGCACGACCTTGTCCACCACGTGATCCTTGTGGACGACGTGTCCAAGGACGAGACGGTTGACGTTGCGAAGCGCCTTGGCCTTGAGGTCATCTCCCACCGCCAGAACCGCGGCTACGGCGGCAACCAGAAGACCTGCTACGACCGGGCGCTCGAGTGGGGCGCGGACGTGGTGGTGATGCTCCACCCGGACTACCAGTACGACGCCACGCGGATCCCGCAGCTTGTCGCGCCAATCCTGGCCGGCGAGTGTGACCTGATGCTGGGCAGCCGCTTCCTGGGCGATCCGCTGGCGGGCGGCATGCCCAAATGGAAGTACGTCTCCAACCGGTTCCTCACGGGCGTTGAGAACATGGCCTTCGGGCTGCACCTCTCCGAGTACCACACGGGGCTGCGCGCCTACAGCCGCAGGCTGCTGGAGACCATCCCGTACCAGCGCAACTCCGATGACTTCGTCTTTGATCAGGAGCTGATCGCCCAGGTTGTGGCGGCTGGCGGCCTGAGCATCGGCGAGATTGGCGTGCCCACCCGGTACTTTGACGAGGCAAGCTCGGTCAACTTCAAGCGCAGCGTTGTGTACGGGCTGTCCACGCTTCGCGTTGTGGCGCGGTACCTGGCGCACCGCCTGCGTGTCCGCCGCTCGCCAAAGCTCCAGCCGCGAACTCCGGAAGCCGACATCACCACTGCCGGATCCGGCCAAGACGCCGCCTGACCATGCGGCGCGGAGCCGGCCGGGCGCTCATCGGCATCGCCATCTCGGTGGTGGCGCTGGCGCTGGTTGTTCGCTCGGTTGACATCGGCGCCACCTGGCAGGCCATCCGCAGCGCAAACCCCGAGTGGCTCCTGCTGCTCCTGCTGTTTGTCGTTGGGGATGTGGTGCTCCGGGCGGTCCGCTGGCGCGTCCTGCTTGGGCCAATCGCCAATGTGAGCTTGGGCACCACTGCCGGCTCCCTCTTGGTGGGCTACCTCGCCAACAACGTGCTGCCCGCCAGGCTTGGCGAGGTGGTCCGCAGCCATCACCTGGGTGAGCGGACGCAGGTGAGCCGCTCCACGATCTTGGGCACGATTGTCGTGGAGCGCGTGGTGGATACCGCCGTGGTGGTGGTGATCGCCGCCATCGCCATTCTGGTGCTCTCCGTGCGCGGGGTTGTCGCCTCCGCAGTCATGGTTGGCGTGGCACTGACGGGGCTGCTGGTTGTGGCGATTGCCGTGGGCATGGTTGCGCACCGGTTGCCCGGCGCCAACCGGCTGACCACGTGGGTTGGTCAGTGGCCGCAGGTCCACGGGGCGCTGGTGCGGCTGCGCGCTGGGCTGTCGATCGTCCGAGACGTGCCCACGATGGCGGCGGCCATCGTCTTATCCATTGGCTCATGGTCGCTCACGGTGCTTGCGTTTGCCGCAGCGGCGCAGGCGGTGGGCATCGAGCCAACCATCGGTCAGGCCGCGCTCCTTGCGGCGGGCACAAACCTTGCCACCGCGGTCCCGGCTGCACCCGGCTACGTGGGCACCTTTGAGTTGGCGGCCGTGACGATCGCCACATCCGTGGGCATTGGGCGGGCGCCGGCGCTGGCGTTTGCGGTCCTGGTGCATGCGGCGACGCTCCTGCTCACCTCCATTGGCGGGGCCGTGGTGCTGGTGGTTGGCGCTCGGCGTCGCGTGCCACCGGCGGGTGAGCCTGCGGAAGCGGAGGCCGACGCGTGAGCGAGCATCTAGCAGCGCCTTGGCCCGGGATGTTGGACTGGGGCGGCGACTGGCTCGAGGACACAGCGTCCGAGCTTGCGCACCTGGGGTTTGAGTTGCGCGACGGGTCCCACGCCGGCAGCCAGCCGGGTCCACGGCTGCTGGTGGCGCTGCGCGATGCGCCAACCCTTGAGCACTTCGATCCTGAGGACGTCACGTTCTGGGAGGTTCACAACGGGCGCGGGCGGCTGGTTGTGCTGGATCGGTTCAGACCCGTCCCGCAGCGCCGGCCGTTCTCTTGGGGCCGTATCCAGGTGACGGACCGCATCCCTGTGAGCAACCAGTTCCTCACGTTTGGCGGCACGCTGCTGGCGGACGCGCGGTCCGCAACGGAGACGCTGGCCGCCTTCACCTCCCGTGCGCCGATTGTGCGCTGGGCTGGGCACTCGCAGGGCGTCGACCCCATGGTTGACGACATCGGCGCGTTCTTCGCACGCCTGATGGTGCCGATTGACTTTCAGCCCGACGCTGAGCAGCGCATCGCTGCCGCCAACCCAGAGGCGCTGTACTCGGCGTTCTTGCACGATGCCTCTGCACGGCTTCGGCCCGGGGGTCACCTCCGGGACGCCTACCCGGACTTGGCAAACCAGATCTCGCGTGAGGCGCACCGCCTGGCCCACGACAACCCTGTGGCGTGGGACGCCGGGGCCGACCTGCTGGGGTCGCTAGAGCTGGGCTGAGTGCCCACCGGGGATTGCTAGCCGCCGGGCGCGCTGGGCATCCCTAGCCGCCGGGCGTTCGTCGCTGCCCGTCGCTTGCCGGTGCTAGGCGCCGGGTGCCTGGCGGCCGTCGCTCGCCTCCTACCGGCCGTCCGTCGCTCGCCTCCTACCGGCCGTCCGTCGCCCGCCTCCTACCGTGGGCGGGCATGCATTCCATGGTTGGCTCCAGCGCAGCGCGTCGCAGAAGCCCCGCACGCCGTGGTGTCGAAGCGCCGCAGCTGGCCCCTTGGGCTCCCCGCCACTCGCTCCATGCGTGCGCGGCGTGTTATCGCGATGCCGGGATGGCACCAGGGTGGTCAGACCCAGGGGCCAGCGTCAGGCGTGTCCCCCCGAGTGGTGTGATTTGAGCGAGGCTCCTGGCGCCGGCTGAGCCGGACAGTCAGGGGCCACCGGTGTGATCCTCAGCGTGTTCCGA
>CAIYHO010000281.1 GCA_903925955.1 uncultured Chloroflexota bacterium
GGCCAACTCAATCCGAAACAGATCAGCATGGTTGCTTCCAAAACACTCATAGCTTCGCTCCCCTTTCCTGGGACCGTCTGGCGCGCGTGCCTGCGGGCTACCCCAAGGACAGCCCAGAGGCGGATCTGCTCAAGCTCAAGGACATCATCTTTCGCCGGCGTCTGGCCGATGCGGACGTTGAGTCTCCGGACCTGCCGGATCTCTTGGCGGGGAGCTATGCGGCGGCGATGCCGGTGTTCACCCTGCTTGCGGAGATTGCGGCCGGCTAGGTTTTGGCGGGGAGCGGATCCGGCGCCATCGTCGGCGGCACCGGCGTCTCGTGGCGCATGAGGAGCGCCAGCCCGGCCGTCGCGGGCGTGGCCTCAAGGATTGCCACCAGCCCCACCGTGAGCGGCACCGCCAGCAGTGCGCCCGCCGCGCCCAGGATCCACGCCCACGCCACGATTGAGAGCAGCACCACCAGCGACGAGAGGTTGAGTTCCGAGCCCATCATGCGCGGCTGCAGCAGGTAGTCCTGCGCGAGGTTGATGAGCGTGAAGCCGATGACCACCGCCGCGGCCGACCCGGGTCCTGCATCCAGTAGCGCCAAGACCGCCGGCGGGACGAGCGCGATGATGGTGCCGATGTTGGGGATGAAGCTGGCGGCAAAGACCAGGAACGCCCAGAGCGCGGCAAGGCGCACGCCCAGCACCAGCAGCAGGATGAACACCAGGACGGACGCGAAGATGCCCAACTGCGCCCGCACCACGATGTAGCGCCGCAGGTCGGAGCCAAACCGCTCAACGCCGGTCAGCAGCGCGTGGCGTTCGCCAAACGCGGCCTCTGCCCGCTGGCGGAGGGACGCGGCGCCGGACAGCGCGTAGACCAGCGTGAGTGCGGCAATCAGGAGCGAGCCCGTGGCGCGTGACACGGAGCCTGCGGCCGACTTGGCGAGGTCCGCGATGGTGGCCGAGGACACCATGTCCTGCACGGACGCGCCGCCCAACGTGATGCCAAAGCCCGCAAGCGCCGTGCGGATGTCCGTCCAGACTGTCTGGAGCCGATCTGCGTACCCGGGCGCCAGATCCGCAAGGTCCGCAAGCGAGAACGCGATCACCACAACCGTGATTGCCACTGCCGCCAAAACGACGCCGATGACGACGCCAAGCGCCGCCGACCTCCCAAGCCCGCGCCGCACGAGACGCTCACGCAGCGGCGACGCGCCGAGCGCAAGAAACAGGCCAAACAAGATGGGGACAACGAGCGAGGCGACCTCGCGCAGCATGAGGACGACGAAGAGGGCGAGTGCGACGGCCGCGAGCGCCCGGACGGGATCGCGGCGACCGGTCGCATCGGGTGCTGCAGTTGTCATCGCCCAACTCCTCTGGCTGATCGTTGGCGCAAGCCTACTGCGCGCGCCGCCGCCACACGAGGCGGCAGGTCAGCCGTACCCTGTTGGCCCCCCGCGCGAAAGGACGCCATGCCCGGTCTCGGCACCCTCATCAACGTTGTCACGATCCTTGTCGGTTCCACGCTGGGCGTGTTCTTTGGCCATCGTCTGCCCGAGCGGACCACCCGCACCGTCACCGACGGGCTTGGTCTGGTGACGCTGGTCATCGCGGGCCTCAACGTCGTCTCCGTCAACGACCCTGACTTCCGTGCGGCCGTCGGCGGCAGTGCCGCGCTGCTCGTTGTGCTGGGCGCTGTCCTCCTTGGCGGGATTGTGGGATCACTCCTGCGCATTGAGGACCGGCTCGAGGCGATGGGCGGCTGGCTCCAGGCGAAGCTGGCCGGCAGCGGAGACAGTGAGGGCGGTGAGGGCAACGCCGCCAAGGCCCGATTTGTCGAGGGCTTCATGGACGCGTCGCTTGTGTTTGCCATCGGGCCGTTGGCCATCCTGGGCTCGCTGTCCGATGGACTTGGGCGCGGTATTGACCAGCTGCTCCTCAAGTCCACACTCGACGGGTTTGCATCGTTGGCGTTTGCGGCATCGCTGGGCTGGGGCGTGGCCGCCTCGGCCATCTCGGTGCTTGTCTGGCAGGGCCTCTGGACCGTCGCCGCCGTCCTGCTGGGCTCGCTCCTGCCGGCCGCGCTTATCGCCTCAATCACCGCGACGGGCGGGATCCTGCTGATGGGCGTGAGCCTGCGGCTGCTCCAGATCCGCCAGGTGCCCGTGGGCGACCTGCTTCCGGCGCTTCTCTTCGCCCCGTTGCTCACGATGCTGGTCCAGGCGATCGTTTAGCCATGCGTATCCGTGACTTTGGCGTTGAGATCTGGATGAACCGGTGGGAGGACCACTGCCGGTACAACCTTGCCGAGACCTGCGTGGACTCGGTGACGGTTGCGCAACTCCTTGCGCTCGCCGGCCTTGACGCAGGGGCCTTTGCCTCCGACCTCCTGGGGATGCGCCTCACCTATGGCGCCATCGAAGGCAGCCCCCGCCTCCGGATGGCCATCGCCGCGCTGTACGAGCGTGCGAGCGCAGACGACATCTTGGTCACCCACGGCGCCATCGGCGCCAACCACCTCGCCTATCAGGCAATCGTGGAGCCGGGCGACATCGTTGTCAGCGTCGTCCCGACATACCAGCAGCACACGTCCATCCCGGAGAGCATGGGAGCCACGGTTCGGCCGCTGCGCCTCCGCGCGGAGAACAGCTGGCTGCCGGATCTCGATGAGCTGCGCGAGATGGCGCGGGGCGCCAAGGTGATCTCTCTGGTCAACCCCAACAACCCCACAGGCTCGCTGCTGGACGCTGCCGCGTTGGACGCCATCGCCGATATCGCCCGCGCACAGGGCGCTTGGGTGATCGCAGACGAGGTGTATCGCGGGCTGGACCAGGATGGCGCCGGGACAAGCCCGTCGATGGCAGACCGTTACGAGCGCACGATTGGCATTGGCAGCATGTCCAAAGCGTTCTCGCTGGCAGGGCTGCGGTTGGGCTGGATCAACGCCCCAGTTGCCGTGCGAGCGGCCGTCAACCGCCACCGCGACTACTCGGTGATCAGCGTGGGCATGGTGGACGACCTGCTTGCGTCGATTGCGCTTGAGGCGCACGAGGCACTGCTGGCGCGCAACCGCGGCATCGTCCGCGGCAACCTGGCCACGCTGGACGCCTGGGTGGCGGCCGAGCCGCGCATCACCTATGTGCGGCCCACATCCGGCACCACGGCGCTGCTCCGCCTGGATGCGCCGATGACGTCGGAGGCGTTCTGCACGAGTCTGCTGGAGGCCGAGGGCGTGCTGTTCACGCCCGGCAGCGCGATGGACATGGAGGGGTACCTGCGCATCGGGTACGCAAACAGCCCCGACGTCCTGCGCGACGGGCTCGCGAGGACCTCCGCCTACCTGGCGACGCTGGGCGGCTGAACCGGGGCGCTGAGCGCCCGAGTCGCTACTTCAGGATGGCGAACGCGTCCAGATCCACGCGCGGCCGTCCGGCGGTCCCCGCCACAACCAGCTTGATCGTGTGGGTGCCGGGGGTGAGCGCGGTCTGCCAGGCGATATAGCGGTACTGCGTGGCGCTGGCCTTGGTGTCCACGGTCTTCACCAGGACGCCGTCCACCCAGATGCCCACCTTGCCGCGGCCCGTGCCGCGCGTGATCACCAGGGCGACGTTCTGCGCCGCCACCTTGTAGGTTGCCGTGGCCTTGGCCGTCTTCGTGTACTTCTCGCTGGAGCCTGAGTACTTGGCGCTGGCCGCAAGCGTCCACGTCTTGACGTACTTCACCAAGCTGCTGGACTGCTGCGTCAGGCGCGGCGTGAGCAGCGGGCCGGTCTCCCAGTTGGACGCGTTGCCGGCTGCGTCAAACGAGCGGACGCGGAAGCAGACGTTGCCGGTGCTGGGGACCGTGGTGGACCATGTGGCCGAAGCCGCGCTGGACGACACCGTTGTGGCGACGCCGAAGGTTGAACAGCCGTTGGCGGAACGAGCCACCTCGTAGTGGTGCAGGCCTGTGCCGCCCGCCTCGTCGGCCCCCGTCCACGCAAGCGTGACCGGGATCGCCGTGACGACAAGCGCGGTGCCTGTCCTGATGGCGGCGACTGGTGCCGTTGCGGTGGGGACCGTCTCGTCCACGATGGTCAGCAGGGCCGGGACGTACGTCAGCACATAGTCGGCCGATGCCTCCAGCGTGCCTTGCGTGATCTGGTAGGTGTCGAGGTCTTCGCCGGGATCGCGATCGAGCTCGCCCGCGAGCGTGTCAACGCCCGCCAGGCTGCCGCTGGTGATCTGGTAGCCCAGGATGGGATCGAGGTCGCCGCGGGCCTTGGTCTGGGGATCTGCCGTGACGGTGATGTCGCGTGTGCCGGTGGTGACTGAGGCAGTGAGGGTGACGGCGTCGTTGTAGCTGTCGTTGCCGGCCTGATCCACCACCACCAAGCAGTCATCCGTGCTGCTGGTCATCGTGATGTCCGCACCGGCGCCGTCGTTGCTGCAGCCGCCCGACGCCCCGTAGACGAGATCGTTGCCGGAGCCACCACCGCTGGCCGCGACCGTGAACTGGTCGCCGTAGACCGCAGACGCTGGCGGCGCCACCGTCCATGAGAGCGTCTGGTCCAGTTTGGAGAGGCCGTCGGTCACGGCGAGGAGGGTGGCGGCCGCCGCTGCGTCGCCAACGTTGTCGGTGGCGGTGACGCTGATCACGGACGTGGCGGCCGAGGCGTAGACATGGTCGCCGCCGCAGCTGTCGCTTGGGGCGTCGTAGGCAATCGGTTCTTTGGTGCCGTCGCCCCAATCAACGGCACACGTGACCGCGTCGCCCGGGTTAGCTCCGTACTTGCTTGGATCGATCACATTTGCGTTGACGTGGACGGTGTCGCCGATGACCGCCCCGTCGCCGATTGTGGGCGTGGTGATGGCCACGGCGGGCGGCGCGTTCTGGACGAAGAAGTCCACGTCCTTGTCGTTGTCGCTGCCGCCCTCGGCGTCCCACATGTCCACGCGGACCGTGTACTCGCCCTCGTCGGTGCAGTTGAGGTGCGCAATGGCGATCTGGCCCGCGACCAGCGGCTGCTTGCCGGACTCAACGATGGAGCAGGTGCCCGTGCCGCTCAGCGTGGCGGTGACGGACCAGGAAGTTGAGACCGTGTTGGGCGTGGCCGTCCAGCCAAGCGCGGAGGCGTCGAGGATGATGTCCTCGCCCTCACTGCCGGTGAACGGCGGGTTGTTGTTTGAGGTCCCGATGCCGCCACCGCCGCTGCTCGGGGGCGGCGTGGTCACGGTGGAGGAGCACTTTGTGTCGGCCATGTCCGTCTGGCCGTTTACGTCGTCATCCACCAGGTTGTTGCAGGACTCGGGCGGCGTGGTGGAGAGGCTCCCGGTCTTGATCATCACCACCGAGTCCAGGATCTGGTCGCTGGTGTCCGCGATGGCCATCTTGAGATGGGTCTTGACGCCCGACGTGACGGCGGCGTGGCAGATCAGCTCAACCGACAGGCCGTCCGTCTCGATGTTGAGCGGGCTGGCCGGCGGGCTCATGTAGGAGTTGTCGCGATACGAGCCGCTGTTGACCGTGCTGTTGACGGTGTCAATCGAGACGGGATTGCCGCCGACGGTGGCGCAGTTGGCCTTCGATGGCCCATCGCCGATGTAGAAGGCGAACACGTCGTTGAACAGGTTCACCCACTCCAGATACTCGTCCGAGCCGAAGACGTACGTGAAGTACACGTCGTTGGCGTTGGGCGTGAAGTCAAACTCCAGGGACGCGGCGTCGTACGTCATGGGGAACACGGTGGCGGTGCTGGCGATGAGCGCCGTGAGGTCCGTGTCCTCGGCCCCGGTCTCGATACCCGTGGTGCCCTCGGACTTGTTGGGCCCGATGACGTTGGAGATGTCGCCGCTTGAGAGGATGACGCCGTGGTTGAACGAGACCACCGCGCCGTCCGTGATGTCAACGGTGCCCAACTGGGTGGGGTTGCCGTGGACCACGATGGAGGCGAGATCGATGGTGACGCCGGTGCCAACCAGGTCCGTCGCGAGTGTTGCGGCGGTCATGCCGATAGCCGTCAGGTCCGTCGTGGCGATGCCGTTGTTGACGGTGGTCAGCGCAGCCCGCACCGGATGCGCGGCCGGAATCCCAAGGAGTCCGGCGGCAAGCACGGCCATCAGCACACGGCTGGAGGCGCGCCTGAACCCATGCGCCATCGCGGTTTGGTTGTTCACTGTCTGTGCGCCTCAGCTTCGGATGTCGGGAGCGCTGGCGCCGGCTATCAGCCGGAGCGCTCGGGACGGACTCAGCCGGGTCGCAGAGCCGCATTGCCGCGCCGTCCCTCCCAGGAAGCGGGCAGCCGGAAGTGTCCGGTCTGAGGCGTGTGTGCGTCAAGACCCGGATCCGGGTAGCGTTGACGGGTGGCAACTCGTCAATCTGCCTCCAGCACTCGACCCTTTGCGCCTTCCGATGCGCCGGCCGTGGAGGCCGTCATGCGTCGGAGCTTCGCGCTGGGCGGACCGGACGGCGTCACGCTTGAGGAGCATGTTGGCGGTTTGGGGGCGCTCCTCGCCCACCCCGAAGAGGCGGCGGTTGCGGTGGATGGCAACCAGGTGGTGGGGTACACGCACCCGGCAGCGGTCCGTCTGGAAGTGGATCCGGCCCATCGGCGCCGGGGCCATGGGCGTCGCCTGCTCGCGGCAGCCCAGGGGATCGCGGCCGCGGCCGGCGATGAGCGTCTTGAGCTCTGGGTGCCCAACGATGGTCCAGGGCTAGCGTTTGCTCAGGCCTGCGGGATGCAGTACCGATCCAGCTTCCACCTGCTCCGGCTGCCGGCCGGCGCCACCGTGGTGGCCCCTGCGCCTGTCCCCGGGTTTGACGTCCGCGCGTTTGGTCCCGAGATTGGCGCTGAGGCACTTGTCGAACTGATGAACGATGCCTTTGCCGATCATCCAAGCCCCATGCGCTTTGACCTCGCCCGGATCCGAGAGGCGCACACCCGCCCGGACTTTGACGCGTTGGACATCCGGGTGGCGCACGAGCACGGTGACCCGGCGCGGCTGGCGGGCTTTTGTCGGGCAACGCTGGGCCCGGCCCGCGACCAGCCACTACGCGGCGACATCCGGCTGGTTGGCGTTGTGCCCGCCTATCGCCGCCGTGGACTGGGCCGCGAGCTCCTGCGGTGGGGCATAGCGCACGTCCGCGCGCGCAGTGCGGTGGAAGTGGACATCGTGGTGGAGGCGCTCAACGCCGGCGCCTTGCGGCTGTACCTCGACGAGGGCTTTGCGCCCGTGGCGGAGTGGCCCAGATGGGTTACCCCAGCGGCCTCGGCTGACGCCGCGGCTATCGTCGGTCGTGACTGAACGTGTCCAGGAACCCGCGTGCTAACGAACGGGTTGTGAGCGGCATGCCGATACCCGGTGGCCGGCTCCTGATGGAGGAGGCACGGTACGCCGACGGTACGCTCAAGGCGCGTGGCGGACGGGTGGACGGCGAACTCCACGGTGAGTGGGCCTTCTACCGTCTGGACGGCTCGCTGATGCGCTCAGGCGCCTTTGATCGCGGCCGCCAGATTGGCCCGTGGAAGACGTTCCACCGCGACGGCTCCCTGGTGAAGGCGACCGACTTCGGCGTTTAGGGCTGGGCCGCTGCCCCGGTTTCAACCACCTCTGCGGCGACCTGCGTCAGGACCTGCGCGAACGCCTCGGCCGGCTGTGCGCCCGCCACCCCGTACTTGCGGTTGAAGACAAAGAACGGCACCGCCGAGATGCCCAGTTCTGCGGCATCCCGCAGATCGGCCAGCACGTCCGATCGGAAGCCGTCGCCCGCAAGCATGTCGGCCACCGCCGCCGCGTCCAGCCCCATCTCGCCCGCCAGCCGGATCAGCGTCGCCGGGTCCTCCAGCAGTTCGCCGTCCACCAGCTGTGCGTGGAGCAGGCGCTCGTGGGCAGCCGTGCCCAGTCCTTGGGCCTTGGCCATCTGGAGCACCCGGTGCGCGTCAAACGTGTTCACCACGCGGTAGCGGTCCAGGTGGTACTCAAGCCCTTCGGCCGCCGCCGCCTCGGTCATGCGCTGGTTCATCGCCCGGACCTGCTCGGCTGAGCCGCCGGTCTTGGCCATGAGCGACGCTTCGAGCGTGGTGACGGCGCCGCGCGGCTGGTCAGGATTGAGCTGGTAGCTGCGCCACACAACCTCAACCTCGGCATCACCGCCAGCTTGCCGGAATGCCTCAAGGCCGTGCTCAAACCGGCGCTTCCCGATGTAGCACCACGGGCAGGCGACGTCGGACCAGATCTCGATCAGCATCGGCCGATGAGAGGGCCATGGCGCGTGCGGGCCTCGCCGCAGGGGGGCGAGTCCGAAGGCCGACGAGCGCCAAACTCGGGGCACACCTCCTCGGCTCCGGCGCCTCGTCAGCGGCAGAGCATCGCCGCCTTGACCATCACCTGGTAGACGAGCGAGCGCTTCGCCGCCTGGTTCACCGTTCCCGCAATGAACAACTGACAATCCGGGTTCCAGAACAGCACATGGCCCGAGGCGCCTGAGTGCCCCAGCATCGGCGGCACCTTGCGGAAGCCCGTCAGCAGCGCCGGCAGTGCAAACTTCATGATGCCCACGCCGTACTGGAGGGGCGGGAAGATCCGCCGCCAGCGAGCCGTGGCCAGGGCCAGCGAGGCCGGGCTGAAGAGCTCGCCACCCGCGAAGGCCCGCAGAAACCGCAGGCTGTCGGCCGTGGTGGAGACCATCCCGCCGTCCACGCCAAAGGACGCCATCGCCAGCGGGACATGCAGTTGCCGCTGCCCCACGAGAAACGGCGAGACGCTCTCGTACCGGTCCAGTGTGTCCGGCGAGAACATGTACGTGTCGGTGAGCACCAAGGGCTCCAGCGTCTCGGTACGGACCACCGTTGCAAAGGGCGCCCCGCACACCTGCTCGATCACTGCGCCCAGCAGCTGGTAGTTCGTGTCCGAGTACACGGCCTTGGTTTCGCCCGGGGCGAACGTGGGCTTCCCGCGCCGCGCCTGCTCGAGGCTGTCGTCAAGCGACCAGCCGAAATCGGCCGCGATCATGCGCTCCATAAACGTGGACGCACCACCAGCCTTGCCCTCGAAGTAGTCCGGGATCCCGGTGGTGTGGGCGAGCAGCTGCTCCACGGTGTACTCGGCGGCGTGGTCGGTGCCGCCAAACGTGTTGAGGCCGCGCAGGGTGGCCTCCGGCAGGATGTCGATTGCGCGCGTCCCCAGCGGCAGCACGCCCCGCTCGTGCAGCCGGAGCGCCACCGTCAGCGTGTACAGCTTGGTGGTGCTGGCGATGAAGTGCTGGCGCCGGCTGTCTGGCTCTGCCCAGTGGAGATCGGCGTCAAGCCTGGGTGACGCCACGCCAAACTTGACCTCGACCGTGTCGCTTCGGGCGGCCGTCTGCTCAAACAGGCGGGCGAGCTGGTGGTCCGGCGTGCTCAACGTGGCCATCACGCGGTCACTGTAACGGCCATGCCCTCGTGCTGGCTCGATGCGGCCAGATCAGCGAGGACCGTCGCATGGCTCGCGCGCGTCACCTGGGACGGCACGCCGACGGAAGCCGCAGGGCCAACCGCGATGCCGCGCGCCTGTGTCCGGCGCACCACGTCGAGGCCCGTGCCTCCGGTTGCCCCAGTAACCAGCATGTCCAGTCCTTTCGCCATATGGATAGTGTCACTCACCATGACAGATAGTAACACTATCCATAGTGAGGAGATCAAGATATGCTCGCGCCATGCGGATTGGGGAACTGGCTCGAGCAAGCGGCGTGCCGTCCGCCACCATCAAGTGGTACCTGCGCCAAGGGCTGCTGCCGCGCGGGGAACTCTCAGCGCCCAACCAGGCCGACTATGGCGTGGAGCATGTCCGCCGCCTCCGGCTTATTCGGGCGCTGCTCGAGGTGGGCGGCCTCTCGGTTGCTGCCGCGGCGCGCGTGATCGCCACCCTTGATGACCCGTCGGTGAGCCTCAGCGATGTGGTTGGCGTCGCCCATGGCGCCCTGGCGCGCGCGGGTGATGTGGCGACCGACGGCGCGATGGACCCGCTTGTTGATGCCTTCCTCGCGCGGCGCGGATGGGTTGTCAGGCCTGACTCGCCGGCCCGCCAAGACCTTGCGCAGCTTCTCGCCGCGGTGAGCGGGCTGGACCTCTCGGGCATGGCGTCCGCCGCGGGCAAACCGCCGCCGGCCCCGTCACTCGAGCAGGTGCTCGACGGTCTTGACCCGTACGCGGACGCGATCGACCAACTTGCGGCATCCGAGATTGCAAGCCTGCCCATTGGCGCGCCGCGCGACGTTGTTGTGCAGAGCGTGGTGGTGGGCACGGTGCTCATGGAGCAGATGCTCGGCGTCCTGCGCCGGCTTGCCCAAGAGCACTACTTCGAGGCGGCGGTGCGGATGATCAAGCCCGGCGACGACATCGCGCGCACCATGGAGCGCCCGCGGCCCCGTTAGGCTGTCTGCGGCGCCTCACCGTCTACGCGCCCGGCGCCGACGACGGCGTCAATGCCCCGAAGAACGCGGCCATCTGCTCGGGTGTGTACGGCATCCCTGTGCGAAGCCACCACTGCAGCGTTCCAAGCAGGGCACCCGCCAGGAACTGGGCGCGGATTGCGGCGGGCACCGCAGCCCGCGTCGGGTCTGGCGGCGTCATGGCGAGCGCGCCTTCAATCGCCGCCGTCAGCGCCGCGTGGGACTGTGCCCAGAAGACCGATCCGCCGGGCGTGTCAAGCATCGCGCGCAGGCTCGTCGCCCGCTCTGCGGCATGGCGGAACAGGCCCAGTACGGGTAGGCCGCCGCTCGCGCCGAGCGTGTCGTCGGCGTCGTGGAGCCCCTCGAACATCTCGGCTGAGACCGCGTCCACCACGTCAAGCTTGTCGCGGAAGTGGTGGTAGAACGTGGCCCGGCCGATGTCCGCGCGGTCGATGATCGCCTGCACGGTGATCTGCTCAAACGGCCGCTCCTGAAGCAACTGAGCCATTGCCGCCGTCACCAGACGCCGTGTTCTGCGCGAGCGCCGATCGTCGCCCGTTGCCATCTCGTCTCCTTCTCGCCAGACAACTTCGGCCCAAGTGTTCGGTAGCGCACGGCGGGCAGCGAATTGTCTGTCGCGCGTTGTCCAGTAATGAATAGTCTGTTCCGCATTGGCAACACACGCAATCACGGAGCACCAGGCGATGCACATCCCGCGCGATCCCGGCGAATGGCTAGCGATGGCCATCCTCATGGCCGTTCTGATGCTTGGCCTGCACGGGCTTCGGTCCCACCTCACCGGGGGCGGCCATGCAGGTGGCATGAGCGCCGGGCTTGTCATGCGCGCAGGCACCGCGGTGATCGCCATGCTGCTCTCTGTCGGGATCCCGGTGGCCATCCTCGGGCCGATGCAGCTGCTCAGCGTGAAGGGCCGCAAGAGCGGCCAGCTGCGCACCCTGCCGGTGGACGTTCATGTCGTGGGCGGCAGGCAGTTTCTCATCGCCACGCACGGCGTTGGCGCATGGGTCCTAAACCTTCGCGCGGCGGGAGAGGGGACTCTGCGGCTGGGCCGCCGGAGGACGTCGTTCACGGTGCGTGAACTCACACCCGAGGAGGCCGCGCCGATCATGCGGGCTGCGCTGGGCGAGCTCGTGGCGTCATCGGGCTGGCGGGGAAACGGCGTGCGCGCAAACCTGGGCGTCTCGGCCGGTGCTGCCGACGCGGACTACGCCAAGGCCGCCCCAACCCACCCCGTGTTTGAGGTGGCCCCGGCGGCCTGACCCAGCACTGGCTCCTTCTGCACCTTGTTGACGAGGTAACGGTTCAGCAAGGTTTGCGGCCGCATCCTGCGGTCATCTCCTCTCTCCTCTGCGAACAGGCCCGGGTTCCCTGCCCGGGCCTCTTCGTTGTCGTGATGCCGCCGCGCCGCGACCCCAGAACTGCGACAGCGTCACCCGGCCCCTGGGGACACGCCTCTTCGCGTTGTCTTACACAACGCGTGTGCGCTCTTACACGGGATTGGCGCCCGTGTACCCGTCACGTCGGCTCCGTCGGCCTATGACCCCCTGACGTTGTAGATATCATGTGGCGCGGTGCCTGTGATTACGGGCCTAATGGCCTCTTGACAAAGGAACTCACAGGTGAGTGGCATCAATCTCAAACACGGCAAGCCGTCGCTCGCCGCGGGCCTTGGACGACGTGATGCTGCGGCGGCGTTGATCGCTACCGCTGCCATCATGCTCCTGCTTGGTCTGATGCCCGCCGTCGCGATGGGTGGCATCGAGGGACTTGCGTCCCCATCGCCGGTGCCGGCGAGTGGCCCGGTCAAGGCGGCAGCGGTTGTAGCTCCCGGCGAGGGGGTCATGCCTGCTGTCACCCGCGCCGGCTCTGCGGTTGTTCGCCAGAACGCCGCCCATGGGTCCTTGGCACTTGACCAGGCGCCAAGCGCGCCTACGCCGTCGGCCACCGCGGAGGCCCAGACGACGCCAGCAGTCAAGATCGCCGTCGTCAAGGCGCAGCCAAAGGCCCAGCCCGCCAAGGCGGCACAGGCCGTGGCCAAGCCCGCGGCCAAGGTTGCCAAGCCCGCCCCGGTCCTTGCAGGCACC
>CAIYHO010000282.1 GCA_903925955.1 uncultured Chloroflexota bacterium
AGCAGGTGGCGGTTCCAGTCGTCGGCCGACGGGTTGCCCAGCAGCACGAGGTTGCGGGCGTTGACCGTGTTGTAGCCCTCGTCGCTCAACGGCGCGTTGCTCCGCGTGAGGCCCGCGTCCGGATCTGCGGCGAGGCGGGGCAGGAGCAGCAGCAGGACCAGCAGCCCGATGGCGGCGGCCGACAGCGCGGTTCGGGAAAGCGGCGTGGTCATCTGCGGGATCGTACCCGCGGCACCGGAGCGGATACACTCCCGCGCTGTGACCATCCCTCAGTCGCGCGTGCGCAACTGCTCCATCATTGCCCATATCGACCACGGCAAGTCCACGCTTGCCGACCGTCTGCTTGAGCTGACCCACACCATCGAGGGCCGGCAGATGATGAGCCAGGTCCTGGATTCCATGGACCTTGAGCGCGAGAAGGGCATCACGATCAAGGCCCGCGCCGTCCACCTTGAGTACAAGGCCAACGACGGCGAGACCTACGCGCTCAACCTGATCGACACCCCGGGCCACGTGGACTTCAGCTATGAGGTCAGCCGGAGCCTGCAGGCGTGCGATGGCGCCATCCTCGTGGTGGACGCTGCGCAGGGCATCGAGGCCCAGACGCTGGCCAACGTGCACCTCGCCCTCAAAGAGGGCCTGGAGATCATCCCGGTCATCAACAAGATCGACCTCCCCTCGGCCCAGCCCGAGGTGGTGATGGAGGAGCTGGAGAACGTCCTCGCGATCCCGCGCGAAGAGGTGATCCTCGCCTCTGCCAAGGAGGGCACAGGCGTCCCAGAGATCCTCGAGGCCATCGTGGCCCGGATCCCGCCGCCCAAGGGCTCGCCTGATGCGCCGCTTCGCGCACTGGTGTTTGACAGCCACTACGACCCGTACAAGGGCGTCATCTGCTACATCCGCCTGGCCGAGGGCACGCTCCACGACCATGACGTGATCCGCCTCATGGCAAGCGGCGCCGAAACGGAGCTGCTTGAGGTTGGCGTCTTCCGCCCGCAGCTGGTGCCCCTTGAAACGCTCCGCGCGGGCGACGTGGGCTATGTGGCCACGGGGCTCAAGAACGTCCGCGAGGCGCAGGTGGGCGACACGGTCACCACCGTTGCAAACCCGGCCAGCGAGCCGCTCCCGGGCTACCAGGAGGCCAAGAGCCTGGTGTTCGCCGGGCTCTACCCGCTGTCCGGCCCGGACTACCCGCTCCTTCGCGACGCGCTGGAGAAGCTTCACCTCAACGACGCGTCCGTGACGTACGAGCCGGAGAGCTCCGTCGCCCTGGGCTTCGGCTTCCGCTGCGGCTTCCTTGGCCTGCTCCACATGGAGATTGTCCAGGAGCGTCTGGAGCGCGAGTTCAACCTTGACCTCATCGCCAGCGCGCCCTCGGTGGAGTACCGCGTGCAGCTCACGATGAACCGGGGCTGGGTCACCGTGGACAACCCGGCCAAGTTCCCCGACGTGGGCGACATCGAGACCATCGAGGAGCCCTGGGTCCACCTTGGCGTGGTGACGCCGGACCGCTACATCGGCTCGATGATGGAGCTGACCACCAACCGCCGCGGCTCCTTTACAAACCTTGAGTACCTCGATCCGCAGCGGGTCCACATGCACTTCGAGCTGCCGCTGGCCGAGCTGATCGTGGACTACTACGACCAGCTCAAGAGCCGTACCCAGGGCTACGCGTCCATGGAGTACGAGGAGTCCGGCTATCGCGCCGCCAACCTTGTCAAGCTTGACGTCATGGTTGCCGGCGAGCCGATTGACGCTCTCAGCCTCATCGTCCACCGCGAGCGCGCCCAGACCACGGGACGCCAGCTCACCGAGAAGCTCAAGGAGCTGATCCCGCGCCAGATGTTCGAGGTGCCCGTGCAGGCCGCCATTGGCAGCCATGTGGTGGCGCGCGAAACCATCCGCGCGATGCGCAAGAACGTCCTTGCGAAGTGTTACGGTGGCGACATCAGCCGTAAGCGCAAGCTGCTGGAGAAGCAGAAAGAGGGGAAGCAGCGGATGAAGCGCGTGGGCTCCGTCGAGATCCCGCAGGAGGCCTTCCTTGCAATCCTGCGGATGGGCGATGAGTGAGGGCGTCGTGACGCCCCTTGCCGCCCTCCCCGGTCTTCGGTCGAGGTAGCGCGCCCAGATGCCGTTCACCGTGCCCGGCATCAGCCATGTTCCTGAGCCGCTGCGCGTGCTCATGGCGCTTGCGATCGGCTTGTTCCTCATCCTGCTTCGGCTTGACGCCGAGCGCTTTGGCGCGGCTGAATACGACGATGTCGATGCCGATGGCAACCGCCCTTCCCTGCTGCGCCGTCTCGCCTGGTACGTGGTGGGCGTCGTCGGGATCGCCGCGGTGCTGGTGCTGCACCCGGCGCCTGGCTCGGACCTGTACCTCGCGCTGGGCGAGCGTGTCGGCGTGCTGGTCTTTGGGCTCCTGTATGGGGTTGCCGGCTGCCTGATCGCGGTTGGCATTGCGTTCCTGCGCTATCGCGAGGTTCGCGTGCCGGGCGTGATGTCGTACCCGGGCGCGGTGATCAATGCAGTTGCCACGGCGCTGTTGGACGAGGCCGTGTTCCGCGGCATCGTGCTGGGCTTCCTCACGGTGATCGGGACGGACCCGCTCCTCGCGGTGATCACCCAGGCGCTGCTCTACGCGCTGGCCACACGCGTGGGTGCCCGCGGCCGCTCCACATGGATGGTCTTCAGCGTGCTGGCGATGGGTCTTGCGGGCGGCTATCTCACGGTGCTGACCGGCGGGATTGGTGCCGCATTCCTGGGCCAGGCCATCACGCGCGTGGCGATCTTCTTCACCACCGGCCACGCCGGGCTGTTGGCGCCCAAGGGCTCGGAGCCTGAAGAGGTGGAGGAGCAGCGCCGGACGCCAGACGGCTGGCAGGTGCTGGACGCCGATGCCGATTCCGCCGCGGGGCCTGGCAACTGACGGCTCCGGTTGCGGCGGCCCCGCCGGTCGCCCTCTACATCCACATCCCGTTCTGCATCTCGCTGTGCCCGTACTGCGACTTCGTGGTGTATGCGGGCTCGGCGGCGCGCGGACCTTCCTCGCGTGTTGAGGCGTATGTCGGCGCGCTCCTGACGGAGCTGTCCTTGCGGGCCGATGCGCTTGACGCGTTGTTTGGCGCCCGCCCCCCTCTGGAGACGGTGTACATCGGCGGCGGCACGCCAACGCTGCTGCCGTCGGCGTCCATTGCCGCGGTCTTGTCGCTTGTGCGCACACGCTTTGGGATTGCGCCCGGCGCCGAGGTGACGATCGAATCGAACCCCGGGCCCGATGAGCGAGGTTCGGCTGCTGCGCTGGTTGCGGCCGGCGTCAACCGGTTGTCGCTTGGCGTCCAGGCCGTGGACCCTGAGCTGCTGCGTCGGCTTGGCCGTCGGCACTCGGCCGACGACGTGGCCGCGGCGGTGGGGGAGGCACGGGCGGCCGGGATCCGGTCGGTGTCCGTGGACGTGCTGTACGACGCGCCGTCGCAGTCCGTTGCGGCATGGGGGGAAACGCTGGACGCGTCGCTTGCGCTGGGCGTTGACCATGTGTCCGCATATGCGCTCACGCTGGACGATCCCGATTTGGAGGGCCTCACCGGGCCGCTTGGCGACCATCTGCCGACACGCGCCGGGGCTCGCCGTTGGCGTTCGGCGGCGGTACTCGAGCAGTCTGAGGATCGGGCCGCCGAGCAGTACTTGCTGGCCGTCTCGCGGCTGGCGGCGGCCGGGTTCCGCGGGTACGAGATCTCCAACTGGGGCAAGCCCGGCCACGAGAGCCGCCACAACCTCGTGTACTGGCAGCGGCGCCCCTATGAGGCGGTTGGCCCCGGCGCCCACGCGTTTGACGGGGTCACGCGGCGCTGGAATGCGGCCCGCCTTGAGGGGTACCTGCGGGCGTTGGGCGGTCCGGCGCCCTCGCTGGTCTTGCCCCCGGGCGGGTCCGAGGTGGTGGACGGTGCCGACGCCGCGGCTGAGCGCGTGATCCTCGCGCTGCGCCTCGACACAGGGCTGCCGCTGGCGGAGGCTGCGGCGCCGGGTTCGCCGCTGGAGCCGCACCTCGCCTGGGCGCTGGACGCCGGGCTGCTCGAAGTTGCCGCCGATCGCGTCCGCCTCACGACCCGCGGCCGTCTCCTGTCGAACGAGCTGTTCTCGCGCCTGGTCTGAGGCACGACCGCCCCAAATCACCGCTCGTCCTCCACGCGGACGGTAAGCAGCAAGTTCCTGGCTACCGTCCTCCCGGGGGACGGTAGCCAGATTGCCGGCCTCGGATCGTGCGTGCGGGGGCGGCGGCGCGCGACGCGCAGTTCGTTACCGTCCTCTAGGAGGACGGTACGGGATTTGGTCCGGCCGAACTGGGTGCCGAACAACGCCCCCACCCGTTGACACCCCCCGCGGCGCGGCGCTAGACTCTCGGCACGGGTGTTAGCACTCTCACCATGTGAGTGCTAACTACCTGATGAGAGGACCGAATGGCGCGTCGCGCACGCTCCAGCGGCCCCCTGGACCTCCGATCGCAGGCGATCCTCCGGGCCGTCATCGAGGAATACGTCACCACCGCCCAGCCGGTGGCCAGTCAGGCGCTTGTTGAGCGCTATCGGTTTGGCGTGTCCAGCGCCACGCTTCGCGCTGTCCTTGCGGAGCTTGAGGACGCAGGCCTGCTGATGCACCCGCACACCTCCGCGGGCCGCGTCCCCACCGAGCACGGCTATCGCTACTACGTTGAGTCCATCGTGGACAGCGTTCCGCTCCCCGCCGTGGAGCAGCTGATGATCCGCCACCAGTTTGGGCAGGTGGAGTACGCCAGCGAGCACTGGTTCCGCCTCGCCGCCACCACGCTTGCGTCCGTCACGCAGGCGGCTGGCATTGCAACCCCGGCCAAGGCGGCTTCCGCGCATCTGCGCCGTCTGGACCTCGTGTCCATCGCGGATCGTCTTGCCAGCCTGATCCTCGTCCTGCGCGAGGGCGCGCTCAAGCAGGTTGTCTGCACGCTTGACGCCCCCACGGAGCAGGAGGAGCTGACGGCCGTCGCCGCGCACCTCAACGCGCTGCTCGACGGCTCCACGGCTGTCGATGCCGAGGCGACGCTTGCCGGCCTGCCCGATGACGACCCCGCCACGCCCATCGCCAGACGACTGGGAGAGCGCGTGGTCCGGGCACTGCACGAGTTTGACGCCGCGGCCATCGAGGAGCTCTTCAGCGATGGCCTCCTCAACGTCATGGCCGCCCCCGAGTTTGCCCAAAGCGAGAAACTCCGCCGCGTGTTTGCCGCGCTTGAGGATCGGGCGTACCTCGCCCGGCTGATTGCTGCCGTGGCGGGCTCCGGCACCGTCCGCGTCTATATCGGCAGCGAGAACCCGGCCGAGGAGATGGCCGATGTATCGCTCGTCCTGGCCTCCTATGGGGACCCCGGCCGCGCCGTCGGCGTGATTGGCGTCCTGGGGCCAACCCGCATGGCCTACCCGCAGGCAATCGGCACGGTCCGGTTTGTCTCGGGGCTGATGAACGAACTGATCGACCACCTGTACGCGTGAGCCACTGATGCCTATTTCGCCCCGTTTCCCTTCCCGGCGCCCCAAGGGGCCGCTCTACGTGGACCCCCGCACCGTTACCCACGAGGAACTGGCCGGGCTCTACGTGCAGCTTGCCAAAGAGCACCAGGCGCTGGTCAAGGCGCTCGAGGCGACAGCCGCCGAGCGTGACACCGCCATCAATGCGCGCGACGAGGCCGCCGCTCAGGCCCAGCAGCTTGCCGCTGGCGCAGCCGATGCCGCCCAGGCTGCAGGCGAGCGCGATGATGCGCTGGCCAAGGTGGACGAGTACCTCGGGGCGCTCCAGCGCGAGCGTGCCGAGTTCCAGAACTTCCGCCGCCGCACCACGGACGAGCGCCAGGCTGAACGTGGGCTTGCGGGCGTGGACCTGATCACCAAGGTCCTCTCGCTGGCCGACGATTTTGACCGCTCCATTGAGCATCGGCCTGCCGAGCTAGCCGACAGCGCGTGGGCCGAAGGCGTCGCCGCCATCGACCGCAAGCTCCGGGTCCTCCTCGAGAGTGAGGGCGTCACCGCCGTCGAGGCGGCCCGCGGCTCAATCTTTGACCCGCGCGAACACGAGGCCGTCGTCTCGGTCCCAGGCACCGGCCTGCCCGAGGGCGCCATCGTCGAGGAGGTCCGCCGGGGCTATCGCCTCAGGGACCGCCTCATCCGGCCGGCGCTCGTGGCGGTCGCTGCCGGCGAGGTTGCCGCGGGCGAACCCGAAGCGGCGGCACCCGACCAGCCACTTCCCAACTAAGCCAGTTTCGTCCCCCTTCCCCGTACACCAACCAATCAGGAGACATCCCAGATGGGCAAGATCATCGGCATCGACCTCGGCACGACGAACTCCGTCGTGGCCGTCATGGAGGGCGGCGAGCCCACGGTCATCCCGTCGTCGGAGGGCAATCGCACCGTCCCGTCCGTCGTTGGCTTCGCCAAATCGGGCGAGCGTGTCGTGGGCCAGCTGGCCAAGCGCCAGGCGGTCACCAACCCCACCAACACCGTCTACTCCATCAAGCGCTTCATGGGCCGCCGCTGGGACGACCCGGAGGTCCAGCGCTCCAAGTCCCTCGTGCCGTACACCGTCGAGAAGGACCCAAAGTCGGACGGCATCCGCGTGGTGGCGGACGGCAAGAGCTACACCCCGCCCGAAGTCAGCGCGATGATCCTCCAGAAGCTCAAGGC
>CAIYHO010000283.1 GCA_903925955.1 uncultured Chloroflexota bacterium
GAAGGACACGTCCGGCAAGGTGCGCGCGCTGTGCACCAAGGGCATGCACCCGCTGCCGGGCAATGACGCCATCCCGCACGTCGCGGCGATCTGCGTCTATCCCACGTTTGTGGCCGAGGCCAAGGCCGCGCTGGGCTCGTCCGGGGTCAAGGTGGCATCGGTGGCCACAGGGTTCCCGTCGGGCCAGACGTTCCTCGACGTCAAACTGGCGGAAGTCCGCGCGGCCGTCGATGCGGGCGCCGACGAGATCGACATGGTCATCGACCGCGGCGCGTTCCTCTCCGGGGACTACGCGGGCGTGTTTGACGAGATCGTCGCCGTCAAGGAGGCCGCTGGCCCGGCGCACCTCAAGGTGATCCTCGAGACGGGCGAGCTGGGCACCTTCGACAACGTCCGGCGCGCGTCCGTGCTGGCGATGGCGGCCGGTGCCGACTTCATCAAGACCTCCACCGGCAAGGTGACCCCGGCGGCGACGCTGCCCGTGACCCTGGTCATGCTGGAGGCGATCCGCGACTTTGAGCGGACCACGGGCAAGCAGATTGGCATGAAGCCCGCGGGCGGCATCAAGACGGCCAAGGAGTCCATCCAGTACCTGGTGGTGCTGTACGAGACGCTCGGCCCGCGCTGGATGACACCGGACTGGTTCCGTTTCGGTGCGTCCTCGCTGCTGAACGACGTGCTGATGCAGCTCGAGAAGGAGCGCACGGGCGTCTACCAGCGCCCGGACGACTTCACGCTGGACTAAGTCGGCTCCCACCCGGTTTCGGGCTGTGCGCGGCGCGCACGGTACGCCGCCACATCATCGCAATGTGTACGCGAATGACCCAGGCCGTCGGACCGGCGGTGGTGGTGGAGTCAGGCCTCGCGGCCCTGTCGGTGGCCGCCCAGGCGCGGCCGATCGAACTCACGAGCCGGCGCCGTTGACGATGATCGAGGCCGCGGGGATGGGGCTCGATGCGTGGATCCGGATGCCCCGGCCGACGGCGATCGGGGCGCAGCCGCCGCCGAGCCTGCCTGGCGACCCGGCTGAGACGTGCAGCTCGTACAGTCCGGGGCCCCGATGACTCGGCTGCAACCCTAGCTGGGCATCGGTGTCGCACCCGCCGAGCCACGTCACGAGCAGTGCGCTCGGGTCGTTCGGGTCGTCCCGGACGGACGGCACGCCGCCGGCCTGGGAGGCGTCGAGTGAAATTGGCTCGATGCTGGTGACGAGTCCGGTCTCGTCGCGGAGAACGACCGGCAGGCCGCCCGCATCGCCGTTGGGCAGCGTCGTCCGCCAGACATGGCCCGCCGGGGACGGCGCGCATGCGGCGAGGAGCACGCCGAGGGCTAGCGAAAGCACAAGTCGCACCCTAGCCCGCGGTATGGCCCGATCAGCGATGGAAATCAAGAGCCGGCAGGCAGGGTGGCTCTCTGGCGGCGCAGGGAGCGTCGATAGGACATGGCCGAGGTTGTTCGGGCGAAGTGTCAGGCATCGTCGCAATGCGTTACTTCACGCACGATCGCTCCGCCACGTAGTCCTCGAGCAGTTCGCGGATCACCTCGCTCACCGTCTTGCCATCGGCCTCGGCATACCGGGCAACTTCGTCGCGTAGTTCGGCGGGCACTCGGGTCCCGACTCGCGGCGAGTGTCCCGCGGCGTCATCGGCGCCAAGTGCGGGACGGCCGGGCCGACGCTTCCAGGTGGACAGGTCAAACCCGGCCTCGGCTTCGGCGGCCATTCGCTCGAGATCGGCGTCCGTCACGATGCGGCCATTGCGCGTTCTCACAGCCATCGCATCACCTCTTCGTAGGCGTCGCGGTAGCTCGGCCGAAGGCGCATCGCGTGCAGCACGTTGAGGCGCCCGTCGTCGTCCTCAAACGCGACGACCTCCAGCGGGACGCCGCGCTGGTCGGGCCTGAGGTAGACGAGCTGTCCGTTGTCGTCCGGGTGCGCAAGGACGAGCGGACAGTTCGCGATGACGTGCCGGATCCGGTCGTCGTGGATGCCGTGCTTTCGAGCCGACGAAAGGATCTCGATCTCGTCCACATCGATCTCATGCGTCTATTCTGTCAGACATAACATCGGCAGGTCAATCGGCGAAACGGATTCGGCGGGGGAGGCGTGTTCAGTTAGGCGAGGCGGGCGTCCACGCCCTCCAACCGTCGCGCGCCGGGCACGGTGCGGGCGAGGAAGTCCAGCACGATGGCCGTCTGCTTCACGCGCTCGTCCATGTCGAACGAGGCGTGGCCCGTGGCGTACGTGTAGACCTGCGGCTCAATCCCGCGCTCGCGCAGCCGGCCCACGTAGTTCCACACCTGGCGGATGGGGCAGCGCGAATCGTTCTCGCCAGCCATGAGCAGCAGCGGCGCGCGCACCGCGTCCACGTACGTGATGGGCGAGCGCTCCTCGTACAGCGCCGGCATCTCGTCAGGCGACCCGCCAAACAGCGAGCGGTCCAGCGCCTGCAGGGTGGGGGACTCGTCCTCGTACGCGGCGACGTAGTCCGCCACCGGGACGCCGCCAATGCCGGAGATCCACCGCTCCGGATGCCGGCCCATGCCCAGCAGCGTGACGTACCCGCCCCAGGACCAGCCGGCCAGCACGGCCCGGGCAGGATCCGCCAGCCCGCGCGCAATAAGGTCGTCCAGCCCCGCCAGCACATCCTCAAGCTCAAGGAAGCCGACGTTGCCGGTCAGTTCGTCCCGCCAGGCCTGGCCAAATCCCTCGGATCCGCGGTAGTTCACCTGCGCCACGAGGAACCCCGCATCGACATGCGCGAGGATGTCCGGCGCCCAGCGGTCCATGTCCACCGAGTGCGGCCCGCCGTGGACCCGCATGATCACCGGGTGCGGTCCGGGACCCTCCGGATGGACGAGGAACCCGTGGACCCGCTGGCCCTTGGGGTTGGCAAACCACCATGCCTCAAACGCCTTGCCCGCCGGTGCAGCCGGCCCTTCCGGCGACAGCAGCGCCGCCGACGAGCCCACCACGAGCAGAGCTGCCGGGTGCAGCCCGTTGTGGCAGCGGTACCAGACAGACCCGTCTGGCCGAACCGCGGCGCCCGTGATCGAGCCGGGCTCCGTGTCCAGGAGCGTGGTGACGCCGCTGGCGATGTCGTGGCGGTGCAGCCGATTGCGCCCTTCCACCATCTGGATGACCAGGATGGCGGACCCGTCCGGCCACCAGCCCGACGGCTCGAGATCCCCGTCCAGCCCGGTCGGCAGGTCTTGGACCACGCCGGTGGCGACGTCCCAGATGGCCGGATGCCGATGCCCCGCCCGCTCGTGCGCGATCAGCATCCGCCGATCCCCGGCAACCGGGGAGAAGCCCACACCCGACAGCGCCAGCCCCTCGTCCCGCAGGTCTGCCATGGTGGCGCCCGTGGCCGCGTCAACGGCGCGCAGGGACGGGTGCATCAGGTCCCCGAACTCGCAGATCTCCAGGACCAGGACCCCGTCATCCGCGGAGAGCGCCCCGCGGTCCACCGCGCCGGACATGCCCATGCCGCCCGCGAGCCACAACGGCTCCTGATGCGCGTACAGCTGGCGCACCGGCCCGCCGTCCTCGCTGGTCCAGACGGAGTACCCGTCCTCCCGGCTGATGGCCGCGACCGTCCGCCGCAGGCCCACGGCAAGCCCCTCGTCCCACCCCACCGGGATCCCCGGCAGCAGCTCCACGGGGTCTGCGGACCCAGCCGCGCCCGCCTCGCCCGCAAACGGCGACACCACAAACGTCCCCGTCTCCGCGCCCGTGGCGTCCCGGAACCAGATCACGCCGGCCCCGTCCCGTGTTGGCCGCCCGAACAGGACACCCACCGGATCATCTGTGACGCGGTGCCGCGTTCCGGAGGCGCGATCCCACGCCCACAGCTGGTAACTCCCACTCTCCGTGGACGCCGCGACGAGCCGGTCCGGCGCGTCAGGAGCCCACGACGGGAACGACAGAATGGGCGAGCGGAAGCGCCGCTCCCAGATGGGCAGGTCTGACATAGCAGAAGCGTAAACCACGCCACTTATCTCGCGCTTATCTGAGAGTTGGGTGAGAGCCCGCCAACCGGAATCTCGCGATAGGTCTACCCTCGCTCCGATATGTACCGCCAACCCAAGCAGCCCTCGCTGCCCGCGCGTCTGCGCCCCGTCCTCGCCACCTTCGCCAGCGTCGTCCTGCCCGGTCTGGGCCACGCGGTCTACCGCCTGGGCAAGCCCAGGACAACGGCGCTGTTCCTCGTGCCCAGCCTTGTGGGCATCGCCGCGCTGCTCCTCTGGTGGATCTCCGCGGGCACCTTCGGGATCCTTGCAGCCATGGTGTCGCCCGTGGCGCTCACGGTGATTGCCGTGGCCAATGTGCTCATCGCCGTGTGGCGCGGCGCCGCCAGCATCGACGCCCTCCGCCGCACTCTGCCGTCCCGCGCCGCCATGGCGGGCGCAGCGGCCGTCATCGTGATTGGCGTGGCGGTCCCGCACCTGCTCATCGCCCAGACCGTCTCGTCCGCCGCGGACTACCTCGACAGCACCTTTGCCAACGTGGAGCCCACGCCTGAGCCAACCCAAGCGCCCACGGACGCGCCAACCGCCAGCGCGTCGGGTTCAGAAGCGCCAACAGACGGCCCGACGCCGTCGCCCACGCTGGACATCGCCCCGTTCCCCTCGGACGGCGGCAACGGCACCCTGCCCGCGTTCAACGCCGACGTCCCGTGGCAGCGCCCAGGCGCCATTCCGTGGGGCGACGACGGGCGGTTTGACCTGCTGCTCCTAGGCTCGGACGCGGGTTCGGACCGCTGGAGCCGTCGCGCGGACGTGATGCTCCTTGTGGAAGTGGACGTGGCCACCGGCAAAGTGGCGATGATTGGCCTGCCGCGCAACATGCAGTACGCGCCATACCCGGCAGGACCGGCACGTGACGCGTCGGCCTGTGGCTGCCAGCCCGGGATGCTCAACGAGATGTACGTGGAGGGCACGTCGCGCCACCCCGGTCGATGGCCGGGCACGGGTGCCGTGAAGGGCATCGGCGCGGTGCGCGCAGTCGTCAGCGAAGTCACCGGCCGCCCAATCGACGCAGTGCTCATCGCGGACCTTGAGGCCGTCATTCGCGTCGTGGACGCGATGGGCGGGATCGACATCAACGTGCCGGCATCTGTCTACGACAGCCACTACCCCGATCCCGGCCGCGGCAGCATCGTGCTGGACATCCCCGCTGGCCAGCAGCACTTTGACGGGCGCACCGCGCTTGCCTATGCCCGAAGCCGCCACCAAGACTCCGACTACGGCCGCATGGACCGTCAGCAGACGCTGATCCTGGCGATGCGCGACCAGATTGGCCCGCAGACGTTCCTTGATGCGCCGGCGCTGTTTGGCGCAGCAAAGGGCGCCGCCTGGACGGACCTGCCGCGCGAGTCCCTGCCCTCGATCATCGAGCTGTTTGGCAAGGCCGCCCACGCGCAGGTCAAGCAGTTGCGCATCGTGCCGCCGAAGTACCCAAGCTTCATGACCGCCGCCTGGATCACGCGGATCCGCCAAGACGTGGCCGCGCTGCTTCCGGGGACGCCGACACCTGCCGTATCCAAGTACCCGCTGCCGTACAACCTTCCGAAGCCGACACCGAAGCCAACGCCGTCACCCGGCACCACGGCTGGCCCCAGCGACTCGCCCGCGCCGTCGGACACGCCCGTGCCGCCGGAACCGACACCCATCGTCACGGATCCGCCCACGCCCGCGCCGCCCACGCCCGCGCCGACGCCGTAGATCGCCGGGCCAGCCGATGCCGGGTGCCATAATGGCCGGGTGACCACTGAGAAGTCCCTCGCCAAGTCGGCCGCCCGCAGCACGCCCAGCCCCTGGGGGTTTGGCGACGGTCAGGCCATCCCCTGGGAATACGCGCCCGCCCCTGAGTCGCGCGACATCGTCCGCGTCAAGGAGCAGTACGGCCTGTTCATCGACGGCCGCGAGGTCCCCTCCGCTGACGGGGCCACGTTTGGGACGATCAACCCGGCCACCGAGGAGCCCCTCGCGCAGATCAGCAGGGCCACAGCGGCTGACGTTGACCGCGCCGTCCGCGCCGCCAAGAAGGCGCAGCGCCGGGTCTGGGGCCCCATGCCCGGCCGGGAGCGCGCGAAGTACCTCTTCCGGATTGCGCGGATCATGCAGGAGCGCGCGCGAGAGTTCGCGGTGCTTGAGACGCTGGACACCGGCAAGCCCATCAAGGAGAGCCGGGACGTTGATGTCCCGCTCGCGGCGGGCCACTTCTGGTACTACGCGGGCTGGGCGGACAAGCTCGAGTACGCCGTCCCCGGGCGCAACGCGGTCCCGCTCGGTGTCGCGGCGCAGATCATCCCGTGGAACTTCCCGCTGCTGATGCTGAGCTGGAAGATCGCGCCTGCACTGGCCGCCGGCAACACGGTGGTCCTCAAACCCGCCTCTACAACGCCGCTGTCGGCGCTCCTGTTCGCCGAGATCTGCCAGCAGGCCGGCCTCCCCGCGGGCGTGGTCAACATCATCCCAGGCCCCGGCGACATCGGCATGGCGCTGGTCCAGCACCCCGACATCGCCAAAGTGGCGTTTACGGGCTCCACGGAGATTGGCAAGAAGATCCAGCGCGCGGTGGCCGGGACGGACAAGGCGCTCACGCTGGAGCTTGGCGGCAAGGCCGCCAACATCGTCTTTGAGGACGCGGCGCTTGACCAGGCGGTTGAGGGCATCGTCAACGGCATCTACTTCAACCAGGGCGAGGTCTGCTGCGCGGGCTCGCGGCTGCTGGTGCAGGAGTCGGTGGCCGAAGACCTGGTCGCGCGCCTGAAGGACCGGCTGTCGACATTGCGCGTGGGCGACCCGATGGACAAGAACACGGACGTTGGCGCCATCAACAACCGCGCGCAGCTGGACAAGATCACCGAGCTTGTCGCCTCTGGCGTGGCCGAGGGCGCGGAGCTCTACCAGCCCGCCTGCGATCTCCCCGAACGTGGCTTCTTCTTCCGCCCCACGCTGTTCACGGGTGTCGCGCAGAGCCACCGGATCGCCAAGGAGGAGATCTTTGGTCCGGTGCTGTCGGTGCTGACGTTCCGGACGCCCGACGAGGCGATTGAAAAGGCAAACAACACGGCCTACGGGCTGTCCGCCGGGATCTGGACGGAGAAGGCGTCGAAGGTGTTTGCGATGGTGTCGGCCCTGAAGGCGGGCGTCATCTGGGCCAACACGTTCAACCGGTTTGATCCCACGTCGCCGTTTGGCGGGTACAAGGAGTCGGGTTTTGGGCGCGAGGGCGGCATGCACGGCCTCCACGCGTACCTCCGGCTGGAGGACCGCTGACCATGTCTGGTGAGACCCCGGCCGGCGACCGCATCCCTGTCCTCAAGACCTACAAGATGTACGTGGGTGGGGCGTTCCCGCGCACGGAGAGCGGCCGGACCTACCTCGTGTCCGGGGCCGAGGGCGAGCCGCTGGCCAACGCCTGCCGGGCCTCGCGCAAGGACCTCCGTGACGCGGTGCGCGTTGCCCGTGGAGCCGCCGGCGGCTGGGCTGGGCGCACGGCGATGAACCGCGGCCAGATCCTGTACCGCGTGGCCGAGGTGCTTGAAGGCCGCGCCGACCAGTTCACCGCCGACGTGGCCGCCGCCGAGGGGCTGCGCGCCGCTGATGCCCGCGTGGCTGTTGGGCGGGCGATTGACCGACTTGTCTGGTACGCGGGCTGGACCGACAAGATTGCCCAGGTGCTTGGCTCGTCCAACCCCGTCGGCGCGCCGTACTTCAACTTCACCATCCCGGAGCCCACGGGCGTCGTGGGCCTGGTGGCGCCGGAGCGCTCGTCGCTGCTGGGGCTGGTCTCGCGCCTGGCGCCCGTGCTGGCCGGCGGCAACGTCGCCGTGGTCCTGGCGTCGGAAGCGCGGCCCCTGCCCGCGGTCTCGCTGGGCGAGGTGCTGGCCACATCGGACGTGCCCGGCGGCGTCGTCAACATCCTCACCGGTCTGCGCGCGGAGCTCGTGCCGCAGATGGCGTCCCACGCGGACATCAACGCCATCGACGGGTGGGGGATCCCCGACGAGCTGCGCCTCGCCGCCGAGCAGGCC
>CAIYHO010000284.1 GCA_903925955.1 uncultured Chloroflexota bacterium
CTTCGGCGACGCGGGGACCTCCTCCTCGCCCAGCCCCTCGCACACGTTCCTCACCGCGGGCGTCTACACCGTGCGCCTGACCGTCACGGGTCCCGGCGGCTCCGACTGGCACGAGCGCCAGTTCACGGTCGACGCCCCCGCGCCGACCCCGTCGCCGACCGTGGCCCCCACGCCGAGCCCGACGCCGAGCCCAATCCCGAGCCCGACGCCCACGGACTCGCCCAGCCCGACACCTTCCCCCACGCCGAGCCCGACGCCGAGCCCGACGCCTTCACCCACGTCGTCGCCGACGCCCACGGACTCCCCCAGCCCGACACCTTCACCCACGCCGACCCCGTCGCCGACGCCCAGCCCCACCACGGCCCCGTCGCCCGCGGTTGACCCGGGCACCCCCGCCGCAAACCCGGGCAGCGACCTCCACGTCGTGGCCACCGGCTTCAAGCCGGGATCACCGGTCCGCCTGGTGATCACCGGGTCGGACGGCTCCGACCTCGACTTCGGGACATTCACCGCCGACGCCGACGGCCGCGTGGTGACCACCGTCCACCTCCCGTCGGGGATGGTGGAGGGCCAAGCCATGCTGCGGGCCATCGGCACCGACCCCGCGGACGAGGTTGCGGTTGTGGCGGCGCCGGTGCAGATCTGGGTCCTGCCACCAACCGACACCCGCAGCGGGATCGGTGCCGGTCGCAACCCGTCTGGCATCGACCAGCTGCTGGCCGGATTGGCGGTCTTGATCGTTCTCGCCTTCGCGATATTCCCGCGGCGCCGTAAGCGGCGCACCAGCTAGCCGAGCGCTGTGGTGAATCCTGTCCACCACAGCTGACGGCTCGCTCCACCGGGCACCGGGACCGTCGTGACGCACGGTCCCGGTGCCCACTTGAATCTGGGCGGGCGCGCCAAACTGGCGTCCTCGGATGACTGCGCGACTGACTTGTGCCCGGAGCGGCCGCCTACCGGGGCCTCGGGCACCCAACCCTAGGCGACCGGCTCCTCCCGCATCCCCCATGGCGACCCGTAGGCCACCAGCAGATCCAGGAACGGCTTTGGCGTCATCGTCTCCGGGCCCAGCACGCCAGCCCCTGACCAGACGCCGGTTGCCAGCAGCTCCAGCGCGATCACCGGGTTGATGGCCGTCTGCCAGACCACGGCCTGCGAGCGGTACTCGCTCCAGGTCCAGTCGCTGTCGGCCACGTGGTAGAGGTACACGCGCCGCGGCTTGCCGTCCTTGCCCAGACCCGTCACCAGGGTGCCCGCGCAGGTCTTTCCGTGCATCCGGTCGCCCAGACCCGCCGGGTCCGGCAGACAGGCTGCCACCACGTCGCGCGGGGAGACCTCGCCGCCCCGGACGCGGACGGGCGTTGTGGAGTCCAGCCCCAGCGTGTGGAGCACCTTGAGCACGTTGATGAACTCGTCGCCGAGGCCGTACTTGAAGGTCACGCGCTTGGCCTTGATCCAGCGCGGGATCATCAGGACCTCTTCGTGCTCCACGTTGACGCACTCAACGGGGCCGATGCCCTCCGGGAAGTCAAACACCTCGGGCTCAGAGAACGGCGGCGTCACGTACCAACCGCGGCTCGCCTCGTAGATTGCCGGTGGGTTGAGACACTCTTCGATGGTGGTCCAGATGGAGAAGGAGGGCGCAAAGTCGTAGCCGTCCACGGTGAGGGCGGCACCATCTCGGACGCCCGCCTCGTCAATCTCGCTAAACAGCTCGTCTGCGGCATAGCGCGCAAAGATGTTGGACAGGCCGGGTTCTACGCCGACACCCACCAGCGCCAGCAGCCCCGCTGCCTCCCAGTCCGCGGCCTTGGCAAACTGCTCATCGCCAAGCTTCAGACCCGGCAGCGCGTACGGCTGCTCCGGGTGCGGCTTTGAGAGCGACATCGCCATGTCCAGGTACTGCACGCCCGCGGCAAAGCAGGCGTCGAAGATGGGCATGACAAACCGCGGATCCACGGCGTTGAGCACGTGGGTGGCGCCGGATTCGCTGATAAGCGTGACCAGCGCGCCCACGTTGGAGGCATCAACACGGGCGCCCGAGAAGCGCGCGTCGCCGGCCACCTGGCCGAGGGCGTGCTCAACCCGGGCAGGATCGTAGTCCGCCACGATCATGTGCTCAAAGAAGTTGCGCCGCGCCGCAATTGCCACAACGGCGGTGCCGACGCCGCCAGCGCCGACGAGCAGGATCCGCATTCGGGTGTCCTCCGTTTCGCCCGCAACAACGTCACGGTGGTGGGGCTCTGTGTCCGGGGCTGTCTTCCCCGTTGATGCCGCCATGATGCCGCGCGAACCCGGGGGTCTGCCGGCCGATCCCGCGCCGTGGACCCGTCAATTTCACCGTCGCCTATGCGGCTAGACTCCTGCCACGCCAGATCACCGGGAGGATCCATGCCCAAGATGCAGAAGTCGCCACCGGAGCTCATCGCCCGGTTTGAAGCGGTCGCGGCGCGACATCCCGCGGCGCAGCGCCGGCTGATGTTTGGCTACCCGTCGCTCTTCATCGGGGGCAACTACGCCACCGGGCTCTGCCAAGAGGTATGGGCTGTTCGTCTGGCGCCGGACGATCTGGCAGAGGCGCTCGCGCTTGATGGGGCGGGCCCCTTTTCGCCGATGCCGGGCCGCCCGATGCGGGGCTGGGCGACGCTCCCTGCTGATGTGGTGGCAGACGACTCGGCGCTGGACGCCTGGCTGGCCCGCGCGTTCGGGTTTGCCGCGTCGCTCCCGCCGAAGTAGGCAGGGCGGGGGCAATGCAGACGACTGGCCGACCCAACCCGAGCCCATCCGGCGCGGCTCGGCGGCTCGGCGCCGGATTGCGCCTCAACGCGGCCATGTCCATTGTTGCGGCTGCAGGTCTGTTTGGCATCGTCGCCTTGACGCAGGTGGCGCCGAAGTCCTCATCCCCGCCGGTAACCGCCACCCCGTCGCTCTACGATGGTGATGGCGTGCCGCACACCATCACGGGCGAGCCCGTGCTCCGCGGCGCCGCGATCATCACCCGGGCCGCAGCCGGTGGCGGGACTCCGTTCCTGGTGGCCGGCTGGCACACAACCGATCCGCAGCCCACCTGCGTCCCCAACGCAATCCGGTGCGGATACACCTCGCTGGTGGACGCGCCGGGATCGCACTCGTCGGGGCTGGTCACCCTCGACCGGCCTGCCGGCCAGCAGTTCTCCTTCAATGTGGCCGAGGCATGGGCAGGCGGCTTCTACGTCCTGCGCGTGCGGGCCGGCTGTGCAATGGGCGCCGGCACGTGTCTGGTCGTTGAGGAGATCATCGGGCCGCAGGCCGCGCTCCCGATAGACGCGACCGGCTTCGACGCAGACGGGCTCCCGCGCACAGTTGACGGGCAGCCCGTGGCTCGCGGATCGGACATCGCTAGCCGGCTGCAGCTTGGCCGGGACACGCAGCCTGTCTATGTCGCCGGGCTCCCTGAGGCGGCCACACCCACTGGAGCGTCACCATGCACGGATCCCGTGACATGGGATCAGCATCCCTGTCCGGCTGTCCATCTGGCCGATCCAGCCCGGGGTCTCCCGTTTGGCCAGGCGGCACCCCTGCTACAGGTGGACCCCTGGATCGGCGAGTCCGCCTGGCAGCCAACGGCGACCTGGCCGGGGGGCTACGTGGTGATCCGCGCAGGGGGGTCGGCGATCCTGGGCGTTGTCCCGCCCCCGGGGTTCCTCGCCGCCGCGACCGCCGAGCCGATGCCGTCGCTGGACTTCAGCGCAATGGCCTACAACGCACGGGTGATCGAGATCGAGGGTCGAACCGTGCGCTGGGGAACGGCGATTGCCAGCTATCTGGCCACATCACCAGCCACGACGTTCCTGGTCACCGGCGCCGCGCAGCGAAGGGCGTGCGCAACGTGCAGCGGTGGCTTCTTGACCATCTTGGGGGACCCTCCGGTCAAGGGCGCCAAGGCCAGCGACCGTGAGTTCGTGCTGCTCCGCGGGGACGGCAGCCCGTTCATCGTCGGCCCCCGGATGGTCTGGGCCAGCCCTCCCGGGATCGTCGTGCTCGAGGTTCGGCCCTTCACCGGCACCTGTCCGTCAGGCGTTTCCTGTGCGGCTGCGCTGGAGGTTGTCCGCGTCGTCGTGCCGCCGATACCCTGAGGCGGAGGCGCTGGACGCCTGGCATGGCCGCGACAACTCGCTTGACCTTCGAGCAACTCGAAGGTTTACCCTAGCAACATGCGCATCGCCGAACTCGCCCGCCGCGTTGGGATTGCCCCCACCGCCATCCGCTGGTACGAGCAGCACGGCGTGCTCCCGGCCGCGGACCGGCGCGAGAACGGCTACCGCGAGTACGCCGACAGCGATGTTGCGCGTCTGCGCCTGGTGGTTGCCCTGCGTCGTCTGGGGCTTGACCCGGCAGCCGCGGGAAGGCTCGCCGGGCTCTGTCTTGAGCGCGGCGCCATTGACCTGGACCTTGCGCCGCTTCTCGCGGAGCAGCGCACCGCCATCGCCCGCCAGCGCGACGATCTCGATCGGCTTGAAGGCGAACTCCTGGACCTTGAACTGACGATTGCGGCCGCCGGCCGCGCAAGGAGAAGTGATCCCGTGACCGACCCTATCCGCGTGCTGTTTGTCTGCACCCACAACTCGGCTCGCAGCCAGCTGGCGGAGGCCCTGCTGGGCCGATACGGCGGCGCCGATTTCGAGGTGCATTCCGCAGGCACCGAGGCCACCCGCGTCAACCCGTACGCCATCCGCGTCTTGGCGGAGAGCGGCATCGACTGGTCGGGTGGGCGAAGCAAGGTGATCAACGAGTTCCTGGGCCAGCAGTTTGACTACGTCATAACTGTCTGCAACCGGGCGCGTGACACCTGCCCTGTGTTCCCGGGCTCCACCAACACGCTGCACTGGGGTCTGGACGATCCGTCAGACGCCGAAGGGGACGACGAGGCAAAGCTTGCCGCGTTCCGGCGCACGGAAACCGAAGTTGCCGCCCGCCTGCGGCCGTTCATTGAGATTGCGCTGCGCGCGGCCGGGCGCCCTCGGCACGCTACGATCGAGGCATGACAACCGTCGCCTCTACCGCTCCCGTGCAGGCCCCGGCCGGCCGCCTCAAGCTCCTTGACCGGTACCTGACCGTCTGGATCTTCTCGGCCATGGCCGGTGGCGTGGCGCTGGGGGTTCTGGTGCCGGGTGTGGTGCCGCTGCTGGACCGCCTCAGCGTGGGCACCACGTCCATCCCAATTGCCCTGGGCCTGATCCTGATGATGTACCCGCCGCTGGCGAAGGTGCGCTACGAGGAGATTGGCCGCGTCTTCCGCGACGTCCGCGTGCTGAGCCTCTCGCTGGTGCAGAACTGGGTGGTTGGCCCGCTGCTGATGTTTGCGTTGGCCGTGCTGTTTCTGCGCGACCAGCCCGAGTACATGGCCGGGCTCATCCTCATTGGCCTTGCGCGCTGCATCGCCATGGTGATTGTGTGGAACGACCTTGCTCGCGGCGACGCGGACTATTGCGCGGCGATTGTGGCGTTCAACTCCATCTTCCAGGTCCTCTTCTATTCGGTCTTCGCGTACGTCTTCATCACCGTGCTGCCCACCTGGATTGGCCTGCAGGGCGTTGTGGTGCAGATCACCGTCCCCCAGATTGCGCAGAGCGTGTTCATCTACCTGGGGATCCCGTTTATCGCCGGGTTCATCACGCGCCGGGTCCTGCTCAAGGCCAAGGGCCGCGAGTGGTACGAGGGCGTCTTCATCCCGCGGATCAGCCCCATGACGCTGATCGCCCTGCTGTTCACCATCGTGGTGATGTTTAGCCTCAAGGGCGAGAACATCGTGGCGCTGCCACTGGACGTGGTGCGGATTGCCGTGCCGCTGCTGATCTACTTTGTAGTGATGTTTCTGGTCAGCTTCTTCATGGGGCGACTCATTGGGGCCGACTATGCCAAGACGGCCACGCTATCGTTCACCGCCGCCAGCAACAATTTCGAGCTGGCCATCGCCGTAGCCGTGGCAGTGTTCACGATCCACCATGGGGCCGCCTTTGCGGCAGTGATCGGCCCGCTGGTCGAAGTGCCGGTGATGATCGGACTGGTGAACGTGTCGTTGTATTTCCGACGGCGGTTCTTCTAA
>CAIYHO010000285.1 GCA_903925955.1 uncultured Chloroflexota bacterium
ACCAGGGCGACGTGGGCGACGGGTTCGTCCGGCTCCGCAAGTCGAAGACGACCGTCCGCGCCGTGCCCGTGTCGCTCGACGCCATCGACGCGCTCAGGGAGGCGAAGTCGTCAGCGCTCCGGGTCGGCCCGCACGAGCCGCTGTTCTGGTCGCCCCGCCGGGGCGACCGGGACCGCGGGCAGCGCGGCAGGCTGTCCGGCCAGACGGTGAGCCACGCCCTGCCGCGCATCCTCGAGGACGCTGGGCTCGGGCACCTCGCCCCGCACGCGCTGCGCCACGGCCACGCGACCATGCTGCTGTCCGAGGGGGTCCCGATGCGCGTCATCGCGGAGCAGCTCGGGCACAGCAACCCGAGCCTCACGGCCCGCGTCTACGCCCACGTCGTGCCCGAGTCCCAGAGCGCCGCGGTGAGGCGTCTGGACGGGATCGGGTCCCGGATCGGGTCCCGTTCCGGCTGATCCCCGCACATAGCCATCGGATTGTGGCTCCGAAGGTCACGGGTTCGAGCCCCGTAGGCCACCCCAACTCCCCGCACGAAGTGGCCCCGCCGGGCCGCGGCGTGCCGCAAAGTGCCCCCACGTGCCGCCCCACACCATCCGTCACCCGAGCGGCGGCTCAGCGCAGCGAGACGCGGTCCCAGGCCCTTCGGCCTCCCGGTGTCGGCATCACCTGGGGGACGCGCCGGTTGAGCAGCGCCAGGAAGGCCACCGGAAACGCATCCAGCCAGTCAACAAGCACGGCAAGGCTGGCGCCGGCCGGCGCGGAGGCGATCAGGCGCCTCGCCTCGTTGGCCACATCAGCATCGACGGCCCAGCGCGCGGCACCAAGGCGCGATGCCAGGCGAATGCGGCTGAGGTGGCAGCTGATGGCCAACCCCAGATCGGGGTCGTCATAATGCGCGGCGGCGGCTTGGACGGCGTCATAGACCTCGAGGGCGCTCCGACAGAGTTCCGTCGAGGTCACGGCGGAACGCGCAGCGCCGTCTGCAGTGGTCTGCATGCCAAACCCTCCGGCGGGCCACAGCGGACCCGTTCCGGCATCAGCATGGCCCGCCACACACGCAAAGCACAGGGCCAATCGGCCGCTTCAGGCAAGTGACCGGCCGCGACAAGGCCTTGTGGGGACCCGCGACGTGGTGCCCTGCGTGGAAACCAACGGGTTTGGTGACCGCACGGGCCGGGTGGCCCCCTCCGCGCTCCCGACCGGTCCATCGTCGGACGGACTTCCGGGCCCGTTGTCCGCCACGTAGCCCTACCTGCGGCACGGCGCCGAGGGCCATGATTCTGGTGTCGCCGTGCGTCCATGCGGGCCATGTCGTCGCGACCGCCCGCCGGGCACGGCCTCCTGATGGAGGACTCGATGTCCACTGGTGTGGTGACTGCGGTGCCGCGTGTTGATGACCAAGACCTGATTGACCGGATCATCGGCGATCACGCCGGTCGCCCGGGCGCCCTGCTCGGCATCCTTGACAAGCTCCAGGACGCCAACCGCTACAAGTACCTCCCGATGGAGACGCTGGAATACGTCGCGACGCGGACCGGCATCCCACAGGCGCAGGTCTACAGCGTGGCGACGTTCTTCACGCTCTTCAACCTGGATCCGCAAGGCACCCACACCGTGGCGATCTGCCGCGGCACGGCTTGCCACACCCGCGGCTCACGGGCACTGCTTGAGCGCGTAAAGCTCCAGCTTGGCGTGGGTGAGGCCGTCGACGGGGCCGGCAAGACCACCATGACAACCGCGGACCGGCGGTTCACGATCCGGACCGTCGCCTGCTTTGGCCAGTGCGCGCTCGCCCCGGTTGTAGAGGTGGACCACGCCATTCGGGGCCACGTCAAAGAGCAAGTCCTGATCCGCGAAGTTGAGACACTGCGCAAGGGTGGCGCACGATGAGAATCGGCGACATCGCCGCTTTTGCTGAAGTCCGCGAAGCCGGTCTGGCAAAGCTGCTCCCGAGCCGTCCGCGCATTGCCGTGGGCATGGGGACATGCGGGTCCGGAAACGGCGCCGAGGCTGTCTACAGCGCCTTCTCCTCCGAGATTGACGCCCGCGGGCTTGCCGTCCAGTTGGCGCCGGTGGGCTGCTTCGGCTTCTGCGCCGAGGAGCCCCTGGTCAACGTGTGGGTGCCAGGGCACCCGCTCCTGATGCTCCACGGGGTGCAGCCCAACCACGTTGACGGGATCCTCAACGCCATCCACAACGGGACACCGCCCCCGGCCGAGATCGTGCTCTGCAAGATTGAGGAGTGGGACCACATCACGGGCCACGTGAAGTACGGAACCGGCTACCCGGATGTGCCCAACTGGAACGAGATCCCCTTCTTCAATGGCCAGGTCAAGACGGTCCTGCGCAACTGCGGGCTGATCAACCCTGACGACATTGAGGAATACATCGCAGTTGGCGGGTATCAGGCCCTGTACAAGGTCCTGATCGACCAGAACCCAGCAGGCGTCATCGAGCAGGTCAAGGCGTCCAAGCTCCGCGGCCGCGGCGGCGCGGGGTATCTGACGGGCAACAAGTGGGAGTTCCTCGCCAAGGCGCCCGGACCCGACAAGTACCTCATCTGCAATGCGGACGAGGGCGACCCAGGCGCCTACATGAACCGCAACGAGATCGAATCGGATCCGCACGCCCTCCTTGAGGGCATGGCGATCGCGGGCTATGTCACCGGTGCCTCACGCGGGATCATCTACGTTCGCGCGGAGTACCCGCTTGCGGTGCTGCGGCTTGAGCGTGCGATCGAGCAGGCGCGGGCGTCCGGACTGCTCGGCACCAACATCCTTGGACGCGGGTTTGACTTTGACATCGAGACCGTTGAGGGAGCCGGGGCGTTTGTGTGCGGCGAGGAGACCGCGCTGATCGCGTCGCTTGAGGACCAGTCCGGCCGGCCGCGCGTGCGTCCGCCGTTCCCCGCCCAGAAGGGCCTCCTTGGCAAGCCCACCAACATCAACAACGTGGAGACCTGGTACAACATCGCGCCGATTGTCACCAAGGGACCCGCCTGGTTTACCGAGACAGGCAGCGCCAAGAGCGCGGGCACCAAGGTGTTCTCGCTGGTGGGCAAGGTGAAGAGCACGGGCCTCGTGGAGATGCCCCTCGGCACGCCCATCTCCACCTTCATCTACGCCATCGGCGGGGGCAGCAGCAACGGCCGCGACATCAAGGCCGTCCAGACCGGCGGGCCGTCGGGTGGATGCATCCCGGCCGACATGTTTGACACGCCAGTGGACTACGAGACGCTCGCCCAGCTTGGGTCGATCATGGGCTCGGGCGGCATGGTGGTCATGGATGACGACAACTGCATGGTTGACGTCGCGCGCTACTTCATCGAGTTCACCCAGGCCGAGAGCTGCGGCAAGTGCGTGCCCTGCCGGGTTGGCCTGGACAAGGCGCTCCGGATTCTCAACGGCTTCACCGTGGGCACGGCCACGATTGCTGACATCGCAGCGCTGGACGAGTTGTGCCGCATGGTCCGCGACACCTCGCTGTGCGGCCTTGGGCAGAGCGCGCCAAACCCGGTGCTCACCAGCCTGCGCCACTTCCGCAACGAGTTTGAGGACCATATCGTCGCGAAGCGCTGCCGCGCGGGCGTGTGCGAAGACCTGGCCATCTCGCCCTGCGAGAACTCCTGTCCGCTGCACATGAACATCCCGCGGTTCCTGCAGCTGTACAAGGAGGGTCGGCTCGAGGACGCATTCCTCTCGGTGATCCTTGACAACCCGCTTCCCGCATCCACTGGCCGTGTCTGCCAGCACCCGTGCGACGACCACTGCCGCCGCGCCGGGCTGGACGAGTCAGTCAACATGCGCGACGTCCACCGGGTCATCGCGGACGAGGTCCTGCTCTCGGACAAGTTTGACTCGCTCGCCGCACGCGTTGCGGCACGCAAGCTTGAACCCACCGGGCGCGAAGTGGCCATCATTGGGGCTGGCCCCACAGGCCTGACCTGCGCCTACTACCTGGCCCTGTTTGGCCACAGTGTCACGGTCTTTGACTCACGGCCCGCGGCCGGCGGGATGCTGCGCTATGCGCTGCCTGAGTACCGGCTGCCCAAGAAGGTCCTCGACAAAGAGATCGAGCTGATTGAGCGGCTTGGCGTCAAGTTCCAGTTCAACGTGAGCGTCGGCGAGGAGACAACCCTCAACGACATCGCGCACCAGTTCGACGCCGTGTTCATGGCCATCGGAACGTGGAAGGAGGCCTGGGTCTATCTCCCGGGCACCGAGCTGACGGGCGTCATGCCGGCGCTGCCGTTCCTCGAGGCGGTCTCGCGCGAGGATCCGGTCCCGGTGGGCAAGAACGTGGTGGTGATCGGCGGCGGCAACGCAGCCATCGACTCCGCGCGCACGGCCCGCCGCTTGGGAGCCGAAGTCACAGTTGTGTACCGGCGCGAGAGCAAGGACATGCCGGCCATCCCCGAGGAGATTGAGGCGGCCAAGCACGAGGGTGCCAAGTTCGTCTATCTGGCCGCCCCGCACCGCATCGTCGGGGACGGCAACGGCCAGGTCAGGGCCCTCGAGGCGGTGCGCACGAAGCCGGGCGAGTTCGACACATCCGGCCGGCGACGACCCATGCCAACTGACGAGGTGATCCGGATCGACTGCGACACGGTCATCCTCGCGGTGGGCGAGAAGGTGGACCCCGACTTCTGCAAGGCATCGGGTCTGGTCCTCAAAGAGGACGGCACCATCGAAGTGGACCGCTACTCGCTTGAGAGCAGCCGCGAGCGCTTCTACGCAGGCGGCGACCTCATCAGCGGTGCGTCCAACGTGTCCAACGCCATGGGCTTCGGCAAGAAGGCCGCGCGCAATATCGACAAGCGGCTGATGGGCCAGAAGCGCTTTGCCAGCCTGATCCCCGACTTCGTCTACGAGATGGAGCCGCCGTCAGCGCCATCGGAGTGTCGGCGCCACGTCCCCGGCGAGCTGCCGGCGGCCAAACGTGTCGGATCGTACGCCGAGGTATCGCTGGGCCTCACGGCCCTCGCGGCCCTCGAAGAGACATCCCGGTGCCTGCGCTGCGATATCCGCAGCACCGAGCGATAGGAGACCGCCTTGACCGAGAAGGTGAAGGTCCGCATCGACGGAGAGGTCATCGCGGCAACGGCCGGCCAGACGATCCTCGAGGTGGCGCGCACCAACAACAAGTACATCCCGGCGCTCTGCTACATGGAGGGTCTCAGCACGGTTGGCGCCTGCAGGCTGTGCATGGTGGAGGTGTCAGGCGTCTCGCGCCTGCTCCCCGCGTGCACCACGCCCATCCAGGAGGGGCTCGCCGTTGCCACCACGTCGCCGCAGCTTGAGTCCTATCGCAAGATGGCGCTGGAACTCCTGTTTGCGGAGCGCAATCACGTGTGCGCGGTCTGCGTGTCGTCTGGCCACTGCGAGCTCCAGACGCTTGCCCAGGAGCACGGCGTCACAAGCGTCCGGTACCCGTACAGCTATCCGCGCCTGTCTGTGGACACCACGCACCCGCGCTTCGTCCTCGACCACAACCGCTGCATCCTGTGTTCGCGCTGCGTGCGCACCTGCGCCGAGGTTGAGGGCGCCCACGTCTGGGATGTCGCCGGTCGCGGCGTCGGCTCGCGGCTTGTGTCAGAGCTCCAGCGGCCATGGGGCGAATCAACCAGCTGCACAAGCTGCGGCAAGTGTGTTCAAGCCTGCCCAACCGGCGCAATGGCCGAGAAGGGCTGGGCGGTTGAGGAGATGACCAAGCGACGCGCAGCGGTCAGTCGCCTCACCTCCATGCGCGAGGGCGAGTGATGGACAAGGTCAGAATCGGGACCTGCTGGCTAGACGGATGCTCCGGCTGCCACATGTCGCTGCTTGATATCGACGAGGGGATCGTCGCGGTGCTCCGGAAGGCCGACATTGTGTTTGGCCCCCTGGTGGACGCGCAGGAGTGGCCCGAAGGGGTTGATGTGGCCCTCGTCGAGGGAGCGGTCAGCAGCCAGGACGACCTCAAGCTGGCGCAGACGCTCCGGAGCCGCAGCAAGATCGTTGTGGCGCTGGGCGACTGCGCGGTGACGGGCAACGTCCCCTCGATGCGCAACGGCATCCCGAGGCGGGTGCTGCTTGAGAGGATCTACGTTGAGGGCGCTACCACGTGTCCTGGCGTGCCCACCGACGGCGTTCCTGCGCTGCTCAAGCAAGCGGAGCCGCTGCACTCGGCCATCAAGGTGGACGTGCACGTCCCCGGGTGTCCGCCCAAGCCCAACGCCATCCTGATGGTGCTGACCGACCTGCTCGAGGGCCGCGAACCGGACCTCGGCTCCAAGCTCCGGTTCGGGTAGGCGGCCATGACAACCAAGAAGGCGACAGCGGAAGGGCTGCGGCTGGCCAGCGCTGCGGCTGAGGACGTCGGGTCCGCTGGGAACACAGGCGCAACGCAGCCGGCGGAGGCACAGAGACCAGCCATGCAGACGGTCACCATCAACCACGTGTCGCGGATCGAGGGTCACGCGAAGATCACGATCAAGCTTGACGACGCTGGCCGCGTCACCGACACGCAGTTTCATGTGACGCAGGTCCGCGGCTTTGAGAAGTTTGTCGAGGGTCGGCCGTACTACGAGATGCCCTCGATCACCTCGCGGATCTGCGGCATCTGTCCTATCAGCCACCTGCTCGCCTCATCCAAGGCGTGCGACGAGATCATGGCCGTCCGCATCCCGCGGGCAGCGGCGCAGCTGCGGGAGCTGGTCCACTGCGCCCAGTTTGTGCAGTCGCACGCGCTCTCGTTCTTCCACCTCTCCGCGCCCGACCTGCTGCTGGGCATGGACGCCGATCCTGCGCGGCGCAATGTCGCTGGCCTGCTGGAAGAGCACCCTGAAGCGCTCCGCGACGGGATCGCCCTGCGCAAGTTTGGCCAGCAGGTCATCGAGCGGCTCGCCAAGGAGCGGATCCACCCCTCCTGGGTTGTGCCCGGCGGCGTGAACACCGCGCTTGACCCGCAGGTGCGCGCCAAGACGCTTGAGGAGCTCCCCAGCGCCATGGCGATCGTGCAGCGCACCCTTGCGCTGTGGAAGCGGGCGCTTGACGGGTTCCCCGAGGAGATTGCGTCCTTCTCAAACTTCCCAACCATGTACTGCGGGCTCGTTGGGCCCGACGGGTCGCTGCGGCTCTACGACGGCAACCTGCGGTTTGTCGCCGCGGACGGCAGCATGGTCGCCGACCAGGTACGGCCGGAGGACTACGCCACGCACATCGGCGAGGCGTCGATGACGGACTCGTACCTCAAGGCGCCCTACTACAAGCCAATTGGCTTCCCCGAGGGCATCTACCGCGTTGGCCCGCTGGCACGTCTCAACGTGGCCGACCGCTGCGGCACGCCCCTTGCGGACGCCGAGCTTGAGGCCTACCGCGCGCGCTTTGGGCGCATCGTCCAGAGCGGCTTCCACTACCACTACGCACGGCTCATCGAGGCCCTCTACGCGCTTGAGCGGATGGAGCAGCTTCTGGCCGAGCCGTCAATCCTCGAGACCAAGGTGCGCGCTCACGCGGGCGTCAACAACCTTGAGGGGACCGGCATCATCGAGGCGCCGCGCGGCTCGCTCATCCACCACTACAAGGTGAACGAGAACGGCGCCATCACGTGGGCGAACCTGATCGTCGCCACAGGCCACAACAACCTGGCCATTACCCGCGGCGTGCGCCAGGTGGCGGAGCAGTTCATCAGTGGCAAGAAGATCGAGGAGGCAGCGCTCAACCGGGTTTCGGCCCTGGTTCGCGCGTACGATCCGTGCCTGAGCTGCTCCACGCACCAGTTTGGCGTGGCCGCCGTTGCGATCACCCTGATGGGGCCCGACGGCGAGGTGTTTGACGAGGTGACGACCTAGCGGTTGACCACACCCGTTGGCCGGTCCACCACGGTGATGCGCCCGCCGTACATGCCCATCGAGCAGGAGTAGTCGATGGTGCCCGCCTTCTGGGCGGGGAGCTCAAACGTGTTGTCGCCCACGTGGAGCAGCGTCTGGATGCCCAGCTTGGGCACAACCAGCGAGGCCGCACAGGTGGCAACCGTGGAGGACTGGATGGTCCAGCGCGTGGGGATGCCCGCGTAGATGGTGACGTTGCCCGGGCTGTAACCGTCTGCCGCCTGGAACGTTGTGAGCCCCTGGACGCCGCCGGTGATGGTGGTGCTCACCGGGCCTGCAACGGATTGGGTTCCAAAGGTGGGCAGACCCAGACCCGCCAGCCGAATGCCGGCGCTGCCGTTCACAAGGGCGAAGCCGATGACCACAACGCCCACCACCCGCAGGAGCGTGGGGCGGACGCGGGCCGGCACGATGGCCGGCAGACCGGCGAGGCCCAGGAGCCCGGGTGCGGTGCCGATGGCGAAAACGGCCATCGTGGCGCCCGCGATCAGCGGCGAACCGGTGGAGAGCGCATAGACCTGCACGGCCTGGGTAAACCCGCAAGGCATGAAGAACGTGGCCGCGCCAAGAAGCGCCGCGCGCCCGTCCGAGTAGGCGCCCGTGCCATCCTGCGTGGCGCCCTGCGTCATGCCCAAGGAGCGGGCCAGACCCACGGGGAGCGTTGGGGACCAAGCAGCGATCCGCGGGGAGAGCCCGGTGAGGCGTGCGCCCACAAGCGTCATCAGCACGGCCACCGCGATCATCATCCCGCCCAGCACCACCGGAGGGAAGGTGATCCCCGCGCCAAGCGCGCCCAGCAGCGCGCCAAAGAACGCGTAGCCGGTGATGCGGCCGCTCATGAAGACAAGTGACGGGCGCATGCGAGCCATCACGCCACGGCTGCTGGACCCGGCAGCCTGCGCCGCCTCAAAGGACGCGCTGAGGGCTAGCACCAGCCCGCCCACCAGGGCCATACAGGTGGACACGCCAGCGGCCAGACCGAGAAGGAGGGCCACAGCGAGACCGCCCGTGCCAAGGCTTGCCGAGCCCGCGCCGGAGGCCAGGCTGTCGAGCCCGGTCACCTTTGCCACAAGAACGAATGCCGCAAGCAGGACGACGCCGAAGAGCGCCGTGAGCCACACGTCCGGGTTGCGCTCCAGCCACGGTGTGGCGCCCACCTCATAGCCCGCTGCGCGGATGGCCGCGGCGAGTGCCGCGGAGGGGATTGGCGCGGAGCTCTCCACATGGACGCGCCCGTGGACCGCCGAGGCGGTGACGCGCTCCACCCCCGGCAGCCTGCCGACGTAGCGCTGGATCCGAACCTCGCAGGTACGGCACGTCATGCCCATCACCGGGACGACGGTCGTGGTGGCGCCCCGTTCGGGCTCGGCGGCGGTTGGCATGACGGGCTCGGTGGCGCGCTCGGCCATGCGAGCCTGGCGGCGCTCAAGTGCAAGCCGGTGGAGGTCTGCGCTGGCGGGGACGCCCGGGACGCCGGGGACGCTGCCGGTCTTGCCGGAACGGGAGCGGGACATTGGGACGCTGGCTCCTGGGTTGCTGCGCCGGCCTCCACCGGTACTGCACCCAGCGTGCCCCACCGGGGCGCCAACGCCAATACAGCGGACCGCAAGCCTTCCTCAAGACTTGGTCAAGCGGCAGGGCCAGGCCGCGATTACGCCCCGATTGCGCAGCGACTACGCCGTGACTACGCCGCCGGCAGCTCCACCACGAACGTCGCGCCGCGGCCCAGACCGGGGCTTTCCGCCCACGCCTGCCCATCCATCGCCTCGGCAAGGGCCCGGACAATGGCAAGGCCAATGCCCGTCCCGCCCACGGCCCGGCTGCGCGCCGCGTCAACTCGGTAGAAGCGCTCAAACACCGCCTCAAGCTGGTCCGGCGCCAGCCCCGGACCATCGTCCGCAACGGCAAGGCGCACGTGGCCGGGCATGGCGGCTGTTGTGATGCGGATGGTTGACCCATCAGGCGCGTGGCGCAGGGCGTTGGACATGTAGTTGGCCAGGATCTGCGCCAGGCGGTCGTGATCCGCCCGGGCCATCGGGCCCTCCCCGGCCGGCGGCACCTCGATGGCGATCCCGCGTGCGCCCGCCTGCGGCGCAAACCTGCCCCCAACGTCGCGTGCCACGGCAGCCGCATCGATGGCCTCAACGCGCAGCGGCAGCTGGTGCGCCTCAGCTCGCCACAGCTCGGAGAGCTCGTTGACCAGCCGGGTCAGGCGCCCAGTCTCGGACCGGAGCAGGTGCCACGTCTGCGGCGTTGGCAAGACCACGCCGTCCTCCAGCCCCTCGAGGTACCCGTCCAGCGTGGCAAGCGGCGTCCGCAGCTCATGCGCCACGTCGCCTACAAGCTGCAGCCGACGCTGCTCGGTGGCGTCAAGGGACGCCGCCATCTCGTTGAACGACAACGCCAGGTCGCCCAGCTCGCCGGGTTCATCCACCGGCACGCGCTCGTCGTAGTGACCGCCGGCGATCCTGTTGGCGGCACGCGCCATGACGCTCATCGGCCGGGCAATGCGCGCGGCCACAGCCAGCCCCAACACAAGCGACGCCACGAGCGCGCTGATCGACGCTGCCAGCAGCGTCTGGCGCATGGCGTCCGCAAAGGCACGCTGCGTGGACTCGGCCATGGACTGGCCCATCGGGTCGCCTGGGAGGTGGCCCATGGCCTCGGCGAAGTAGGCAGGCCCAATCAGCAGCACCGCCACGCCGACAGTTGCCAGCGCTGCCACGCCCACCAGCACAAAGGCGGCCAACAGACGGGCGCGGAGCGAACGCGGCAGCATCAGCCGGCGCCCGGGACGCGGTCGCGCAGACGGAACCCCACGCCGCGGACGGTCTCCACAAAGCGAGGGGATGCGGGGTCGTCGCCCAGCTTCCGGCGGAGGTTAGCCACGTGAACGTCAAGGAGGTGGTCGTCGCCCGCGTACCCCGGGCCCCAGACGGCATCCAGGAGCGCGGACCGCGCCACCACGAGGCCGGGGGCGCGAGCGATGGCCGCAAGCAGGTTGAACTCCAGCGCCGTGAGCTCCACAGGCACCCCGTCTACGCGGACCTCGTGCCGTCCCTCGTCCACGTCCAGACCGGGTGCGGGCGGCTTCATGCCGACACTGTCCGGCGCCGCCCCGCCACCAGCGCGCCGCGGCCGCCGCTGGAACGCCTTGAGCCTGGCAACCACCTCGCGTGGGGAGAACGGCTTCACAAGGTAGTCGTCAGCGCCCACCGTCAGCCCCACGATGCGGTCGATCTCCTCGCCGCGCGCGGTGAGCATCAGGACGTACGCGTCCGAGAAGGACCGCAGCCGTCGGCAGACCTCCACGCCGTCGAGCCCCGGCAGCATGACGTCCAGGATCACCACATCCGGGTGGTGCGCGCGAACCGCGTCGAGTGCTGCGGGCCCATCCGAGGCTGACACCACGGTCCAGCCTTCGCGCTGGAGATAACCCGTCAGCAAGTCAACGATGGGGGGCTCGTCATCAACCACGAGGACGCGGAACGGCGGGGCTTCCATGCGCGCAGTGTGCCACCGGCGCGGCGCGGTGGCCGTCTAGCGGTTGGCCCGCAGCCAGCGGACCAACTCCCCCATCGCGCGGCAGTCCACCTCGTTGTACTTGCCGATGCCCGCCATCACAGGCAGGTCCTGCATGGAGACACCCAGCCGGGCGGCCTCCCGATCGCACCAGAAGGCGCCGATCATGGCCCCCATCCCGTCGCCGGGGCCCTCGTCCCACGTGGTCTCAATCAGTCCCGCCTTGTGCATCGCCTTTGCGAGCGACTTGAGGCCAAACTCGAACGCACCCTTGATCGTCACCGGTGTGGGCTGGACCACCCGCGTCAGGAAGTCAAACCACGGCAGCACTGGCCAAACGTTGCCCGGGTGGCGCGCCTTGGCCGACTCCGGTCCGGACTCGTATGCCACCACCTCGGCCTCCCACCAGTGGATCAGGCGCGCTTGACCCAGTCCGATGCCGCGCTCCGCGCACAGCTCCCGCACTCGACCCGTGAACGCGTCCAGCATCCGCGCCTCGTCTGCCAGCGAAAGCCGGTCGCATGTCCACTGGTTGAACAGCCATACCCCGTGCTCCCACCAGCCCATGCCCACCTGGAAGATGAGGTTCTGGCCGCCGGCCTGCGGCATGGCGCTGAAGTCTTCCCCCATCGTGGAGACGGTCTCAAAGTCCACATACAACTCAAGCGGCGGCTCCGCCCGCCAGCCGCCCTCATCACCCGGGATATGCGGCGGCAAGGTCAGCGGTCCGCCGGCACGGTTCACCGCCAGCACACCGTCACACTGGGCGACGGCCTTGTCCCATACGCCCAGGGTTCCCGCTGACACCCTCGGGTCTGTCCAGCGCCGCATCCCCTGCGCGTGCGCCGCGCGACGCCGGGCGGGACTCATGCCCGGCAGCATCGTGAGCTCGTCCAGTTCCCTGCCAATCGCCCGCTTCGCCGTCCGCCACGGGGCATCCCGATTCGCGCGCATATGCGGATACAGCTCCGGCACCGACGGCTCCGGCAGCACCCGCCAGCCCGCACCCTGCGCGCGAACCCGGCGGATCCACTCCAGTGCCTCAACCGTCCGCTCCGCAAGCGTCTGGCCGCTCTGGCGGTCCACTACCGCGTCATGATCGATGCGCCCAAGCCGATCAAAGCAGGTCCCTCGATCCGGTGGCTGCGCGGCGGAGCGTCCAAGGAGGTACGAGGCCCGCGGGGTGAACCCTTGCAGGTGTCCCAGCGCCTGGGCGTACACCCAGACCTGCGCCGCATACGGCAACACATCGCGGATCCACAGGGCGCCCCCTGGATCCAACCGCAGCGCCCGGTACTTCACGTCCACCACGCGGTAGTGCCACGGCGCCCCGCCGAGGGCCGGCGCGGCGATCCCCGCCTCCTCCGACGAGATGGTCCCGGGGACAAGTGTGTTCAGGACGTCCGATCGCACGAGCAGGTCCGGCATGCCGTAGGCGCGGTGCACAGGATCCCGCAGCACGCCCTGCGCAATGACAGGCACGCCATCTCGCATCGCCGCCAGCGTGGCCTCCACCGCTGCCGGGCTTCGCGCGTCATCCATGCTCTGCGCAACGGTTTGGACCGTCATGCGCTCTCCGATGAGCCGCATGACCTCCGCTTCAAACTGATTGGCCTGTCCAAACAGGAATGTGAGCAGGTCCGTTGCCGGATCTGACGCGTCCCGCGCAAACCCGTTGGCCTCCCCGCACAGGTCCAGCCAGTCCAGGATGGGATCGTCCAGCAGGTGGTTGCGCGTGCGCGACGCAGACACCCACCCGTCCCACTCAGCCGCGGTGACCGGATCATCCATGCTCACTGTGGAGCCGCCTTTGCCGTTCCAGGCGCCCAACCGGACCACCTGTCCGCCGTCGCTGCCCAAAGCGTGCCGCCCACGCGTGCCACCTTGGATGACACGCGGCGATCGCTAGCGCAGGACGACAAAGGCGTCGAGGTCCACGCGAGGCCGTCCGCTCGTGGCGAGCACCTTCACCTTGATCACGCGTGTCGCGCTCACGCCCCAATCCTTGGACCAGATGACGTACCGCGCCTGGGCCGACGAGCGGTACAGCTCAATGGTCGCCACCTTTGTGGAGCCCACATAGATGTACGCCTTGCCGCGCCCGATGCCCCGGTAAACCACCAGCGCCACGGACCGTGCCGTGGTGGTGAGCGTGGCGGTTGCATAGCGTGTCCGGCTCCATTTGAGCGTCTTGCCGGAGACCGACGTGGCCGTGAGCGAGAACCAGGTGGATGTGTACTTGACTGCGGAGGTTGACTGCTGGATGAGTCGGGGCGACACCGCCACGCCAGCGACCGGCGTCCCCACGTTGCCCGCGGCGTCCACGGGCGTTGCCTGATAGTTGATGGTGCCGCTTGACGTGGCCGTGACCTGGGCTGTGGAGCCGGCCACAGCGGGCGCCACCACAATCCAGGCGCCGCCACTGACGCTGCGCTCCAGCACGACGTAGGCAACACCCACACCGCCGGGATCGGTCGCAGCCCACGTCACGGTGAGCGGCACGGCAGCAGTTGTGGAGTTGGTAGGCAGCGTCGCTCCGGTCCGGAGCGAGACGACTGGCGCCGAGGTGATCACGGGAGCCGTGCGGTCAACCAGCAGGTCAGCGGAGGTGGCGGGTGCTGTCGGCCCGAGGTTGCCCACAAGATCGGGCACCGTCGCCTGCTTGACGGTGAGCGCAACTGTCCCCTCGCTGCACCCGGTCACATCCACGGTCCACGCAGCCGCGCTGCCCGCTGGCGTCTCAATGGTGCAGCCGGTGGCGGTGCCAGACCAGTCCAGATCGGCCTGCTCCACGCTTTGCACGGACTCGCTGAACGCCAGGCCAAACGTCAGGGTAGACGCGTTGGTTGTGGCGGCCGGCCGGTTGACGGCCACCTCCGGCGGCGTGTGGTCGTTGAACAGCGCGCCAACGGTTGCGGCGGCGGAGAGCGCAATAGAGCACGTCGATGTGCCAGAGCAGGCGCCGCTCCAGCCGTCAAACGTGGACCCCGGGGCAGGGTGCGGCGTGAGGGTGACCGTGGTGCCGTTGGCCCAGACTTGCCGACACGACGCAGCACAGTTCATGCCCGCAACGTCGGACGTGACCGAGCCTGGCGCATTGCCGGCGATGGAGAGCGTGACGAGGCGACTAGGCGTACAGGACGGGAACGCGAACGACACGATGCGCGTGCGCCAGTTGTAGCTGTGGGTGGCGGGCAGGTACTGCCCGGCAAACCAGAACGTGCAGTCATTGGCCGGATCGAGCGCCATCGTGGTGTAGTCGCCCCAGCGGTCGTAGCCCGTCTGCGACCCGGACCCGGCATACGCGATCTGCTCCGCCTGGCCCAGCGTGTCTACGGCATCGCCGGGTAGCCGTCCTGCCACGGCGAGCGACGGGAAGACCGAGCCGCTCGAGACGTTGTAGCCAACCGCGAAGTCGCCCGCCCAGTCGCGCGCAGCAGAGCCCATCCAGCGGTAGCTGGCATCGGGAGCGTAGGTGCCCTTGTTGACCACGCTGACGCCCCGGCCAGCGCTGATGCCCAGCTCGTACCAGCGGACCTGCGACGACGTGGCGCCACCGACGCTGTGGGTGAGCGCCATCCGCTCCACACCGGCGTCGCTTCGATAGGCCACGCGCTGCATCACCCGGCCGGCCATCGAGGCCAGCGTCCGCGATGTTCCCGGCTGCGGGACACAGCTGGAACCGGCAGGAGCGCCAGAGCAGGCGTCATTGACCGTGGGGACCGTGATGAGCGATGGCCCGCTGAGCGAGGAGCTAGCAGGCGTGACCCAGTCAACAGCCATATTCCAGGCGCCCAGATGCGTGGTGTCGGCAAGGCCGATGAGCGGGACTGGCGCCCCTGCAGGCGGCTGATCAAACGAGTCAACGGTGGCCGCGAGGATTGGGGCGTACTGACCACCCCCGGGCATGGACGGCAGGTCAAAGCACTGCTGCGCCCTGGCGGCTGTACCTGCCAGCATCGCCGCACGGTCATACGCGCAGGCCTTTGGACCCATGTAGGCGCTGCCATTAGGGATGTCGAACATGTTGAACGTGGCGACATAGCTGTCTCCCCAGACCGACAGCTTGGGGTAGTCGTTGAGCATGGTGTACCCGAACGCATAACGCGCCCAGGCGCCGTTTGCATTGGCCGTGGTGCTCACGGCCACGCACTCGAGATACGGGATGGTGGTGCCGTTTGAGACGCCGTAGCCGGCAAACCAGGTGACAACCCACCGATCCGCGGCGCGGTCGTAGAGGACGACGGCGTCACCGTCCTCGGCCGTCTCACAGAGGCCGCCAAAGCCAGTGAACAAGGTCTTGGGCGAAACCGGGCCACTGACCACCGCCCCCGTTCCCTTGTTGAACACCGCGAGCCGGAAGTTCACGGTCTCCACCACCTGGTCGAGCCCAATGCCAATGGAGGTGTCCGCCGGGATCATCGTGACCGCCATCGTCCCGCCCGGACCGGAGAAGCCGGCACCCAGCCCCGCCCAACTTGTGGTGGGCGCTGGCACGGGCGTCAGTGGGGCACTCGGTCCCAAGGCGCCCGGCGTGTGCTGCACAGCCGTGTCAACCCCGTGCGGCCCGGGGAGCGGCGGCAGCTCCGGCTCCTCCTCGCCCTCGCCCTCGCCCTCGTCGTCCAGCCCGCCCACCTCGTCGGCGTGCGCCGCGCCCGCGGCAAGCTGGCTCAGCGGCGCCGAGATGATCCCGGTGGTCAGCGGCGCGGGCGATGCCGAGGCGGCCGCGACCGGTTGCGAGGGAGCGACCCCCGTTGGCGCGGACGTGCTGGCGCTTGAGTTCAGCCCCGGGCGGTCCACCATCAGAAGACCGACGCCCAGCGCGACAACGGCGATGGCGGCGACAAACGGGATGGCTGCGCGGGTGACTCGAGGCATGCGGGAACCTGCTGCGGCGTTTCGACACGCAAAGCCTGACACAGGAATGCCACACGCGCCGGAACCCGGAGGCCCCCATTTAGGTGGTCAAGGGACCCCCGAATGGGGCGGGACACCCGCGCGGCTTCCACAAGTAGGCTTTCGCAGTGACGCGTGATCTGCTACGGTGCGTTTGAACCCGGCGCCCGGGACATGCGTCGAGGCACGATGCCTGCATGTCCGCGCCACTGTTACGGCGGGTTCAGCACCCCGGAGGACACGTGGGCATCTCCTCAACAATCAAGATGGCGTCAAGCGCCAGCGAGCAGCTCCAGAAGGCCATCGTGGCGTGCGAGTCCTCGGCTGACGCCGTTGATCGCGGCATCTCTATTCTCGCGAGCAGCGAGGACGATGAGGGTCCGATCGCGTCAAGCCGTACGGCGGCCACCGCTTGGCGGGATGAACTGCAGACCATCGCGCGCGAGCTTGGCCAGCTGACCGGTGAGTTGGACCGCCTGGTTGCGGACCTCGAGTCCGTCCAGCGTCGTCTCTCCCCGGCTGCCGCCAGGGTCCAGGAGGGCTGATGGCGCGCCACCCGGCGTCCCGAAAGGGCGCCGGCGGCGGTCAGAGCGGGGCGCAATCCAAGGTGGGGCGCTCCGCGTCGAGCCATGTCCCGGAGCAGTCCGTTGAGGCTGCGCCAACCGATGCCCGCTCCATCGTGGACGACGAGCCTACGCGGGTCCCGCACGACGATGCTGACCCGGAGCCCATGGGCGAGGATCTTGCCGCCAAGGACGCGGTCCAGCCTGGCGGCGACCACGCCAACGACGCGAATGCGACGGATGCGCCAGCCGTGCTGACCAACGATGCGCCCGAAGGCGACGCGGTGCCCGTGGCCGAAGCGGTTGCCCAGGTGGCCGACGCCGCGCCCGTGGCCGCTCCGGTTGCCCAGGCGGTTGAGGCGGTTGGGCTTGAGCGACTGATCCACCTCGTCCAGACGGCCATCAACGAGATCGACGCCGCCCTCGAGCAGGGCAGCGATGTCCGGATCTCGCTCCTGTCGCTCGCCTCGGGCGTGCCTGGCGATGACCGCGACGTCAACGGCTATCTGCGGCGCTCCTTGGCGCCAACGCAAGACCGCCTGTTGTCGGTGCTGGCCGGCCTGTCCGAGGAGCGGCGTGCGCTGGCGGCGGCGAGTGCCGACCTTGCCCGCATCTTCGGCCGCCACGCCTACGACGCAGCCGACGGGCTGGCCAAGGTTGTCGAAAGCACTGCACCATTCCGCACGGGCCCCGAGCCGGTTGTTGCCGCCGCAGCTGCGCCGGCTCCAGCCGCTGTGGCGCCCAGCGACGATGCCCGGGGCCCATCAGGTCCCGCCACCCAGCCTCCCGCAGACGATGACCACGCCGAACACGGACACGGCGGCGGCTCGGCAGTCTCTCGCCTTGCTGGTGCGCTTCGTCGGAGTGCGGGCCAGGCGCTGGGCGTCTACCCGCCCGCTGATGACGCAGAGGGCGCCCCCGAAGCCGGCACCGGCGAGACCGCACCGGCTGCCGCTGGCGACGAAGGTAAGGCGGCCGCAGCGCGCGGCCAGACGGCGCATGCGCCGGGCATCGTCCAAGCCGTCTGGAAGCCCGTCTCGCGAACCGCTCGGTATGCAGCCCTCATTGGCGTCCCGGCGCTCATGTTTTCAGCCCTCGGAGGCGTCCCGCCCCGCGGGGACGCTGTCCCGGTGCCGTCCGCGCTGATCGCCCAGAGAACAGTCGCGCCGTCGGGCTCGGTCCCTCCCACGCCGTCGGCGATGCCCGGCGTTGCCACCGCCTCCGAGATCCCGCCCGGCGATGACACGGGCCCGCTGGTGATCGCCACGCTCCTGCCGAACGGCAGCGCAGGCACAGCCACCCTGGATCCCAATACGCCCGATCCCTCGGCGCCAGCAACCGCCCTGCCGATCCCCGGCAACGACGGCGCGGTTGTCTCATACCGCGGACCCTCCACGGCGCGCGTGGTGGCATTGACCTTTGACGACGGGTACAGCCCGGCTGCGCTGCGGAAGATCTTCGCCACGCTTGTCGCCAACGATGTGGCGGCCACGTTCTTCGTCAACGGGATCTACCTCTCCCGTGCGCCCTCGGTCTGGAAGCAGATCGCGCAGGCCGGGTTCCCGGTGGGCAACCACACCTACCACCATGTGGACATCCGTCACCTGACCGCCGCGCAGTTGTCCAAGGAGCTGGAACTCACCGCCAGCACCTGGCGCCGGATCACCGGTACCAACCTGATCCCGTATTTCCGCCCGCCGTACGGCGCGCACAGCGCCAGCGCCGACACCATCGTGGCGGCTGACGGCTACCCCAACATCGTGCTGTGGTCCAACAGCGTGGCCGACACGGCGTCCGGCACCACTGTCGCAACGGGCACAGCCGCGGCGCTCCGCGCGGGCCCGGGCGGGATTGTCCTGCTGCACGTTGGCCCCACGCTCACGCCGGAGCTCCTGCAAGGGGTGATTGACGGCTTCCGGGCCCGGGGCTTCAGTTTCGTCACTATCCCAGAACTGCTCGGCCAGTAGCCGCCGGTCCGCCATGAGCCCGCGCCACCGTCAGTAGCGGAGGCGCTCGAACAGAGAGACCGAGAGCGGGCGCGACGCTTCCTTCACTGGACTCGCCGCGATGATGTGCCGCCTGTTCAGCAACGCGAACGGGTACTCCGCCTCGATGTGTCGATCAATCAGCGACCGCACGCGGATGCTGGTCATCGGGAGGAATGCCGGCTCCGGAGAGCTGAGGAAGACCTCCATGGTGGCCCCCGGCGGCGTGTAGACATACCCGGTGAGGGTGTGGCCAGGGGTCACGATGGCAAGCGCTGCGCGGGTCTTGCTGACAACCGACCCGTCCTCGGGGCGGACGGTGCGCGACGTCTCCAGCTCGGCCACCACCGACATCTCACTCGGCGAAACCCACAGGTCCCCCGCGTCCAGGCTTGATGGCTCGCCGTCGCGCAGCAGCACCTTCGCCTCGCTCAGACGCAGCAAGCCGTTGCCGTTGCTGCTGTTCACGATGTCTGTCACACGGTGGAATTTGCCGAGCTCCAGCAGGCCTGCTATCCGCAAGTGCGGACCAAGGATCTCAACGGGGCGTCCAGCACCACGTGGCGGACTGTCGCCAGAGGCGCTGCCCCCGCCGTCTGGGTCTAGCCCCGATCCCCCGTATCCGCTGACGACCTCGTCACGCATGTGCACCCTTCCCCAGCGACTCTGATCCGTGCGCCCATTATCGGCTATCGGGTGGAATAGCCTCCCCAAGGCGCGCGGCGAGGACCTCGGCGAGGTGGTGCGGGCGGCGGCCATCCACGTGGGCGATCTGGGTACGGCAGCTAAACCCGTCCGCAACGACTCCCGTCGCGGGCCCCGCCGCACGGAGCGCGGGCAAGAGCGCAAGTTCTGCCACGGCTTTCGCGATGGCCTCGCGGCCAGCTTGGGCGCCAAAGCTGCCAGCGAGACCGCAACAGCCTGCAAGCTCGGGCGCAGCGTCGATCCCTGCCGCCCGGAGGAGGCGCCTGTCGGCGTCCAGACCGAGCACCGACTGCTGATGGCAGTGCGGCTGGAAGATAAGGCGGGTGGCGGGCGATCGCGTGGGCGGCGTCCATCCAACCCGCTCGAGCAGCTCGGCCAGCGTCACCACTCGTCGGGCCACCGACAACGCGCGCGGATCGTCGGGCAGCAGCTCCGGCAGATCGCGCCGGAGCATCGCGGCGCAGGAGGGCTCCAGGACCAGCACCGGCTCGTCGCCGGCAAGGCCATCGGTCGCCAGCGTCCTGCGCAACACCTCCCGAGCCCCGTCCAGTTGGCCGGTGGTGAACCAGGTCAGGCCGCAGCAGACGTCACCGTCAGGGATCACCGGGTCAAGGCCTGCCGCCTCCAGCACGCGCAGCGCGGCCACGCCAACCCCCGGGTCCAGATGATTGGTAAACGTGTCGGGCCAGAGGATGACGCGGCCCTTGGGCATCGGCGCCACCGGCCCGGGCCGTTGCCGGGCAATCTGGACCAGGGTCCGGGGCGCCAGCTTGGGAATGCCAATCTCGCGGCTGATCCCGCCTATGCGCGCAGCCAGAGCGCGGGTGGGGCCGAAGCCCGTGATGGCGTTGGCCAGCCGCGGACCCCCCGGGATGCGCCGCACAAGCCGTAGCCACTGCGGCAGCCGCCCTAGCGAGTAGTGGGCGCGCGGCCGTGCCTTGCCGCGGTAGTGGTGGTCCAGGAACTCGGACTTCCACGTCGCCATATCCACGCCTGTAGGGCAGTCCGTCAGGCAGGCGCGACAGGCGAGGCAGAGGTCCAGCGCGTCACGGATGTCGGCCGAGGCCCAGCCGTCCGTTGCCAGGACGCCCGCGGCCATCTCCTGGAGCAGCCTCGCCCGGCCGCGCGTGGAGTGCTGTTCCTGGCCGGTGGCGCGGTAGCTGGGACACATGGCGGCCGTGCCCTCGGTGGAGACGCAGCGGCCAACGCCGATGCAGCGCTCTAGCCCGGCCCGGGCATCGCCGTGGTCATCGTGATGCGCAAGGGATGGCGTCAAGTCCAGCGTGGTGGGCCGCGGTCGGCGGAGGTCCGCGTCCAGCGGCGCCGGGTCCACGATGATCCCGGGGTTGAGCAGACCCGAGGGATCCCAGGCGGCCTTGAAGTCCCGGAACGCGCTGATCAGCCCGGGCGAGAACTGACGGTCCAGCAGCGAGCCCCGAGCCCGGCCGTCACCGTGCTCGCCGCTGAGCGTGCCGCCGTGGCTGACCACAAGATCGGCGGCGGCGGTCATAAAGCCCGCTAGGCGCCCGGCACCGCCCGCGCGATCCAAGCCAAAGCCCACGCGCAGGTGAATGCAGCCCTCACCAAAGTGGCCATAGGTGATGCCGCGGAGATCATGGTTGCGCAGGAGCGCGCGCAGGTCGCCCAGATACGCGGCAAGCCTGACCGGCGGCACCGCCGCGTCCTCAAAACCGGGCCACGCCGGCGTCCCGTCGGCAAGGCGGGAACTCCGCCCGGCGCCGTCCTCACGGAGCCGCCAGAGCGCGGCCATGGCGCCTGCGTCCTCAACAAGGATCGCGTCCGGTCGGCCGGGCACCGTGCCGATGGCAGCAGCGAGGCGCCGTGCGTGGTCCTGCATCTCGGCGGCCGTGTCGCCGGCGGCCTCCACCAGCAGCCAGGCGCCGGCGTTTGGCAGGCCGAGACGCTGCGCAATTGCGGTACCGGCATCACCAACACCGGAGCCTGCGGCAAGGAGATCGGCGGTGAGGCTCTCAACCGTCAGTGGCGCTTCCGCGAGCAGGGGCGGAACGGCGGTTGCCGCGGCAATATCGTCGGCGAAGGCGAGGACCAGCAGCCCGCGCGCCTTGGGCACGGCGACCAGCCGCAGGGCAACCGCGGAGATCACTGCGCAGGTGCCCTCGGTGCCCACGAGGGATCTGGCCACGTCACCGCCGTGCTCTGGCAGCAGCCAGTCCAGCGCATAGCCGCTCACGCGGCGGGGCCAGGGCGGGAGCTCGGCACGGATGCGGTCGCCGTGGCGAGCCGTGAGCGCGGCCATGCGGCGGTCGATCTCGGGGCCCGCACCTTCGAGCGCACCCGGCGCCGTTGGGGCGAGCCCGCCAATCCGGCGGCGGACGCCATCGGCGGTGATCACCTCGAGCCCCAGCGTGTTCTCGGCGGTGGTCCCCCAGCGCACCGAGTGCGAGCCGCAGGCGTTGTTGCCGGCCATCCCGGCCACGGTGCACCGGCTGTGCGTGGACGGGTCCGGGCCCACGCGCAGCCCGTGGGGAGCGGCGGCGCGGTTGATCGCGTCCACCGCGGTGCCCGGGAGGGCGGTGACCACCCGGGCCTGCGGATCCAGGTCAAGGATCCCGGCAAGGTTTCGCCCCGCGATCACCACGAGCCCCGGGCCCATCGCGTTGCCCGCAAGGCTGGTCCCGGCGCCGCGCATGGTGAGGGGCACGCCGTGTTCTGCCGCCAGTGAGACAACGGCCGCCAGCTCGTCTGGCGTCTCGGGCACAGCAATCGCGGCCGGCAGCACCCGGTAGTTCGACGCGTCCGAGGCGTAGAGCGCCCGCGCGCCCACGTCGCCCCGGACCTCGCCCCGGATGGCGCGCCGAAGACCGTGCAGCAGGTCGTCGATGGGGGTGCCAGTCACGTCCACAGGGTATCCACCCACGATCCGGCCGGCCGCCCGTTGACGCTGTCGTCCTCAGCATGCGATAGTTGCACACGCAACCACCCAGCAGGAGGCGTCCCCGCCATGCCGGCCATCACCGTCCCCGACATCACCGTCCTGCCGCGCAT
>CAIYHO010000286.1 GCA_903925955.1 uncultured Chloroflexota bacterium
GCGGCCTGGGCCTCGGCCATCGTCATCCACTCCACGTGAACCTTGCGGTCCTCCCGGACGGTCTGGCGGACCTGGCGCTCGATGCCGTGCTTCTCGTCTTCGGTGAGCCCGCGCTCAAAGGGAAAGTCAAAGCGCAGGTAGTCCGGTGTCACAAGGGACCCCGCCTGGCGGGCCCGCTCCCCCACCACGTTGCGCAGCGCGCGGTGCAGCAGGTGGGTTCCTGTGTGGTTGCGCATCGTGTGGGCGCGTCGATCAGCGTCCACCTCGCCGCGGACGGCGTCGCCAAGCGACACCGCGCCCCGGAGCACACCGCGATGCACCGTGAGGCCGCCCGACTGCGTCCCGGCGACACGCTGGACGTCGTCTACCTCGACAAGCACGGAGCCGTTGGCCGAGCGGATGACGCCGGCATCGGCGATCTGGCCGCCGCTCTCGGCGTAGAAGGGTGTCTTGTCGATGACCAACTCAACGCGGGCGCCGGGCTCGGCGCGGCCCTCGATCTCGCCGACAGCCTCCAGCGCCTCGTACTCGGTCCCGTCGCGCAGGATCGCCACCACGCGGCCCTCGGCCATCGTTGTGTCGTAGCCCACAAACTCGGTGGGCGCAGTCCGGGCGAGGATCTCGGCGTAGCGCGAAGCGGCCAGATTTGCCTGGGTCAGCCCAGACTTGGTGTTGGCGCGGCTCCGCGAACGCTGCTCCGCCAATGCGTCCTGGAAGCCAGGGAGGTCCGTCCGCACCCCGTACTCGGCTGCCAGTTCAACCGTCAGGTCGATGGGAAAGCCAAACGTGTCGTGCAGCTTGAACGCAACGGCGCCCGGCAGGACGGGGGCGTCCGCGGGGAGCTTCTCGGCCTGACGGCCGACGACGCGCTCGCTCGATGTCAGCGGGATCAGCGCCTCTTCAAGCAGCCCCATCCCGGCCTCGAGGGTGCGGCTGAACTTGCGCTCCTCAATCTCGATGATCCCGAGGACCTCGTCACGGCGCTCCCGCAGGTGCGGGTAGGCATCGGACATCGTGTCGATGACCACCTTGGCGGTCTCGCCCAGGAACGGCTCGTGGCGGCCCAGCAGGCGCCCATGGCGGATGGCGCGGCGCACGATGCGGCGCATCACGTAGCCGCGGCCCTCGTTGGCTGGCTGCACACCGTCAGCAGCCAGGAAGGTGACTGCCCGCGAGTGATCCGCGATCACCTGGTAGGAGAAGCGGCTAGCCTCAAACTCGTCCGGGTCGGAGCCCAGCAACTCGCGCATCTTGGCGTGGATGGGGGCGAACAGGTCCGTGTCGTAGTTGCTGCGGACGCCCTGGACCACGCTGGCGATGCGCTCAAGGCCCATCCCCGTGTCCACACCAGGCGCGGGCAACGGCGTCAGGCTCTTGTCCGCGTGGAGCTCGTACTCCATGAACACGAGGTTCCAGACCTCAAGCCACCGCGGACAGTGCTCGCTGTGGTCCGGAACGCACTCCGGCCCCTCAGAGAGGTGGGCCCCACGGTCGTAGTGCAGTTCTGAGCACGGGCCACAAGGGCCAACATCGCCCATGCGCCACCAGTTGGCCTCGTCGCCCTCCGGGAAGTTTCCCCAGCGCACCAGACGCTCCGGCGGCAAGCCGATCTCGTCCTTCCAGACTGCGTGCGCGAAGTCGTCAGTGGAGTAGACGGTGGCCGCCAGCCGATCCGCCGGGATCTGCAGGTCCTTCGTGAGGAAGTCCCAGGCCCAGTGGATGGCCTCACGCTTGAAGTAGTCGCCAAAGCTCCAGTTGCCCAGCATCTCGAAGAAGGTGTGGTGCATGCCGTCGCGCCCCACCTCGTCGAGGTCGTTGTGCTTCCCGGCTACACGCAAGCACTTCTGGGAATCGACGGCGCGGGTATACGGGCGCTTGTCTTTGCC